>JAZNOQ010000085.1:0-83133 GCA_045589215.1 Eubacteriales bacterium
GGTTGTCCTTTACGAGGGTGTAGGGCATAAATACGTAGGAACGCATCTGAGCGCCCCACTCGATGTTGGTCTTGTTGCCCTTGATGTCCTCGATCTTTTCAAGCTTTTCGCGGAGCTTGATCTCCATCAGCTTCGACTTCAGCATCTTCAGGGCATACTCTCTGTTCTGTACCTGCGAACGCTCGGTCTGACAGCCGACCACGATGCCCGTGGGCTTGTGGACGATGCGGATCGCGGAGTCGGTCTTGTTGATGTGCTGACCGCCCGCACCCGACGAGCGGTGTGCCGTAACCTCGATGTCCTCAGGACGGATCACGACCTGGTCGACCTCCTCAAATTCGGGCATGACCTCGATCGACGAGAAGGAGGTGTGGCGTCTGCCTGCCGAATCGTAGGGGGAAACGCGCACGAGACGGTGTACGCCGTGCTCGCTTTTAAGGAAGCCGTAGGCGTTGATGCCCTCGACCATAATGGTGGCGGATTTCAGACCCGCCTCGTCACCGTCGATCCAATCAAGGAGCTTATAGGTGAACTTGTGCTTTTCTACGTACCGCGTGATCATACGGTAGAGCATCTGCGCCCAATCCTGCGCCTCGGTTCCACCCGCGCCGGGGTGGAAGGAGATGATCGCGTTGTTGCGGTCGTATTCACCCGTGAGAAGGGTGGAGATCCGCATATCCTCTGCGGTCTCAGTGATCCCCTCAAGCTCGGAAAGGACCTCATCGACCGAGTCCTCGTCATCGACCTCGCTTGCCATTTCGCACAGTGCGATCGTGTCCTCAAGCCTCGATGCGAGAGCCTCGTACTCCTCGATGGTATCCTTTTTCTGTTTGATCTCCTGAAGGATCTTCGAGGAACGCTCGGAGTCCCCCCAGAAATTCGGGTTCAGTGTATGCTGCTCAAGCTCCTCTGCCTCCATTGCGAGTGCGTCGATGCGGAGCGACGAATGCAGCTCCTTTACGACGTCGCGGAGCGCGACGAGCTTCACTTTTGCGTCTTCAAGTGCGACGATCAAGGTAAAGTCCTCCGTAAAAAATCTCGTAAATTTAAAATCTATATTATTATAGCACAAATATACCGCATTTTGCAAGTGGTTTCACGGATTTTTTTGAAAATTGCAAAATCCGCAAAATCTGTTGACAGAATCCTTCGACTGCGGTATAATATCATCGGAGTTTTGTGCGTTTCGGCACGCTCCAAGTATCAAAACGGAGGATCTATACAATGACTGTTACGAAACAGACCGTTATCGGCGAAGTGCTTGACTACGATATGGAGACCGCGCGTTTCTTCTTCGAGATCGGAATGCACTGTCTCGGCTGCCCCGCATCCCGCGGCGAGTCGATCGAGGACGCTTGCGCAGTTCACGGTACCAATGCCGACGAGCTCGTAGCAAAGCTGAACGAGTATCTTGCTTCCAAGAACTAAAAGCCGGAAGCCTGTCTCCGCACGATATGCGGTGACTTCTATCCCGGGCTGTATTCCTCGGGAAAGCGTGCTTTCCCGAGGAATGACCCATACCCATTTGCTTTTGGCGCGTTTGCGCTTATCGATAAACAAAAAACACCCGGAGGTACCGTATGAAGGAAGCGACAAAACCGAATGATCCCGTTTTGCGCGCCCGTCTTTCGGCGGTATTTGACAGCGTGCGCCGCGGAAGCGTTGTGTCGGACGTCGGTACCGATCACGCACACTTGCCGATCGCACTCTGCCTATCGGGGATCAGCCCGCGCGTGATCGCCTCGGACGTCAGAGATGGCCCGATCGCATCGGCACGGGAAAATATTGAAAAATACGGACTTTCGGACCGCATCACGGTCCTTAAGACCGACGGGCTTCACGGCATCGAACGCTATGCACCCGATGATATTCTGATCTCGGGAATGGGCGGCGAGCTGATCGTCCGCATCCTTTCAGAGGCACCCTTCGTGCAAAATGAAGGAAAGAGGCTCGTGCTTCAGCCTCAGACGCACCCCGAGGAGGTGCGTCGGTATCTTGCGGAAAACGGCTTCAGGATCGTCGCAGAGCGCCTTGCGCTTGACGACGGCGATCGGCTCTATCAGATCATCGTCGCAGAGTACGACGGTGTCTGCCGTATGCTTGGGGACACGCATAGGGAGCGCGCACTGCTTCTATGCGGCGCACCCGATATGGGGCAGGATCCTGCCCTTTACCGTCTTCTCACCGAACGCCTCGCGGCGGTCTATCAAAGACGCATCGAGGGGAAGCGAAGCGCCGTGGGAAACGCTGAGAAGGATGACGTCTCTGATGACGAGGCACTGATAAAAGAGATCGAGGCTCTAAAGGGGAGCGAGACTCTGTCTCGCACTCTGCAAAAGGAACTTTTTGAAAAAAGTTCCTTTTGAATCCTCAAAAACTTTTTTAAAACGATTTTCTTTTTGCGAGAAAAGTTTTTGAAGGCCTCGGAAACTTTTTTCAAAAAGTTCCCGAGTGGGGTGCAGGGGAAAGCCCCTGCAAGAAGATAAGAGGTAAAATATGACCGTAAGAGAATATTACAAGTATTTTTGTGAAAAAATACCTTCGGCGTTATCCTGTGAATGGGACAACGACGGACTGATGTGTTGCCCCGATGCATCGCGCGAGGTCAGGAAGATCCTCATCGCGCTTGACGTGACCGAAGGGGTCGTGGAGAAGGCGATTGAGGGCGAATATGATCTCATCCTCACGCACCATCCGCTGATCTTCCGCGGAGTGAAGCACCTTTCGGAGGAGAACGAAGCCGAGAGAAAGCTCATTACGCTTGTGAAAAACGGGATCTCCGTGATGTCCTTCCACACCCGTCTCGACGCGGTGGAGGGCGGTGTCAACGATATTCTCGCACAGCTATTCGGACTTTCGGACGTCCGTCCCTTCGGGGATGAGGCGATCGGACGGATCGGCAGTCTTCCCGAAAAGATTTCCGCAGAGGACTTCGCACGCCGCGTTAAGGACGTGCTGAAAGCGCCCGTTGTGAAGCTCGCGAAGGGATGCGAGACGGTGTCTCGCGTTGCCGTTCTCGGCGGCTCGGGGAAGGATGATCTGTATGCCGCGACCGCGGCAGGGGCCGATACCTACGTCACGGGTGAGCTTTCGTATCATCAGCTCGTCGACGCGCCCGAGACGGGTGTGAGCCTCATCGAGGCGGGGCATTTCTACACCGAGTATCCCGTTTGCCGGCGGCTTGAGACGCTTGCAAGGGAGCTTGACCCGACCGCCTTGACGACGGTGTATTTCTCCGACGTCGTGTGCGTCCTTTGACGCCGATACTACAAAAACGAAAGAAGGGACTATTTCTATGACATACGTTGTATCCGATCTGCACGGTTCGATGGACCGTTATAACGAGCTGCTTTCCGCGATCGGCTTTTCCGATAAGGACGTTCTGTACGTCATCGGAGATATCGTTGACCACGGGGAAGATCCGATGGGCATTCTGTGTGACATGAGTATGCGCGCAAACGTTCTGCCGATCGTCGGTGACCATGACTATAAGGCGGCAAGGATGCTCCTTGCATACGATAAATTCACGAAGGAGGGCGGCGATCCCGATCCTGCATTCATCGCAGAAATGAATGAATGGGTGAAGGCGGGCGGTGCCTCGACGCTTGCGGGATTTCGCGAGCTTGACGACGATATGAAGGAGGGCGTCCTTGATTATCTTGCCGACATGGCACTTTACGAGGAGGTCACGGTGAAGGATGAGACCTATCTGCTCGTCCACGCGGGGATCGCGGGCTTTTCGCCCGATATGAAGCTTGAGGAATGCGATCCCGAGACCTTTATCTCGGAGCCGCTCGATCTCGAGCGTGAGTATTTTGATGATAAGCAGATCATCGTCGGACACGTTCCCGTGTCGGAGATCCCCGATGCAGAGCCCGAAATGATCTATTATGGCAACGGCTCGATCGCGATCGACTGCGGAGCCGCATTTGGCGGCAAGCTCGCCTGCCTCTGCCTCGACAACGGTAAGGAATACTATATCTGATCATGGAGCAGAAGAGCATTCGAAAAAACGATCTGTTCCGCGTCACGCTGACCGAGATGAACAATCTCGGTTGCGGCGTCGGACGGCTCGCGGGCGGCTACCGCGAGGACGGGACCGTGGTCTTTGTGAAGGGCGCGGTGACGGGAGAGACCGTTGAAGCCACGGCGATCAAGCTGAATAAGAGCTATATCGTCGGAAAGCTACATAAGATCGTGACGCCCTCCGAAAAAAGGGAGGACGTCGACCTCTGTCGCGCTCCTCTCGGGTGCGGCGGTTGTATTTACAGACCGATCTCATACGAATACGAAAAGGAGCTGAAGCGCGAGCACGTCGAGAATTGCTTCCGCCGCGAGGGGCTGTCCCACGTGACGGTCCTTCCCGTTTTGTCAGACGGCCGCGTGCGCGGCTACCGCAATAAAGCACAATATCCCGTCGCGATGGGCAAGAATGGCATCGAGGCGGGCTTTTATGCATCCAAAACGCACCGCCTTGTTCCTGCAATCGACTGTGCGCTTCAGCCTGCACGCTTTTCTGAGATCGTCGCCTTTCTGTGCGCGTTCGCGAACAAGCATAAGATCCCCGCGTATAACGAGGAAACAGGGAAGGGGCTGATCCGCCACTTTTATCTCAGGCAGGGAGAGGGAACGGGGGAGATCCTCGTCACGGTCGTCGTGCGGGATGCAAACTTTCCCCGTGGATACGATATGGCGCGGACGCTTCGGAGACAGTTCCCCGAGGTTGTCGGCGTGCTTCTATGCATACAGCACGAAAATACCAACGTGGTGCTTGGGGAAAAATATATCGTCCTCGACGGCGTGCGGACACTTCGCGACCGTCTTTGCGGACTTGAATTCGAGATCGACCCCGCCGCCTTCTGGCAGGTGAACCACGACGGAGCGGAGCTGCTTTACGGACTTGCAAAGGAGCGAGCGGCGCTTACGGGGAAGGAGACTCTTCTTGACCTCTACTGCGGTATCGGCTCGATCGGGCTTACGATGGCGGACAGCGTGAAGGAGCTTATCGGCATCGAGATCGTCCCCGAGGCGGTCGAGTGCGCGAGGAAAAACGCCGAGCGAAACGGTATTACGAACGCATCCTTCTACTGCGGAGACGCGTCGAGTGCGGAACGGTTCCTTTCTGCCGCCGAGCAGGGGCGCGGAGAGAAGATCTCTGCCGACGTTGTTGTGATCGACCCGCCGAGAAAGGGTACGACACGAGAGCTGATCGATGCGATCGCGGCGCGCGGGGTTCCGCGTGTGGTGTACGTTTCCTGCGGCCCCGACACCCTTGCGAGAGACTGCAAATATTTCTCTGAAAAGGGCTATGAGATCGGGGAGGTGCAGCCCGTTGATCTGTTTCCGAGGACGGGGCATGTCGAATCTGTCGTGTGTCTGACGAAAAAATCACAATAACCCTCACCGACAAAAACGAATACTTACACGAGGTACTACTATGCCAATAGATCCTATTGATTTCATAGCAATCATTTTCATCGTCTTTATCGTTGTGTTCTGCGTGATTGCGATGATCAGAGGACGCAAACGAGATAAGACGTATAAACAGCAGCTTGAGGAAGAATTAAAAAAGGTACCAAAGATCGACGAAACGATACACGTAGAGGTGGTCGACCAAAAGTGTTTTGTCACGTCGGAGGGGACCAAGCTCCCGAAAACGGCTCAGAATTTTGTGATCTTTTTTCAGGACGATCACGGAGAAATACTTAAAATTCCGGTCGAGGAGGATATCTACGACGCTTTCGAGATCGGGCAGGTCGGAAAGCTCACGCTGATCGGTGGCAGGGTTCAAGGCTTTGTTTTGGACGAACAAGAATGACCTTCGGTTGGATTCGTGTCCAAAAAAGAATAGAGATTATAGGATTTTAGCAATATGAAAAAAAGAGCAATTTTCTACATAATTCTTGCGGGGATCTTCTGGGGAACATCGGGGATCTTCGTGCATTATCTGACGCCGTACGGCTTTACGTCCTTTCAGATGACGGGTGTTCGTGCCACTGTTTCGTTTCTTTGTATGCTGGTGTATTCCTGCGTTCGCGCAAGGTCTGCGTTTCGCATAAAGCCGATCTATCTTCTGTTCTTTTTCGGAAGCGGAGCGTGCCTGTTCTTTACGGCAAGCTGTTACTTTCTGTCGATGCAGATGACCTCGGTTTCGACGGCAGTTGTGCTGATGTACACAGCCCCGATCTACGTGATGATCTTCTCGGTGCTGTTTCTTAAGGAAAAGCTTACGAAGCTGAAGCTCGCAGCCGTTCTTGGAATGCTGATCGGGTGTTGTCTCGTTTCGGGCATCATCGGCGGTCTGCGGTTTGATGCTGTGGGGATCCTGTTCGGAGCCTTGTCGGGTATCGCTTACGCGGGATATAATATTCTGACGAAAATTATGATGCAAAAGAAGATCGCGCCCGCGTCCGTGACCCTGTACAGCTTTCTGTTTATGTCCCTGATATCCCTTTTCGTGCTTGAGCCCGTAAAGGTGGTAACGAATGCCTCTGCGGCGCCTGCTGTCACGATCCCCTTGCTTCTCGGGCTTGGGATCTGTACCTTTGTTGTGCCGTACGTCCTCTACACCCTTGCAATGAAGAGCCTGTCGGCAGGCACTGCATCGGCACTTGCCGTGGTTGAACCGATGGCGGCGACACTGTTCAGTGTCATTTTGTTCAAGGAGCCCCTTGATCTGTTTTCGGTGATCGGGATCGTATTGATCCTTGGTGCTATTTTTATGATAGGAAAAGCGGAAAAGGAGTAAATATGAAAAAAGTAGTTTTGATCGGAGATTCCATCCGAATGGGGTATGACAAATATGTCAAGGAAGCGCTCAGTAATACGGCTGAGGTCTATTATCCCGGTGAAAATTGCAGATTCGCGGAATATGTTCTGCGCTATGCGCACGAATGGAAGAAAAAAGGAGGATGGGGGGACGACGTCGACCTCGTTCACTGGAATGCGGGGCTGTGGGATGCGCTCGAGCTGTTCGGAGACGAGCCGCTTACATCTCTTTCGTACTATGAGGAGGCGATCGCCCGGATCGACAAGCGGTTCAGGATGCTTTTCCCGAAAGCGAAAATTGTTTTTGCCACGTCTACCTCCGTGAAGGAGGAGTGGTGCAGACCGGAGTTCAAAAGACATAATGCTACGATCGAAAAATACAATACTACTGCGCTGCGAGCGCTTTCTCATACGGATACCGTGATCAATGATCTCTATTCTCTCATGAAGGAAGTCCCCGACTCCTACCGCTCCGATTTTGTGCATTTCTACACGCCCGCGGGCACTGAGCGGATCGGCGGCAGAGTTTTATCGGTTATTTGTGATCTTCTTGAGATCACACCGTCGGAGGTCAATATAGAGAATTTCAAGCCCGAGCTTTATTCAAGCAGCAATATAGGATATTGATGCCGTAGTGCCGACGGAAAATCGAAAAGGAGTACATAAAAATGTGGAACGGAAAGAAAAAGGCAATCACCTTCAGCTTTGACGACGGTGTTACGCAGGACGAGCGGCTGATCGCGATCCTCAATGAATACGGACTGAAGGGAACGTTTAATCTGAATTCCTCTCTGCTCGGTCTACCGAACGCGCTCGACAGAAACGGACGACGGGTGCCGCACAACAAAATTTCTCCGTCCGACGTCGGGAGGATCTACGAAGGGCATGAGATCGCGGTACATACTCTTACACACCCCAATCTCACACGTCTTGACGACGATACGGTCGCGTATCAGGTGGAAAGCGATCGGCGGAAGCTTTCGGAGCTTGCAGGATACGAGGTCGTCGGTATGGCGTATCCGTGTGGCGGTGTGAACAACGATGACCGCGTAGCGGCGGTGATCCGAGAGCGCACGGGTGTAAAATATGCCCGAACGATCACGTCGACACATCGCTTTGATCGGCAGGATAATCTATATCGCTTCGATCCGTCGGTGTATTATGTAGAGCCCGAGCTTGAGAAGATCGTGGATGAATTTTTCGCGCTTGAAGCCGATGAGCCGCAGCTTCTTTATATTTGGGGACATTCGTACGAAATGGATGCCGAATATATCAGTTGGGAACGCTTTGAAGAAATCTGCAAGAAGCTCTCAGGGCACACGGATATTTTCTACGGAACGAACAAGGAAACGCTTCTTATCTAGGTATGCTTTTGATGTGCAGTATCGTAATTTAGTGGATAAAAAACGGAAGATTTAGAATTGCTTTTCTTGAATGTAACTGCTATAATACATAATAAAGTCTACGATAATTCCTGAAGAAAGAAGGAGAGAAAATGAAACATTTAGAAAAATGTATTGATGCGCTCATAGAGAATGAGCTTGTTCAAAACATTATCGTTCGTGTCGGACGCGGTGACGAGATCCTTTGCGACGTCAAAAGAACCACGCAGGATCGCGTCCTCACCGAAGAGACGCTATTCGATATGGCATCGGTCACGAAGATCGTTGCCACCACCTCTCTTGCCTTGATGGCGATCGATAAGGGATTGCTTTCCGTTTCGGATCCCGTGAGCAAATTCTTCCCCGTATCCGACGACAAGAAGGAAATGACGGTAAAACACCTGATGACGCACACGATGGGCATCGGTCACAAGTCGCTTCTGAAGCACGAGGGCGGTTACGAGACCGTTCAGGATTACATATTGAATATTCCTTCGGATGTTCCGTTCGGAACGGAAATTCGTTACAGCTGTCCCGGCTTTATCGTTCTCGGCAGAATACTTGAGACGATCTACGGAGAACGCCTTGACGTTGCATTCAAAAAGCACGTTGCGGAGCCACTCGGGATGCATTCCTCAGGTTATTTGCCGGATCGAACGCTCGATATCGTAAATGCAAACGGCAAGGAAGAAATGTGCGGAGTGGTCAATGATTACAACTGTCGACACCTTGGCTGTGTTGCGGGAAACGCGGGGCTGTTTTCGAATCTCAAGGATATGACGCTCTTTGCAAAAATGCTGATGGCACACGGATCGCCGCTCTTTTCAGAGGAGACCTTTACGCTTGCCGCAAGAAATTACACCGAGAATATGGCAACCGTAAAAACGTCCGGTCACCGTGGACTTGGCTACGTATACGTGAACGAGAACTTTATGCAGGCAGGCGGGCTTTTCCCTGATGGAAGCATCGGACATTGCGGCCACACGGGACAGTCGGTATTCGTCGATCCAGAGAGTGGGCTGTATGTGATCATTTTGACCGATGCGACCCTCAGTATCGCGAAAAAGCTCGGGAAATCAAGCTACGAGCCGGTCATGCAGATGCGGCATGATCTTCACGCCGCAATCAAGGCAGACCTCGGCCTTTAAGACGGATTTAAGGAGGAGAATAAAATGGAAATTCGTGACGGCCTCAAGATAGAGGGTGGTGCTATTCGGTCATTCCTGATGATCGGACAGTCGAATATGGCGGGCCGCGGAGAATTTGACGAGGTCGAGCCGATCAAAAACAAGAACTGCCTGATGCTCCGTATGGGCAGATGGCAGACGATGAGCGAGCCGATCAATCCCGACAGGAGGGTTCTTGGAAAAAAGAATCATAGCGGGATTGGTCTTGCGGCAAGCTTTGCGGATGAGATCGCAAGGGCTACGGGGGAACGGATCGGTCTGATCCCCTGTGCCGACGGCGGAACCCAAATAGAACAATGGATGCCGGGCGAAATTCTGTACGATCACGCGCTCTTTATGGCGAAGCTCGCGATGAGAACGTCGACACTTGCGGGTATCATCTGGCACCAAGGAGAGAGCGACTGTCATACCGACGCGGAGCTTCTCGCGCATAAAGATCGCTTCGTCACGATGATCACGTCGCTTAGGCAGGAGCTTGACGCCGAGGAACTTCCCCTCATCATTGGAGAGCTATCGGAGAATCCCGGAGAGAAATGGGGATTTGAGGATCGCCCCGCGCGAATGAACGAACAGTACCGTGAGATTGCGAAGGAGCTGCCGAATTGTGCGATGGTTTCTGCTGAGGGACTTTCTCTGAAGGACGACGGCATCCACTTTAATTCAGCATCTCTCCGCGTGTTCGGAAAGAGATACGCCGAGGCATATTTGCGTCTCGCAGAGAAGTGAATAAAACGAAGAGACAGAGTCGTACGACTCTGTCTCTTCTGATTATTAGCCTTTACTGCAGCTCGCTCGGCAGATGGCTGACGTCATTGAATGACAGCAGCTTTATTTTTCCGTTTTCGTATTCTGCCACGGTGATCGATGTGTTTTTCGGAGGCGTGACGTCCTGTACCCGCTCGATCGAAATGCCCGACCAAGCTGCTACAATGCCGCGGATGATGCCGCCGTGTGTGAAGATGAGGACGGTCTCGCCGTCGTGCTTTTTCGCAAGCTCGGACAGGTAGAGAAATGCGCGGTCATACCCGTCCTTGAAGCTCTCCCCATTTGGGAAACGGAAGGTGCCGAGGGAGCGTTGTCTCAAAGCAAAGGCGTCGGGCTCCTCGCGCTTGATGTCGGAGATGAGACGGTTTTCCCACGTTCCGCAATCAAGCTCGCGGAGTGCCTTGCTCGTATGCACGGGCAGACCGAGGCGTTTCGCGGTCGGTGCGGCTGTGTCACGCGTGCGAGAAAGATCGCTCGCGTAGATCGCAGCTGCAGAAATGCTTTTTGCGATATGCTCTGCCGTAATAGCCGCTTGCCTTACCCCAAGCTCGTCGAGTGGGGAATCGACCTGCCCCTGACAGCGCCCTGTCGTGTTATACGTGGTGCGTCCGTGACGGATGAGGATAAACTTTACCATATTTCGCGCCTTCTTTCCAAAAGTCTTTTGTTTATCTGTATCGTACCACAAAATTCGGCTTTCGGCAAGAGGAAAAACGTATTTTTTCAAAAATCACTTGTTTTTCTTTTCGAAGAATCTTTACAAGGCGGAACTTTTATTGTATAATGTTGTATGATTGAAGAAACAAACAGGGGAGTGTAGTATGAGCTTTTGTAACGTAGAAAAGGAACTTCTGAAAAAAGGATATTCGGTCGTATGCTTTGAAACAAAGGAAGAGGCGAGGGATTACCTCGTTCGGACGGTAGAGCGCAGGATCGTTGCGTTCGGAGGCTCGGTCACCCTTGAGGAAATGGGGCTTTACGAGGCGCTCGGAAAGCGAAACAGCGTGATCTGGCATTGGAGAGTGCCGGGGGGGGCTACCGCCGCCGACGTTCGCCGTGAGGCGGCGTCTGCAGATGTGTATATTTCATCCGTGAACGGGCTTGCCGAGACGGGTGAGATCATCAACATCGACGGAACCTGCAACCGTGTCGCCGCAACGCTTTACGGGCACGAGCGCGTGATCTTCGTTGTTGGAAAAAACAAGCTTGCGCCCGACTATGAATCGGCACTTTTCCGCGCGCGCAATGTTGCCGCCCCGAAAAACGCACAGCGCCTCGGGGTGAAAACACCGTGTGCCATCCGTGCGGATAAGTGTTACAACTGCAAGAGCCCCGCGCGTATCTGCCGCGCGCTCTCAGTGCTTTGGGAGAAGCCGAACGGCGCTGATATCGAGGTCGTGCTTGTAAATGAGGAGCTCGGATATTAAGACGTGCTACCGTCTGTGACGAAACGGAGAAAAGGATGAAACGAACGAAGATTCAAATTGATCCGCGTGATTATCCGAGCGCGCTTACGGCGATCCTTGACGGTGCGGCGGTCTACGATAGCAGCTGCTCCCCTGAAGCGAGGGTGATCTATATTGAGGCGGGCAGGGGATATTATCTGAAGTCTTCCGCAGAGGGAACGCTCGGGAGAGAAGCCGAAATGACGCGGTACTTCTATAAAAAAGGACTTGCGTCGGAGGTCTTATATTACGGCTCGGACCGCGGGCGGGATTATCTTCTCACGTCGCGCATCGCAGGGGAGGATTGCTGTGACAGGCGGTATCTTGAAGACCCGAGGCGCCTTGCCGTTCTTCTCGGAGAGCGCCTTCGTGCGCTTCACGAAACCGAGTATCGTGATTGTCCCGTCAGAGACAGAATGAGAGGCTATCTTGCGACGGCTGCGGAAAACTACGGAAAAAGGCAATATGATCTCTCCTACCTTGCGGATGGGCTCGCGCATTTCACCGCGGACGAGGCGTACCGATACGTCGAAGAGAACAGGGGCGCGTTCAAAAACGAGGTGCTTTTGCACGGCGACTATTGTCTGCCAAACGTGATACTCGATGATTGGCGCTTTTCGGGCTTCATCGACCTTGGCGCGGGCGGAGTCGGAGATCGACACGTCGATCTTTTTTGGGGCGCTTGGACGCTTTGCTTCAACCTCGGAACCGATGCGTACCGCGATAGATTTTTTGATGCATACGGCAGAGAGTGCGTGGATGAGAATATGATCAAGCTCGTTTCTGCCTGCGAGGTGTTCGGCTGATCGCAAGCGGATCGAATTCTTAGAATGTGAAGGTGTATTATGAAAAAAGCGGAAGGCACACCCAAGAAAAAGGTCAAAAGCGGCTCGGCGCTGTTTATGTATATTGTGATCGCCCTGATGCTGACCGTTTCGGCTCTTTCCTTTGTGCTGTATTATGGAGATTACATTCCGAGTGCCGTTCTTCTCTGGGTGGGAGTTACAGCATTTACGATCGTTTATCACTTCTGGGGGAGAATTCTCCTCGGAAACCTGACGAAGCTCTTTCGGATCCACCACGGTCAGAGGTGGTTTCGGGAGCATGGCTTTGAAAAAAGGCTGTATAAGCTCCTCTGTGTGCGAAAGTGGAAGGAAAAGGTGCTGACCTACGATCCCGAAGCGTATGACGTAAAAAAGCACACGCTCGAAGAGCTTGCGAACACGATGGCGAAGTCTGAGACCGACCACTGGATAAACGAGCTTTTGTCACTGTCGACCTTGCTTTTTGCGCTTCTTTGGGGAGAATTGTGGATCTTTGCCCTTACGGCGGCGGTCGCTATGCTGTTTGACGCGCAGTTCATTGTCGTTCAGCGCTACAACCGCCCGCGCGTGCTTCGCCTTTTGGAACGAAAGCGGCGGCGCGCCGAGGGGTGTTGAAAGGAGAAAGCTATGAGCGAATGCCCACACGCGAAAAAGTGCAGCGGATGTCAACTGCAGAACCTCACGTATGAGGAACAGCTTCATATGAAAGAGGCGAAGCTGATAGCCCTGCTCGGGCGGTACGGTCACGTTGAGGAGATCCTCGGGATGGATGACCCGCATCATTACCGCAACAAGGTGCAGGCGGCGTTCGGTATGCGCGACGGCAGAATGGTGTCGGGGGTGTATCAATCCGCGACGGGACGCATCGTGCCCGTTGACAGGTGCCTCCTTGAAAATGAAAAGGCGGACGAGATCGTCGTCACCGTGAGAAAGCTCTGTGCGGGCTTTAAGATCAAAGCGTTTGACCCGAAAACGGGCAGAGGCTTTCTTCGCCACGTCCTCGTGCGGACGGGATTTTTCTCGGGAGAGATCATGGTTGTGCTTGTGACTGCGCGCGGAGGATTTCCGTCGAAGCGTTCGTTTACGAATGAGCTTCTCCGTCGCCATCCCGAGATCACAACGGTCGTTTGGAATATCAATGCCTCCGACACCGCTTTGATGCTTGGGATCGAGAGCGAAACGCTGTACGGAGAGGGATATATCACCGATCGTCTGTGCGGGCTTTCCTTTCGTATCAGTCCGCGATCGTTCTATCAGGTGAATTCGCGGCAGACCGAGGTGCTTTACCGCATCGCGGGAGAGTATGCGGGGCTTACGGGCAAGGAGCGAGTCCTTGACGCATACTGCGGAACGGGAACGATCGGGCTTACGATGGCGAAGGACGCGCGTGAGCTTATCGGTGTCGAACTAAACCGTGACGCCGTGCGCGACGCGCGGGAGAATGCCGTAGGGAACGGCGTGAAGAATGCGCGCTTTTACGCGGGCGACGCGGGAGAATTTATGGAGCGCGCTGCAGAGAAGAACGAAACGTTCGACGTTGTTGTGACCGATCCGCCGCGCGCGGGATGCAGTCCGCGGTTTCTCGGAAGTCTCTTAAAGCTTTCACCGAAGCGTGTTGTGTATATTTCCTGCAACCCTGAGACTCTTGCGCGTGATCTTCATACCTTGACGCGCGGCGGCTACCGTGTGAAGAAAATTCAGCCCGTCGATATGTTTCCGTATACAAGCCACGTTGAGACCGTTGTTTGTCTGACGAGAAAATAAAGGAGAAAACCGATGAAGCTGATACGGAATGCATGTGCAAAATTTGTGCTTGGGCTTGTTTTGGTCGGTGGGCTGTTGTTTCTGCCCGCGTGGACGGTTTACTACCCCGGTGCGTGGCTGCTTCTCGCACTACTCTTTCTCCCGATGCTACTGATGGGAATCGTGCTTTTGGTGAAGGCACCCGCACTGCTCGAAAAACGGTTGAATAACAAGGAAAAGGAAAAAACGCAACAGGGTGTGGTCGCACTGTCGGGCTTGATGTTTCCCGTCGGATTTATTTTGTCCGCGCTCGATTTTCGATTTGGTTGGTCGAGTGTTCCGCTTTGGCTTGTGATAACCGCTTCCGTGCTGTTTTTGGCAGGATACGGAATATATGCCGAGGTGATGCGCGAAAACGCATATCTCTCGCGCACGGTAGAGGTGCAGGAGGGACAGACCGTTATCAGCACGGGGCTTTACTCTGTGGTTCGTCATCCGATGTATCTTGCAACGCTGCTGATGTTTTTACCGCTTCCCCTGATTCTCGGCTCATTTTGGGGGCTGATCCCCTTTATGCTATATCCCATTGTGACCGTTATCCGCATCCTGAACGAGGAAAAGGTCTTGATAGGGGGGCTTTCGGGCTATGCGGAATACAAGGAAAAAGTAAAATACAGGCTGATTCCGTTTGTCTGGTAACAGCTGTAAATCAAAAATCAATATAGAAATCTTTTCGTTTGGAGGGAATTATGAAATTCAAAATCGATCACGACTACCACATTCATTCGTTCCTGTCATCCTGCTCCCACGACCCCGAACAAACGCCCGAGCGGATCCTCGCATATGCGAAGGAGCTGGGGCTTTCGAAAATTTGTCTGACCGATCACTATTGGGACAGCGCCGTTCCGGGGGCTTCAAAGTGGTATACCCCGCAGAATTTCGATCATATCAAAGAGGCAAAGCCTCTGCCGCAGACCGAGGGCGTTGCGTTTTTGTTTGGGTGCGAGACCGAAATGGATATGTTTAACACGCTCGGAATTCCCCCCGAGCGATACGACGATTTCGATTTCATTATCATTCCGACGACGCATCTGCATATGAGCTTTACGATCGCACCGGAGGACAGGGAAAGCAACAAACGGAGAGCAGAGCTCTGGGTCGAGCGCCTCGACGCACTTCTTGACAAGGACCTGCCCTTTCATAAGGTCGGAATTGCACACCTCGCGTGCCCGACGCTCAATAAGAAGAGCCGCGAGGATTACCTTGAGGTGCTTTCCTTGATCCCCGAAGAAAAGATGGTAGCACTTTTCACAAAGGCGGCAAAGCGGGGATGCGGCATTGAGCTCAATATGATCTTCAGCGATGAGGAGGCAGATATTGTCCTTCGCCCCTTCCGTATTGCAAAGGCGTGCGGATGCAAGTTCTACCTCGGAAGTGACGCGCATCGTACCGAGAGTTTTGATGCGTGCAGGGAGAAATTTGATCGTATGATTACGATGCTGGAGCTTACCGAGGACGATAAATTCCATATCGGGCGAAAATGATCGCGGATAAACAGAACGTATAAACCATATATAGGAGAAGAAACATGAAGATCTGTGTAATTCAACCCCACTATTCGTTTGATGAAAAGGATGTCGGTGCTTGCTTTGAGGGGCTGCTTAAGCTACTTGACGAGTGCGACGAGAGCCTTGACCTCATCGTCCTGCCCGAGTACAGCGATGCCCTTGCCGACGTCAAGGGGAAGGCGGGATTTTACGATACCGCACGGGCGTACGGTCCGATCCTACTTGAGCGGGCGAGGGAGACGGCGAAAAAATGTAACGCGATCGTATTTGTGAACGCAGGATATGAAACCGAAAACGGCATTCGGAATACCACCTATGCGATCGATAGGGAAGGTAGTATCGTCGGAAAATATTTCAAGGCACACCCCGCACCGAGTGAGGTGAAGACGGATGCCGAGGGCGGGCACGAGCTTGACGTTGCGTACAGCTACGAGATCGCACAGCCGTACGTTCTTGAGCTTGAGGGACTTCGCTTCGGCTTCCTCACCTGCTATGATTTCTATTTTTATGAGAACTTTGCGAAGATCGCGCGTGAAAATGTCGACATCATTATCGGTTGCTCGCTTCAGCGTACCGACCGTCACGAGGCGCCTTCGATCATCAACAAATTCCTCTCCTACAACACGAACGCACACCTCATCCGCGCTTCGGTCTCGCTTTCCGAGGATTCGGAGGTCTGCGGTTGCAGTATGGTGGTTTCTCCTGACGGAAGGACACTGCTCAATATGGAGAGCCGTGTCGGACTCGGCATTTGCGAGATCGATCCGTTAAAGAAGTACTATAAGCCCGCTGGGCATATGGGAAGGATGAAATCCCACTACGAATACATCGAGGAGGGACGCAGACCGTGGCTTTACCGCAACGGTGGTGCATCGGTCGTCCCCTTTGACAGCGTAATGAAGTATCCCCGCCTATGCGCGCACCGCGGGTTCAATACGGTCGCACCCGAGAACAGTATGCCTGCGTTCGGAGCGGCGGTCGCACTCGGCGCGGAGGAGATCGAATTTGATTTGTGGTCTACGAAGGACGGCGTGCTTGTTTCGAGCCACGACCCGAGGCTTGAGCGCGTCAGCAACGGAACGGGGAAGATCTACGAGCATACCTATGAAGAGCTTCGCGCGCTGGATTTCAGCAAGGGATACAGCGAAAAATTCGCGGGGCTGAAGATCCCGACCTTCGAGGAGATCCTTCAGAAATTCGCGGGGCGCGTGATCATGAATATTCACGTTAAGATCTGGGATAAGAATTTTGAAGATCTTATGATAGAGGAGATCGTCGGACTTGTCCGCAAGTATGACTGTGAAAAGCACATCTACTTTATGACGACTAAGGACAATGTCATAAGGAAGGTGATGGAATATGCACCCGATCTTCGCGTTTGTGTCGGTTGGGACGGAAACAAGACCGATCCCATGTCGATCGTCAACCGCGCGATCGCGCTCGGTGCGTACAAGGTACAGCTTTTCAAGCCCTATTTTAATCAGGAAAGCATCGACAAGGCGCACGCACACGGTATTCTTTGTAACGTGTTCTACGCGGACGATCCAGAAGAGGCGAGACGTTACCTTGAAATGGGTGTCGATACGGTACTCACAAACGATTATTTGACGG
Organism: Eubacteriales bacterium; assembly: GCA_045589215.1. Lineage (GTDB taxonomy): Bacteria > Bacillota > Clostridia > Oscillospirales > CAG-272 > JAZNOQ01. The sequence goes on from JAZNOQ010000085.1 coordinate 17,294, forward strand.
TGTATAACGCCGTAAAGGACGATTACCTTGCATAGGGAGAAGGACAATGGAGAAAAAATACAGCATTCAAGAGTTCCTTGTCGATATCCTATATGCGATCATCGCGGGTGTGATCGTCGGCACGGCGTATTACTTCTTTCAGAATAGCAATAGCTTTGCACCGGGCGGCGTCGGAGGTCTTGCGACCATTACGTATCACCTGCTCGGGAATAAGGTCAGCTGGTCGATCCTCATGGTGGCATTCAATCTGCCGATCTTCGTTTTGGTGAGTGCCATTGTTAATAAAAAGCTCGGCCTGATGCTCAGCATCTATATGGTCGTGCAGTCCTTCTTCCCGAAGCTTTACGAGGCGATCGAAGTTCAGCCGTATTGCTACGCGAGCTATGAAGAGGACTTCAATATCGTATTTGCCTGTATCGCAACGGGTGTTATATCGGGCTTTGGATTTTCCCTGATGCTGCGGCGGTTCGGTGCCAGTGGCGGTACGTACGGAATTTCCGCACTCATCAAAAAGGCGCGTCCCGAAATGAACATCGCGTATATTTCCTTCATTATGGATGCAAGCGTGGTCTTTATTGCATTCTTCGTTTACGGAATGAAGGTCACCCCCGTGATGTGTACGCTTCTCAACCTGTTTATTGCCAACGTCATCGTGGATAACGGCCTCAGCGGTATCAAGAACGGCTATAAATTCGAGATCATCACGAGTAATCCGACCGAGCTTGCACAGGAGCTGATGACGAAGATGAAGCACGGCGTCACCGAGATCAAGGTACACGGTATGTATTCGGACACCGATAAATATATGCTCGTTTGCATCATCAACAAGCGGCAGATCGGCGAAATGATGCGGATCTTAAAAAAGCACCCCGACACGTTTGCATGCTTTGAAAAGGTAAACGAGGTGTTCGGAAACTTCAAACGGAAGGTCTGACGCTTATACGAAAGAGCCTTCCTTGAAAATGCTTGTTACCCCTTGCAAACTGCGGGGAAATATGGTATAATATTCTTATCAAGTTGGTTTTCGGAGGACCGAATGCGGTCTTCGGAGGATCATATCTCTCGTATGGAGGAACAATTATGTACAGAATCGGAGTAGATCTCGGCGGAACGAACATCGCCGTCGGACTTGTGGATGAAAGCTATCGCATTGTCGCAAAGGTAAGCGCACCGACGGGCGCAGGGCGTCCTGGGGAGGAGATCGTTGACGATATTGCGAAGCTGTGTAAGAAGGTCTGCCTTGAGGCGGGCGTTACCGCGAATGACGTTGTGGCGGTCGGCATCGCAACCCCCGGCATTGCCGATTACAATGCGGGCGTAGTTCGTTATTCCTGCAATCTAAACTTCCGTAATTTCCCGCTCGCAGAGATGCTTCAAAAGAAGTTCCCCGTTGAGACCGTGCACATCGAAAACGATGCAAATGCGGCGGCTTGGGGCGAAGCGGTCGCGGGAGCTGCAAAGGGAACGAAGAACTCCCTGATGATCACCCTCGGAACGGGTGTCGGCGGCGGCATCATCATCGACGGAAAGGTCTACTCGGGCTTTAACTGTGCGGGCGGTGAGCTTGGACACGCGGTCATCGTTGCGGGTGGACGTCCCTGCGGCTGCGGACGAAAGGGTTGTTGGGAGGCTTACAGCTCGGCGACGGGGCTGATCAATATGACGAAGGATAAGCTCGCAGAATGCGAAAGGACAGGCAGAGCGACTGTTATGACCGAGCTTCGCGAGAAGTACGGAAAGGTCAACGGACGGATCGCGTTCGATGCGATGCGTCTTGGCGATGAGGCGGGCAAGGAGGTCGTTGACGAGTACGTTTACTATCTTGGAATCGGACTTGCGAATATGATCAATCTCTTCCAGCCCGAGGTGCTTTCGATCGGCGGCGGCATTTCGAACGAGGGACAGACTCTGCTTGATCTCGTTGTTCCTTTTGTACGCGCAGAGCAGTATGGCGGAGACTTTGCGGCACTTACGCAGATCCGCATTGCGGCACTGAAAAATGATGCGGGCATCATCGGTGCGGCTACGCTTGGATTGTAATTTTAATTTATTAAAATAAATATCGCAACATTTTGAGGACGCAGTTATGTTGAAGGTTGGTGTACAGTCTTCGGGCTGGTATAACGAAAAAGACCCAATGGGTTCCCTTGCGTATATCAAGTCGTGCGGCTTTGAAGCGATCGATTTTAATATCGACCATTATATGAAGCCCGGCAAGATGGTGAAGGAGGGGATCTATCCGACGATATTCGACGAGCCCACGGAAAGGGTCCTCGAATTCTTTGTTCCCTTGAAGGAGGCATCCGAAAGGACCGGTGTTACGATCTGTCAGATGCATGCCCCCTTCCCGGTTTGGCATGAAGGGGAGGACGAGATCAACGAGCTTGTCATAACGGCTCTTGACAAATGCTTTGCTGTTTGCGAATTTGTCGGTTGTCCCGCGATCGTTGTTCATCCCGTCAGCGGTCCCACAAGAGAAGAGGAATGGAACGCAAATCTTGCGCTCTATCGCCGTCTTATTCCGATCATTCAGAAATACAAGGGCGTCAAGATCTGCCTCGAGAACATTTTCAGTCATTACGAAAAGCGTATCATTGAGGGTCGTCTTTCCAACGCATCCGATGCGTGCCGTATGCTCGACATTCTGAACGAGGAAGCAGGTGGGGATTACTTTGGCTTTTGTCTTGACGTCGGACACGCAAATCTCACCCGTCGTAACCTTAAGGAATATATCAGGGAGCTTGGTGCAAGGCTCACGATCCTGCACACCCACGATAACAATGGTGTAGACGACCTGCATATGATCCCGTATTCGTATCTCGCGTCGGGCAAGACTCACGTATGTGATTGGGAGGGCTTTGTTGAGGGCCTGAAGGAGATCAATTATTCCGGCGTGATTATGTTTGAGACCTTCCGCATCTTCTCGGCATACCCCCAGACGGTACATACCGAGGCGCTGAAGCTGATCTCTGCGATCGGACACTATTGGGCGAAGCGGATCGACGAACCGGACGAAAACTGATCTACGGTAAAAATAAAAAGCCTACAGACGGCTTTCGAAAAAAGGCTGAGTCGGTCGACTCAGCCTTTTTTGGTTGTATTTCAAATGATGTGACGCCTCATTTTCCGTTCTTCGATCGGCGCGACCGACGGAGAGAGTCCTTTGTGTGGCGTTTCTTTGCCGAGCGACCGGGCAGGGCGCGGACCGAACGGAACGCAAACCGTATGAGGCGTAAGGGGAATATCACAAGCTTTTCGGGCAGCGCCGAAACGATGCGTGCGACTGTCGTGAGGAGCCCGAGAAGAAGCTTTCCGATCGGAAGGTAAATCAGGGGCTCGAGTGCGAGTTTTGAGGGCAAGCGGTTGACGTAAAAGCGCAGCCCCGTGCCCTCGTCGCGCTTCATAAGAAGTCTGCGGACGACGAGCAGGTAAACGAGCGTGGCAATCGCGAGCGAGATGCATACGCCGCGGAGGTTCGTCCATGAAAAATACTCGACGCGATGAGAGAGCGGTTGCCCGCCGACAAAGGAGAGACCGAATGCGGAAATTCTCTCTGCGAACATGTGCGGCGCGTAGCCGAGAACGAGGATTGGGAGAGTGCCCATCAGAAGCGCGACCCACGAAAGGACCGTGAGGCGTTTTTTGCGTTCCGAGCCGTCTTTCTTTGCGGGTGAATGCTCGGCGCTCGGGCGTTCAATGAAGATTGCGACAAAGAGCTTTGCTACGTACGCTGCGGTGAGACCGCCCGACAGGAGAAAGAGCCATTCGACGAGGGTGATGAGCGCGCCGCCGTGTGCGGCATATTCGACGATGCTTTCATGCACGAGCGTTTTCGAGAGGTAGCCGAGCGTTCCGGGAATACCCGCAAGGCTTGCACCGCCGACAAGGAAAACTGCACCGAGGAGGGGCTTCTGTCTGCCGTAGCCGCGAAGCTCGTTCAGGTGAAGGGTGTGTGCCGTTGCATAGATTGCACCTGCTGTGAGGAACAGAACGAGCATAGACAGCGAATGATTCAGCATATAAAGAACCGTTCCGTTTGCGGCAAGCGCGTTCCCATCGCCGAGAAGACAGATCATCGAGATCCCGACCGTAATGAATCCGATCTGCGACATCGACGAGCAGGCAAGGGTGCGCTTCAAATGAACTGAGAAAAGTGCAAGAGCGGCTCCGACGAGCATGGTGATCGCTCCGAGCGCGAGGAGAAGCTCTCCCCAGGGGCGTTCGCCGGGAAGTACGTTCGCGGTCACGATCAGAATTCCGAAAATACCCGTTTTCGTGACAACCCCCGACAAAAGCACACTTGCGGGTGTCGGGGTGACGGGATGGACTCTCGGGAGCCAGCTTGGCGTCGGGAACAGTCCTGCCTTTGTGCCGAAGCCGAGAAGGATGCAAATTGCCGCGAGGTAGAGCTCTGTACGGTTCTTTGCAGTCGGGCAGAGTGCGCGGAGCTCGGAGAAGCTTAGCGTCCCAGCGCAATGATTCAGAAGAAGGATGCCTGCGAGGGCTACCATACTGCCGATCACCGCGATCGTGAGATAGGATTTGCCTGCCTTCAGTGAGCCGAGCGTTTCCTCCTCTGCGACCCAGGCATAGGACGCGAGAGAGGTCAACTCGAAGAAGATGAATGTCGTGAGCAGATTTGTTGAAAGAAAGATGCCGAGGGTCGAACCGAGGGTAAACAGAAAGAAGAAGCAGAAGCGTCCGCTGATACCGTGGCGTTTGAAATACTGTGGCGAGAGGAGTGATGCGCCGAACCACATAAAGACGGTGACGAGCGCGTAGATCGCCCGAAGCCCGTCGAAGGACAGGTGGATGCGGAGCATATCTGTGGAGCAGCTTGCTTCGCAACCGGATACAAGCAACCAAAGCGCCGCTAGAAGCTCGATGAGGCAGGTCGCGATCAGTAGGATACAGCGGGCGGACTTGACAGCTTTTTTGTGGACTTTAAGACACTTTCCCGTAGCATAGGTGACGAATGCCGACAAAAGGGGAAAGAGTACGAGAAGAAGCAGAAGAATGGAAGGGTTCATAAGTCGTCTGCCTCCTTTACAGTATCGTGCCGACGATCAGATCGGCAATCGCGGAGGTCATTCCCGCAGGTAGTCCGAGAAGAACGGTGGACGCCGCGAGAAGCACGGTCGGGAGCACGAGAAGGAGGGGTTCCTTTTTCGTTTGGGACTCGATAAACGCGGGATTGATTTTGTCCCCGGGATAAAATGCACGCACCGAGACCGACAAGAGCGCGCCTGCCGTAAGCAGAGCCGACAGGATCAAAACGGCGGGAATGATATACGAAAGGGGAGAAGGGATTCCTTCGAGTGCCGCAGAGGCAAGCGTCCAGGTTGAGAGGAAGCCGCCCGTCGGGGGCATTCCGATCATAGAAAGCGCGGCAACGGTAAAGGAGAGCGTAGTCACGGGCATTCGTTTTCTGATGCCGCAGAGGGCACTCGTTTCGGTCTCGCCTGTGAGATAAACGACTGCGCCTGCGAAAAGAAGGAGTGCCGTTTGGGCAGCCGTGTGGGAGGCGATTTGCAGAAACGCGCCCTTAAGCCCGTCCGCTGTGAAGAGGAAGATCCCAATGAGTGCGTAGGAGACCCGACTGACCGTCAAATAAGCAAGACGCTTTTTAAGGAGCTTTTCATTGTACGCAAGCGTCGCACCGATCAGGATCGATATGAGCGCGAGGACGATCAGGGCGGTCTGCACCCAGGTTTCCTTGAGAAGGGCAGGACCTGCGATGAAATAAAGGACGCGAACGATTGCGAGAACACCTACTTTGGTGATGAGTCCCGACAAAAGGGCGCTCGCAGGAGCGGGAGCATTGGGGGAAGCGGATATCAGCCAACCGTGAAGCGGATAAAGACCGGCCCTCATGCCAAAGCCAAGAACCAAACAAAAGAGCGCCAACAAGGTAAGCGGGAGTGCTTCGAGCCCGACACCGCCGACTGTAAAAGAGAATGTGGAGGCGATGCCCGCAAGCGCAAAGATACCGAACAGAACGAGGAGCGCACCCGAGACCGAGTAAAACAGATATTTTATCGCACTTCGCTTTGACGCGCAGCTTCCGTTGTGAAGAACGAGGGGGATCGAGCAAACGGTCAGTAGCTCACAGAAAACGAACATCGTAACGAGGCTCGTCGACAGGGCTGCGCCGATAACTGCCGCTTCGGACAGAAACATACAAATATAAAAGCCGGGCTCGTTTTTCTCGCGTTGCATGGCGACGAAGGAATATAGTATTACGAAAAGCCAGCCGATCGCAACGAGCGTGCAGAAGAATTTAGCCGTTCCGTCCGAGCGAAAGGCGATCTCGATCTTATCTGAAGCGTGAAAAAGCGTAAGCGCCGTTTCGGGCAGGAGTACGACCGACGCGAGGAGAGCCGAGACGAGCGATTGCAGGAGGGCCGTAAGAACGAGCAGAAGGGGTCTGTTTGCTTTTCGGAAGATCCCCACGACCAAGGCGGCGAGAAGGGGGAAGGGAATAGAGGGAGCAAGTATCATTGCAGTACCTTTCTTTGCATATCGGCGAACCGAGATGAGCGACCAATGCGTGTTGCTTTTTTTGGAAAACGCATCGTGACGTTACAGATTTAATGAAAGAAATCGGTTCGAGTTTTATTATACCACACCCATCGTATAATTGCAAGTCCGGCGGACAAAAAAGCGATAGCGAGAAAGAGAGGAGGACGAAAAATCAACCAAACCGAGGATATATCAACAAAACAGGCCGGAATCATGTGAAGGCAGAACGATGTGTAGCGGAAACGGAAGTTTGTTTGGCGACAGCAACCGATGCGGAAGATCTTGTATGTGTCATAAAAACAGCCGGATCGGTCATGAAACGAGGGGAAATTTGCACAAGACGCAAAAGAAGAAATAAATGGAGGAAAAGGCAAAAAAAGGAATTGCTGAATGAAAAAGGTAACATGATCAATGTGTGTCTTTGCGCGAGGGCAGAAAATTTGCAAAAAAAGAAAAAACTTTCTTTCACGAAGGTGTAGAAAAAACAACTCGATTTTTGTGCAATCTGCACACAGGAGCTTGGCGCACCTCGAAAAAGCTCCGTTCAGACACAAAAAACAAGCGGTGAAAGTGTGTAACAAGGTCAATTTCTTTTTTGGATGGTCGAAAAATATTTTCAACAAAAAATGGTCAAAAAGCAAAGAAAAAAGCAGTTCAAAAGGGTAGCTCGGGTAAATGATATTTACTTTTCTCGGGGCGCGCAAAAAGTTTGATTTTGCACTTCTTTTGCGGCCCGCGTGAAATGTGGAAAACCTGTGTGAAACTTTGTGACACCTATAAGGAAGGAAACCAACGCGAAAGAGGAGAAATGCTTGACATTTTGGGCATTGTGTGGTATGATATCAACATCAATATTAGGGCAAAATGCGGTCTATGCCGCGTCGACAGCGGCGCTTGAAATCCGGGAGTGTTCCTCTCGGGTTTCATTTTCGTCTGTTTTGCCCGAAAAGCGGCGGTCCGCTTCGGGATGCGCCGAAGGAGCTGCGTGAATTTTCCGCGCGCGACTCCCTGAAAAATCTACTAGGAGGGAAAATCCATGAAAAAGACGAAATTACAGCGCTTGATAGCTTTGCTTCTTGCGGCGGTATTTCTGATCTGCGGCGGTACCATAACCGTCGGCGCAACGGATGGAGGTGGATCGGAGGACGGCTCCTCGGGCAACTCGTCTACCACAACCGTTACGACTGCCGACATTAAGGCACTGCTGAATTCGATGACGTACGACGAGTACGTTGCGGCTTATTTTGACACGGTTCCCCGTGCAGAGGGAGAGCCTATTGTCATAAACGGCGTCGATTACGACCCCGAGCAGACCAACATAGGGTTTGACGACGGCTCGGATGGCGTTTTTGACGACAGCTGTATCTCGGTCCGCGAATACCTTGGCGTTAAAGGGCTTTATACGCCCGGCAACGGCATCGTATCCTGGAAGATCGATCAAATAACGAAGAAGACTCGTTATTCGATCAGCATTGAGTACTACCCGATCGAGAATAAGTCTGCTTCCATTGAACGTGTGTTCTACATCAACGGCTCGGTTCCGTTTAAGGAGGCGCGTTACCTGACCCTTTCAAAGGTTTGGAGAAATGCTTACCCGAACGGCTCGTTTGTCCTTGCAAAGGGTGAGAGCGATGCGGATGGAGCGGCATACGTAAGCGCGGCGGCTGAAATCGGGATCAAGGCGAGCTACGACGCCGAGACGAGAACGGTATCATATGAGATGCCCGCATATTGGACGCAGGATATTTCGGACCTCGCCAACGAGAAGCAGCTTCGCTTCTTCAAGAACGATATTGACAAAAACGAGATCAGACCCACCATCGAGCAGGTGCCCGAATGGCGTTCCTACGAGATGAGTGACTCGAACGGCTATTATACCGAGTCCTTTGAGTTCATCGTCGAGCCGAACAAGAACGGTGAGGTGATCCTCTCGCTCGAGGGCGTGAACGAGCCTATGGTGATCAAGAGCATTACGCTCTTTGCTCACGAGGATAACGTTTCGTACGAGCAATATCTGAAGGATCTCGGCGACAAGGCTACCGCTTCGGGTCAGGATAAGATCAAGATCGAGGGCGAGGAGCTGCTTGCGGCTTCCTCCAAGACCATTTACGCGATCAACGATAACTCCTGCGCGATCAACTCTCCCACCGACACCACCCGTACGGTACTCAACACCATCGGCGGCGAAAAGTGGCAAACGGCAGGTCAGTGGGTGCGCTACGGCTTTGCGGTGCAGACCGCGGGTATGTACGACATCGCGATCCGTTACCGTCAGAACGTCCTCGACGGTCTGTATACGTCGCGTTCTCTTTCGATCTCTTCCTATTATAAAGGTGCGAACGGCGAGCTCGTTCGGTACGATAAAGCTACATATCTTGCACAGCACGGAAACACCGCAGGCTTCTATGACGGTGTTCCGTTCGACGAGGCTGCGAGACTTCAGTTCTCTTACGACCAGGATTGGCAATCGACCTTCCTAACCGCAGATGTTGACGGAGACAAGAACCTGCCGATCTACTTCGAGGATGGCGTCGTGTATATGATGGAGATCGAGGTCACCATCGGTGAGATGGGCGAGATCGTTCGTGAGGTCCAGGAAACGCTTGATGTTATCAATGACTGCTATCTGAACATTCTCCAGCTGACCGGTACGAACCCTGACGAATACCGCGACTACGGATTCTCGCGTATTATGCCCGATACCATCAACCAGATGGAGATGGCGGCGCAGAGACTTGCGGGGCCGAACTCCGACGGTGAGGGCGGTATTGTTAAGGCACTTGAGAACATTTCGGGCGAGGCGAGCTCGATGACCGCAACTCTGGAGCGTGTGGCATGGCTCCTCCACCGTATGACGGATGAGGATAACATCGCATCGAACCTCGGTCAGCTTAAGACCTATATCGGTACGCTCGGTACTTGGCTTGGCGATGCAAAGACCCAGCCCCTTCAGCTTGACTACCTCGTGGTTCAGCCCACGAACGGAAAGCTGCCTAAGGCGACTCCGAACTTCTTTAAGACGATGGCTCATGAGTTCTCGAGCTTCTTCCAGAGCTTCATTCGAAATTACGACCGTATGGGCGCAACCGTTGAAGCTACCGATGCCGCGACCGAGGTATGGCTTGCATATGGCCGTGACCAGTCTCAGGTCATCCGTAATCTGATCAACAACGATTTTACTCCCAATAAGGAGGAGTTCGGCGATAAGGACGGCAACGAGATCATCGTTGACCTGAAACTTGTCGCAGGCGGCACGCTCCTTCCGTCTATCCTTTCGGGTGCGGGTCCTGATGTTTATATCGGACTTGGCGAGGATAACGTAATCAACTACGCGATCCGCGGTGCACTCATTGCGATCGAAAATATGGAAGGCTTCAATGAAATGTGCCTCCAGGAATATGAGGACGAAAACGGTAATATTGTCGACAACTCGAAGAACGCACAGTTCAATGAGGCGGCAATGATCGTTATGGGCATTGAGGACGCTAAGGGGGATATGCATTACTACGGTCTCCCCGAGACGCAGGGCTTCAGTATGATGTTCGTGCGTGAGGATATCCTTGCTGACCTTGATATCGATATTCCCCGTACGTGGGATGACATCTACGCCGCGATCCCCACGCTTCAGGCGAACAACATGCAGATCGGTGTACAGAACGACTACAAGATCTTCCTGTACCAGATGGGCGGCGAGCTCTTTGCGGATAACGGTATGAGAATCAATCTTGATTCCAACGTTGCGCTGACCTCGTTCAATATGATGTGTAATCTCTTTACACAGTACGGCTTCCCCTATAAGTACGACTTTGCAAACCGTTTCAGAACCGGTGAGATGCCGATCGGCTTTGCAAGCTACACGGGTACCTACAACCACCTGAAGGTCTTCGCGACTGAGATCGAGGGCTTGTGGGGCTTCTACCCGCTTCCCGGTATGATCAAGACCGACGAGAAGGGAAATGAGATCTATGACGAGAACGGTGATCCCGTGATCAACAACGTTGCGGTCTCTGCTTGCTCTGCGATCGTTATGATCGTCGGATGCGACAACGAGTACAACGCATGGCAGTTTATGAGATGGCACGTAGGTGCTGATTGTCAGGCGACATACTCGGAGGAGATGTGTGCGATCATCGGTCCTTCCGCAAAGCACTCTACCGCAAACCTCCAGGCACTTGCAGATATGCCTTGGACCTCCGAGGAGCTTCTGCAGCTCGGAACGCAGTTCAACAATCTCGCATCTATCCCGAACTACCCCGGTTCCTACATCATCGGCCGTTACACCAACTTCGCATTCCTCTCGGCGTATAATAGCTCGGCAGACCCTACCGAGGAGCTGCTCTCCTATATCACCACGATCAACAAGGAGATCACGCGTAAGCGTGAGGAGTTTGAGCTTGAAACGCTCGAGATCGGTCAGACCCTCGCCGAAAAGAGGATCGGAGAGGCAGAGGCTGCTCTTAAAGCACTTCGCGAATCCGACTCTTGGAGCGCAAGCTACGATGCTCTTTATGAAAGATCGCTCGGAAGCTACGGTCTCCTCCATCAGACACAAGAAGACTACGCCGCACTCTTTGCTCTTGCTTCCGACTTTAAGACCGCAAACGCGACTCTGTTCGAGGAAGTCGTTGAGTGCATCAATGAGGCCGCTACGGCACTGAAGACTTACGAGGCTTATAAATAATTCGCCGGATGCAATAATAAACCTACATTATTATATAATACGGCGCAGATCCGTGATCGGGATTTTGCAGAAAGGCAAATTCCCGACACGGTGAGCCCCGCAAATCTTCGCTCGAAATTTTAGTTAAGGAGATAAGAGCATATGCCTACAAAAGTGAAACAGAAACAAGCTGTTTCCAGAAAGGACATGACGAAAGCGCAATGGATCTGGAAGGAAATGAAGCGCAATAAGGTCGGCTACGCAATGATCGCCCCCTTTATGCTCGTTTTCACGCTTTTCACCGTTGTGCCGGTCGCATTGTCCATTTATTACAGCTTTACAGACTTTAACCTGCTCGAGACAGCCCAGTGGCGAGGAATTGAAAACTACATTCGTCTGTTCCTTGACGATGACATCTTCCTCATATGTGTGAAGAACACGTTTATGTTCGCGGTGGTCGTAGGCCCCGCGTCCTACCTGATTTCCTTCCTCGTCGCATGGTTCATCAACGAGCTTTCTCCGATCGTTCGTTCGATCGTTACCCTGATTTTCTACGCTCCGTCCATTGCGGGTCAGGTTTACCTGATTTGGGGTACTCTTTTCTCGAGTGACTCCTACGGATGGGTCAATGCAACACTATTGAATATGGGTATGATCAGTGAACCGATCGCCTTCTTCGAGGATGAGGACTACGTTATGCCGCTTTGTATCGTGGTCTCTCTTTGGACGTCACTCGGTACTGCGTTCCTGTCGTTTATCGCAGGTCTGCAGGGTATTGATCACTCGCTGTACGAGGCGGGTGCCGTCGACGGTGTCAAGAACCGTTGGCAGGAGCTGTGGTACATTACGCTTCCTACGATGAGACCGCAGCTGATGTTCGGTGCGATCATGGCGATCACGAACTCCTTCGGATTTGGCGGTATCGTTACCGCGCTGTGCGGATTCCCGTCGGTTAACTACTGTGCGCATACGATCATGCACCATCTTGAGGACTATGGCGGACAACGCTTTGAGATCGGTTATTCTTCCACCATTGCTGTCGTCTTGTTCGTTATCATGATCGGTGCGAACATGCTCGTCAAGAAAGTGCTTTCTAAGGTGGGTAAGTAATATGGCAAAGTTAAGAACAAGAAGACACAAGGTCGTCCTTGCCCGCTCACGAGGCGGTGATGCGGCGATATCGGTTATCCTTGTAATTTTGGGCGCGTTCATGTTCCTCCCGATGTATTACGTCGTGATACAGTCCTTTAAGCCCCTTGATGAGCTTTGGATGTTCCCGCCCCGATTCTACGTAATCAATATGACCCCTAAGAACTACACGGATCTCTTTACATTGATGAGCACCTCGTGGGTTCCGTTCTCGCGTTACATTTTCAATACTGTTCTGACCTCGGTAGCAGGTACGTTCGGTAACCTGTTCTCGGCATCTCTTGCGGCATACGCAATTTCCAAGATCAAGTTCCCGGGACGAAAGTTTACGTTTAAGCTCGTCCGTACCTCGCTGATGTTCCACTCGACCGTTACCGGTATCACGTCCTTTATGATTATGTCGAGTCTTAAGCTCGTCGATACATATTGGGCGCTGATCCTTCCGGCACTCGGTTATAAGCTCGGCCTTTACCTGATGAAGCAGTTTATGGACACCAACGTTCCCAACACGGTCCTTGAAAGTGCCCGTCTCGACGGCTCGGGAGAATTGCGGACCTTCTGGGTCATTGCAATGCCTATGGTTAAGCCCGCATGGCTGACACTGATCATCTACTGCTTCGAGGATCTGTGGAATAGAGGCTCTTCGACCTATATTCATTCGGAGCAGCTCAAATCGTTTAACTACGCAATCGGTCAGATCATGGCAGGCGGTATCAAACGTGCAGGTGCGCATGCCGCTTCCACGGTCATTATGATGCTCGTCCCGATCGCGGTATTCGTTATTACCCAGTCGAACGTCATCGAAACGATGGGCTCCTCGGGCATGAAGGATTAAAAGGAGGCAAGATTTTATATGAAAAAGAAAATAATTGCACTCCTGTTTGCGCTTGTGTTTGCCTTGAGTGCACTTGCTCTTCCTGCGAGCGCTGCATCGCCGTATCAGACCTATACGTATTCGATCAACGGTACTCCGTTGCATTCTCCTGATGCGTATACTCCGATCAAGGTAATGGATTCCGACACCATGGGCCTCGAGCTCGTGATGAAAAATCCGACCGACCTTGTCGTTGACGACGATCTGAATATCTATATCGCGGATAGAGATAACAACAGAATCCTTGTAAACGACCGCTACGGAAAGAATAAGTTCATCATCGAGACCTTTATCAACGAAGATGGTGTCCCCGATGAGCTTACGCATCCGCAGGGACTCTTCGTCACCGAAGATAAGATCTACGTTTGCGATACCGAAGCAGCTCGAATCGTAACCTTCGACCTAGAAGGTAATTTCCTTTCGGTTATTCCTGCCCCTGAAAGCGCACTGTTTGACGAGGGCTCGATCTATTCGCCGATCGCGATCGCGGTCGATAAGTACGACAGACTCTTTGTCGTTTCGCGTGACACCTATCAGGGTATCATCGTTATGACGAGTGACGGTATGTTTACCGGATTTATCGGTGCACAGGCGGTCTCGCTTACCTTTTGGGAGATGATGATCCGTCGATTCCAAACCGATGAGCAGAGAGCACAGAGTGTTCTCAACGTCTCGGTTTCCTACAATAACATCGCCGTTACCGAAGAGGGCTTCGTTTACGCGACCACCTCTTACATCGACGAGGCTAAAGTACAGTCCTTCATTAAGAGTAAGTCGAGTAGCGGTAAATATTCGCCGGTTAAGCTCCTGAATGCAAAGGGCGACGAGATCATGAAGCGTAACGGCTTCTGGCCGCCTGCCGGTGAGGTCGATATGACCAGAGCGTCCTCTGCCGATACAATTAGCGGTCCTTCGACCGTTATAGACGTCGCGGTCGGACCTCAGAAGACCTGGTCGATCGTCGACTCCAAGCGAAACAAAATCTTTACCTATGACTTTAACGGTAACCTTCTTTATGCCTTTGGCGATACCGGTCAGCAGATCGGTAGCCTTATGAGCGTCACGTCGATCGTTTATCAGGGAGACACGATGCTCGTGCTCGACAAATCGAACTGTACCATTACGGTATATGAGCGAACCGAGTACGGCGATATTCTGATCGATGCGATCACAAACCAGAACGCACAGCTCTATGATAGTGCTGTTGCCGACTGGACGGAGATCCTGAAGCGTAACTCCAACTTTGACGCCGCTTACGTCGGCATCGGTAATGCGCTGTACCGTGACGGTGCTTTTGAGGAATCTTTGGCATATTACAGAGCTGCTTACGATACCACGAACTATTCGAAGGCGTATCAGGAGATCCGTAAGGAATGGATCTCCGATTGGATCATCCTTCTTCCGATCGTTGTCGTTGTGGCAGTAGTCCTGTGGGTACTGCTGATGCGTTACGCCAAGAAGGTCAACGGAAGAGCGGCAGTTACCGGAGGAAAGCGCACCTTCAAGGAGGAGCTTCTGTATTGCTTCCACACGATGTTCCATCCGTTCGACGGTTATTGGGATCTGAAGCACGAAAAGCGCGGCTCGATTCGGGCATCCCTCGTGTTTATCGGTATCACGATCCTTGCGTTCTATTATCAGAATATCGGTACGGGTTATATCAGCAATCCCAGAGAGAACTATTCGTCCTTCGTTGCACAGATCACGGGCGTTCTGCTCCCGCTGTTCCTGTTTGTCATCGGCAACTGGTGTCTTACCACGCTGTTTGAGGGCGAGGGCAGCATGAAGGATATCTTCATCGCAACCGCCTACTCTCTTGTACCGCTTCCCTTTTTCATCGTTCTTTCTACGATGTTCTCAAACGTGGCACTCAAGGCAGAGCTTGATATGGTCAATATGCTCGTTACCGTTGCGTTTATCTGGGTCGGTCTCCTGCTCTTCTTCGGCGTCATGACCGTCCACGACTATTCGCTCGGAAAGAACGTCCTGACAATCATCGGAACACTTGCAGCGATGATCTTCATTATGTTTATCGCACTTCTGTTCACAACGCTTCTCAGTAAGGTTATCGGCCTTATCTCGAATATCATCACCGAAATCAGCTATCGCTTATAACAAACCGGAGGATATAGAAAATTATGAAATTCAGAAGAATAATTTCAATGTTCCTGGCCGTATTGTTTGTGATCGGTACGTGCTCGGTGACGATCGGTGCAGCCGATACGTCCACGGGAACATCGAATTCGTCCTCCTCCGGTACTGTTGCGGAGAAGGTAACGTATAGCTATTACACCAACAGTAGTCCAAACCCTGAGGATGCTACCGTCCAGTATTTCGTTGATAAGGATCTCGAATGGACGGAGGCGAAGGTGTTTGACACTCCGAACGAAAAGCTCCAAACGATGGATCTTCGTCTTCAGCAGAACGGATATCAGCTGTATGTAGACGAATACTCGGGTGAGGTGGCTTGCAGAAACCTTACCACCGAGGAGATCCTCTTCACGAACCCTTATAATATCGGTGCTTCTACGGCAAAGGGCAATCAGCTGTACGAGCTAATGTCGCAGATCCTCGTTGAGTATACCGATAAATCGACCGGCGTTACGACGACCTTCACCAGCTTTAAGGAAACCTCGGTCAGAGGTCAGCTCAAGGTGAAGAACATCAAGAACGGTCTCCGTGTTGAATATACCGTCGGTCGTGAGGAAGCGAAGATGCTCGTTCCGAGACTGATCGAAAAGACCCGCTTTGAAACCAAGATCCAGTCCGTGCTCGAAGAGGCACTTGTTGCCGAGGGTGAAGTCGGTCGTCTTAAGATCAATAAGGTCGTAAAGTGGTATAAGCTTTACGATATCTCGCAGGCGACCAACGACATTGAATACGACTCGATGATCGCGATTGTTCCGATCGCAAGAGAGATGCCGGTATACAGTATCGACGAGTCTGTAACCTCGGTTCAGCTTGCCGCGATCGAAATGCTCATCAAGACCTACGCATCCTCGTACACCTACGAGGATCTGGATTACGACCACGAGCTCACCGAATACGAGGGCGAGGAACAGAACCCGCCGCTCTTTAAGATGGCGCTTGAGTACATCATTTCGGACGAGGGACTTACCGTTACGCTTCCCGCAAACGGTCTCCGTTTCGACGAGTCTCGTTACACGCTTGAAAACATCTCCGTCCTGCCCTATATGGGTGCAGGTATGTCGCCCAACGAAGGTTATACCTTCTTCCCGGACGGCTCCGGTGCGCTCTTCGACTTTGAGGAGCTGCGTCAGCTGTCCTCGACCAGCATCAGCGGCCAGGTTTACGGCGTTGACTACGCATATCAGACCATTGCGGCGACCCACCAGGAGACCATTCGCTATCCTGTATTCGGCGTCGTAGAGGTTCAGCAGCTCGAGAAGCTTGCTCCTGACCTTTCGATCCGGGAATATGAGCAGGATCGCGGTTTCGTTGCGATCATTACTGAGGGTGACTCGATGGCAAAGCTTACCTCCGTACACGGCGGTAAGACGACGCACGAATATCACTCGGTCAAAATGACCTACTACCCGCGTCCGAAGGACTCCTACAACCTGAAGGATGCGCTTTCGTCGACTTCTAACGGTAGCGGCGCTATGTGGGAAGTCGTTTCCTCGAGAAAGTACACCGGCAACTATACCGTGAAGTACGTAATGCTGACCGATACCGACGTCGCAGAGCAGATACAGCACGATATGGGTGAGGGAGAGACCTTTGATTACTACGAATGCTCCTATATGGGTATGGCATCGGCGTATCGCGATTATCTCCTCGATACCGGCGTTCTGACTCCCCTTACGGAAGAGGATATCAGCGACGATATCCCGCTTTACATCAATACCTTCGGTGCGATCGAGACGACTCAGAAGATCATGTCGATCCCCGTTGATGTAACCGTTGCTTTGACCTCCTTCAAGGACGTTGCGGAAATGTACGCACAGCTCGAGAAGGTTGGCATTACCAATGTAAACTTCAAGCTTACGGGTTACTCAAACGGCGGTATGTACGCG
The DNA here is from genome assembly GCA_045589215.1 of Eubacteriales bacterium. Classification (GTDB taxonomy): domain Bacteria; phylum Bacillota; class Clostridia; order Oscillospirales; family CAG-272; genus JAZNOQ01. The sequence continues at coordinate 34,536 of JAZNOQ010000085.1, forward strand.
ACTGTTCCGTATTACCTCGATTGGGAAAAGGCCGTCGGCGGTGACAACGGCTTTGAGGCACTCCTCGACGACGCAAACAAGAAGGGCTATAAGGTCTTCCCGGACTTTGACTTCGTTTACGTTTCCGAAACCGGAATGATCGACGGTCTCGCACTTCGTAAACACGTCGTTAAGAGTATCGACAACCGTTACACCAGCCGTCGTGAATACTCTGCGACCAAGCAGGCGTTTGTCAGCTACTTCGAACTTTGTATCTCGCCCGCTTACTACGATCACTTCTACGAGAAGCTCACGACGAACTATCTGAAGCACTTCGAAGATACCGATTATAACACCTCGATCTCGATCGGAACGCTCGGCTCCGAGCTGAACTCGGACTTCGATGAAGACGATCCGTTTAACCGTGAGGACTCGAAGCAGTCTACGATCAAGGCGTTTAAGTATTTCGACGAGAATTACGATTACGTAATGACCAATGGCGGTAACGCTTATACTTGGAAGTACGTAGATTACATTCTCGATGTGCCGCTTGATTCGAGCCGCTTCATCAGAGCAAGCGCGTCGGTTCCCTTTATGGGTATCGTTCTCCACGGATATGTTCAGTTCTCCGGAACGCCTATCAATATGGAGGGTAATCTCAATTACGCATTCCTGAAGGCGATCGAGAACGGTGCTTCCGTAAACTTCGTTCTTTCTTATCAGAATACGACTACGCTGAAGAATGATATGCGTCTCAGCAAGTATTATTCGATTCGTTACGATATCTGGTTCGATGACGTTGTAACGATCTACAATAACCTGAATTCGCTCCTTTCTGACGTACAGCTTGAGACCATCGTTGATCACGAATTTATCGACGCACTTCGTGTTGCCGATCTTGACGAGGCAAAGAATGATCTCGACGCGGCGATCCTCGATTCGATCGAGGCAGAGCGTGAGGCTCTTGATAAGCAGAAGCTCGAAGAAATACAGACCATTCTGAATGCACGTCAGCTGATCCGTATCAACAGCGCGGCTGTTACCGCAGAGCTTGAAAAGCTGATGGGATACAAGGAATCGCTTATTTTGAAGCTCGGCTATGTCGAGAACGAGGATGGTGTTTCCTACACCAGCGGTGAGCTTGCACTTGCGATCAATAACTTTAACGCCGCAGTTCAGAATTATATCAAGGTTTACAACGGCGGTGACTGTGGTGCCAATGAGACCACGGGAACCTCCGCAATTCTGGGTGACGCAGCCCGTGCGATGAACAATGCGGCGGCAGAGCTGCAGAAGTTCTACGATCAGGCGCAGAACGGTTCGGTCAACTATATTGCCAACCAGGCGTATACCGCTGAGCTTGCAGCACGCGAGGCATATGAGAATGCAATCGCGGCATACGAAATCCTCGCTGCTACATCTGCAGTTTCGGATTACATCAGAGAGCTCGCATGGGGACTTGTCGAGGATACCGCTGAGGCGGTAGCGACCATCGGCTCGATCGCGCCCAGCGTTTACGAAATGGCACAGGACGCATACGATTATGCGATCAGCGGTGCCGCAACTCTGACCGATGCGAACGGTGATGCGATCTGCGAGATCAGCACCTATCAGTTCTACCTCTACGCACTTTGCGGTTACCTCGGTGTACAGCCGACCGTAAAGATCGATCCGAAGAACGTGCTTCGTTGCTATGAGATCGGCCTCATTAAGAGCGATCTTACGGCAAAGGCAGCGCTTGATCAGATCTGCAATATCTTGAAGATTGAGGACGCAACGGTTGCTCCTGATTATGCGGCTCTCTTTGCAGGCTATCTGAGCAAGTCCGGTCAGGTCGGATTTGAAACCAGATACAACACCTTCGCCGAAAGATGGCAGGAATATCAGGAGATCTACGAGCGATATAAGAACAAGAAGGCGACCTCGATTGATCTCGCGAATGCTCTGACTCCTTTGATGAATGCTGCAATTTACCTCAACACCGAATTCGGCTATTTCGTCGATCTGTTTGAGGCTTCGCCCAAGTCTGCGAACAGCATCATTACCTTCTACGAGAATTCGCTTGATCTTCAGGCTCAGGCGAATGCCTTCTCGGCTGCATTTGCGGCTTGCTATGCTGCGGAAAATCCGTCCTCGGCACAGCTGAAGACGCTTGCCGATGCGGCGAAGATGCTCTCTGCATCCTTCGATACGATTTCCGACGATTATGCGATCGTTCCGAGCGATTCCGCAACCGGTATCAACTCGTATGCTAAGAATGCCGAAAAGCATATGACGGTTCTTAAGAACGCTATGGAGACTGCGAAGTCGGTGCTTGCAACGCTTCAGAGGACCCCGATCGCCGAGGGTGAAGAGGGCTATGCAGAGCGTCAGGCAGCGATCGCTTTGGCCCTTGAATACGTTCAGTATACCGAACGCAATTACAACGAAGTTGAAGCGGCTGCTAACGAGGTTGTTGATCTTGCGGAGAAGGCTTACGAAGAAGCTTCGAAGATCGATGAGGTTGTGAAGTACTGCAAGGCGGTCGAAGAGGTGACCTTTGCTGCAGAGGAGGATGAACGCCTTCTCGACGTGGCTCCCAAGTTCATCGAGCTTCTCCATCCGTACGATTATATCGCTCCGGAGGTAGAGGAGGAGATCCTTGAGGATGAGGAAGAGGTATATAACAAGTACAGCTCGGATAAGAACAGTGTCGTGCTTGTAACCTATTCGAACGGAACCAGATTCCTGTTGAATTATTGCAACTATGCAATCGTGGTGGAAATCGACGGAGTTTCTTACCGCGTGGAATCTCAGAGCTATCAAAAGATTCCCGTGGTGGAAAGTGAGGTAGAAGACAATGACCAGTGATATGAATCTTCAAAATACCGTAAGCACTCCGAAGTCGGGGAAGAAGAAAAAGGCTTCTTCCCTGAACGCCCGGAAGGCTCGCGCAGGTTGGTGGTTCGTTGCCCCCTTTATCGTGGGCTTTGTCCTGATCTATCTGCCGATCCTTATTGAGTCGATCACCTATACCTTCTGCGAGGTTACAACTCTCGGCCCCGGTGAATTCGAAACGAAATTCGTCGGCTTCGAGAACTATCAGAATGCATTCTTGGTGGATGCGAAATTCGTTCCCACCCTGCTCGGGGGTCTGCAGACCCTTGCGCTGAATATCCCGATGATCGTTATTTTCTCACTCTTTATGGCGGTCATTCTCAACCAGAAGATGGTCGGTCGTACCTTCTTCCGTGCAGTATTCTTTATCCCCGTCGTTCTTTCGGTCGGTATTCTTGAGAACCTTGACCCGAACTTCGACCCCGGTGCCGACGGTATTTCGGACGGCTCGGGAGAGAATGCGACTGAGGACCTAGTCTCTGCATTTGACCTTGCAATGCTCTTCCAGAGTATGAAGATCGGGGAACAGCTTGTTCAGATCGTTGTTGATGCGATCAACGGCGTTCAGGAGATCATCAGCCGTTCGGGCGTACAGTTCCTGATCTTCTTGACCGGTCTGCAGTCGATCTCGCCTGCGATCTACGAGTCGTGTCAGATCGACGGCGCGACCTCTTGGGAGACCTTCTGGAAGATCACTCTGCCGATGATATCACCGATGATCCTTGTTAATGCGATCTATACCGTCATTGACAGCTTTACGGTGAATAACGTAGTCATGGACTATGTTCTGAATTACAGCGCGAACGTTACGGATGGTATTGCTTCGGCAATGGCTTGGTCGTACGTCTTGATCGTTGTCGGAATCATTGGAATTGTGGCACTTCTGCTCAAGGGCTTTGTCTTCTATCAGAAGCGTGATGCATAAGGAAAGGAGGAAGAAGTAATGAATCAAGAAACGATGCCAAAGGTTAAAAAAGAAACGAAAAATAAAATTCGCGTTGAATTTGACAGAACTCCGCTGAAAGAGCGTCTGATGTCAAAGTTTCTCAGCCTGTTCTTTCTGAAGAAGGTTGTGTGGTATATTTTTCGTCTCGTCCTTCTGATTGGTATTGCATACGTAATCCTTTCTCCCTTCCTCACGATGCTTATGAGATCCTTCATGAGCCTCGACGATCTTGCTGACCCCACGGTCATGCTGATCCCGAAGCATTGGAACGTCAGGATATATAAGGAAGTCTGGACACAGAACGGATATCTTGAGGCCTTTGTCAATACCTTCATCCTCTCCGGCAGTACGGCGTTGATCCAGACGTTCGTCTGCTGTCTGATCGGATACGGTCTTGCAAAGTTCAAGTTCAAGGGCAACAAGCTGATCTTTTTCGCAGTCATCTTTACGATGATCGTTCCGCATCAGGCTCTTTACAGCTCAATGCACATCAATTTCTCCTCCTTTGACGTTTTTGGAATCTTCCAATTCCTGAACGGAGGCGGAATCGATCTGTTCGGTATCACGACGATCAACAACAGCTTCTTCGAGATGATCGATATTTTCCCGGACACCGATGCTTTTAATAAGGTGTTCCAGAAAAACGGTCTGAACTTGATCGGCTCGGACATCCCGATTTATCTGCTTTCGTTTACCGGACTTGCGTTTAAGAACGGTCTGTATATCTTTATGCTTCGTCAGTTCTATCAGGGCGTTCCGGATGAGCTTGAGGAATCGGCATATATGGATGGATCGGGTACCTTCCGAACCTTCATACAGATCATTCTGCCGCTGTCGATCCCGATGATGATCACGGTGTTCATTTTCGCGTTCTGCTGGCAGTGGACGGATGACTTCTATGCGCAGGCATTCAATCCGACGAATAAGAGCCTGCTGATGGATGATGTCATTCAACCTCCGGTTACAATGTCCATAGAGGTTGCGGAGAACCCGGACTATAAGACCGTTATCAACAATACGGCGGGTCTGATGGTGCTTGCACCGCTTTTGATCCTTTACTGCGCGGGACAGAAGTTCCTCGTACAGGGTATCGAAAGCTCCGGTCTTGCAAACTGATCTAAATCTTGGTTTATCCCAAGAATTACCCTTAAGGGGGCTATCTCAACGAGGTAGCCCCCCTTTTTCCAAAAACAAAAGAGCCATCGACGACCGGCTTGCACGCCGTATCCGATGGCTCTCTTTGGTTTTGTTACGGTTATTTTATTCGAGAATGTTCGAGGTAATGTAATCTATGCCCCAAGCGATCAGATCTTCGGCATTTTCAAGCTGATCCACCGTCCAGCAATTGACGCGAATGCCGTTTTCGTGGCAGAGTGCGATCTTTTCTGCATCGAGTGCCTTGTAATGAATATCAAGGTCGAGATCTTGTGCCTTGAGTCGGTCGATCAGATCCTCGGAAAATTTTTTGGTGATAAACTGTGCCGCTTGTGTGGGATATTTCTTACGGAGAAATACCAGATTTTCATAGCAAGACGAAATAAAGATCGTTTTGTCGAGATAGCCGAGTTCGTCGATGATCCTGCAGATCTCATAGATATCCTCTTCGAAAAATGCTTTTTTCAGCTCAAGTACTGCATACTTTTCGTAATATTTGCAGACGTTGATGTATTCCTCCAGATTGGGCATACGAAGGTCGATGCGTCCTCTTTTGCCCTCCTTGTCGGTGAGGGGAAGCGCACGAAGGGTATCGTACGTGGTTTCCTCGACAACCATGTTGTCGATCGCAACGCGAGCGGTGGTATCATCGTGGAAGAGAATGTACTTTCCGTCGCCGGTCTTTTGGATGTCGGTCTCGATGCCGTAATAGGAACGGTTACCTGCCGCAACGAATGCGGGCATGGTGTTTTCCTTCTCAAGTCCGCTGCAGCCGCGATGTGCGACCATCAGGGTCTTTCCTTTGTTTTTTATGTGGATGGTATCCATGGCGTGATTCCTCCGAGCGGTTGCAGATATGATTTGCGGAAAACGCAGTGATCAGCACTTGATCTCGTGGATCCAACCTGCGGGTGCCTCGATCCTGCCCATCTGAATGCCCGTGAGGGTCTCGTAGAGCTGCTTTGTGACCTTGCCCATCTCGTTCATTCCCGAGGGGAGGCAGATCTCCTTGCCGTGGTCGACGATCTTACCGACGGGGGAGATGACCGCCGCCGTACCGCAAAGTCCGCATTCTGCCATATCGGAAAGCTCGGAGAGATAGACCTCTCGCTCCTCGACGTCAAGTCCAAGGTATTCCTTCGCGACGTAGACGAGACTGCGGCGAGTGATCGAGGGAAGAATGCTGTCCGACTTCGGCGTGACCACCTTTCCGTCCTTTGTAACGAAAAGAATGTTCGCACCGCCCGTTTCCTCGATCTTCGTGCGTGTGCCGGGATCAAGATAAATGTTTTCGTCGTAGCCCTGCTCGTGTGCATCAACGATATTGTACAGCGACATCGCGTAATTCAGTCCCGCCTTGATGTGACCGGTTCCGCGCGGAGCGGCACGGTCAAGATCGGATACGCGGAGGGTAAGCGGACGAACGCCGCCCTTGAAGTACGGACCTACGGGGGTTGCAAAGAGACGGAACTGATATTCCTGCGCGGGCTTTACGCCGATGACCGAGCTGCTTCCGAACACGAAGGGACGGAGATAAAGGGTTGCGCCCGAGCCGTACGGAGGAACCCAAGCGGCATTTGCCGCGACGGTCTTCTCAACAGCTTCGATGAAACGCTCTGCGGGGAGTGCAGGGATCTTTAGCTGACGGGACGAGTCGATCATACGCTGTGCGTTCAGATCGGGACGGAAGGTAACAATGCGGCCGTCCTCGGTGGTGTATGCCTTGAGGCCCTCAAAGCAGGTTTGTGCATACTGAAGCACGCCTGCGCATTCGCTGATCGTGATCGTGTTTTCCGTAGAGAGCGCGCCGTCATCCCATGCGCCGTCCTTGAAGTTCGTGACATAGCGATAGTCGGTGGGAATGTAGCCGAAGCCGAGACTCGCCCAATCAATATTTTTCTTTTCCATAAAATATACCTGCCTTTCGGAAATGTTCTCTATAAGCCCATGTGAAGGGGCAACGCAATTATTTTATCACATCTTGCTTCAAAATGCGATAGCTTTTTGAAAAAAATTTCGCGTTTTGTGTATTTTTTCGCAAAAAAATGAGTGAAGCCTCATATTTACGGCTCAATGGCGGTCAATTTGATGATCAACCGAAGATCATCGGGCTGAACCTTCGCCTCGTGTGCCGTTCGGTTTCTGCGGATCATGCCGCACTTTTTGCATTTATGCACGATCATATAGCCCTTTTTTGAGTCCACCTCTACGCGGATCGGCTCGAGGTCGCCGCCGCAGTTCGCCGCGCGATCGCCCGGGTTTACATCGAGGTGAAGAGACCATAGGCAGAAGGGGCAATGATTGCGCGAGGAATAGCCGAGGGGCTTGACCTCTTTGCCGCAATGCGCGCAGATAAAGGATTCGTCGAGCTTTGTGAAGCGCTTGCTTTCAAGTTCCATAAACAGCCTTTCCGTAAAATCGTCCGTTTTGTGCCGTTAATTCGGCGTAAAGAATTTCTTCAGTGAAATAAAGGTATCGGTCGCGTATTTTGTAAGGTTTGCGTTATACGAAACCGAGAGGAGGAGAGACGCGATACACGCGACGGTGAAGAAAAGAAGCACCAAAGAAGTGATCGCCTTTTTGCCTTTCGGGATAACCGTCGAGCTGCCGCTTGCTTCTTCTGCTTGCCCATCTGTACCTGAAAACGCGGAAGAGAGAGCAAAGGCGAGAAATACTGCCGCGAGAGCCCCCATAACGGTCAGATCGGCAACGTAACGGAAGATCACTCCACCGAGTGAAAAATCAAGAAGTGCAACCGTGAAGATACCGACGAGGGTACACATAAGGAGGACCTTTTCGTAGCGCGTGCGGTCTTTCAGAAACAGCGCGGCAGGAGAAAGCAGGAGCGCACGGAAGAGGGGCAGGGCAAAGAGCCCGAAGCTTGCGTCGATATAAACGTAGTGTCCGTAATCCGAGAGGCTCTCGCGGTTGATCGAAAGGAAGGGGAAGAACGCCGAGAGCTTCAGATCCTGCAGAAAATAGTGATAGAGCGCGGGGAAGATGTCACCGAGGGACAGCTCGTTGTAGCGGACGTCGCTGACCGTCAGCTGATAGGAGGTGCCGAATTCAAAAATCGATCCGAACCGCGCTTTGTTGAGACAAAGCAGGACAGTAAGCCCGATCAGCACGGGGAGACCGAGCGCGATGAGCGACAGCGCGATCTCCTTTGGGGGCGCGAAAAAGCTACGCATCCGCATCAAGCGTGCCGCGAAACGTTTGCTAAGTGAGCTGTGAGCATCGTTCGGGGGATCTTCGTGGCCGTTCGGCTCATCCGATTCGGAGGGCTCGGCGCGCCGCTTCAGGACACGGAAGACGAGATACGGGATCACGATGAATGCGGCAAGCAGAGCGATGTTTAGCCTCGAATGAAGAATGAATGCAAAGGAGAGCCCCGCAAGAACGTAGAAAACCGTCCGTGTGCGGAACCGCTCGGCTTCGGCTGCCTTCAGGAGAAGGTAGAGGAATACAGATAGAAAGGCACTTGCCGCAAGTGTTGCGATATAATAGAAGGGTGTTACGCTTCGTGCGATCAGAAGCATAAGAGAGCCGACGAACGCTGTGACCGCTCCGAGCCAGACAACGGGCAGGGGAAGTCTCTGCTTTTCGTGGAGATCTGCCCATTTCAGTACACAAAGCGGGATAAAGACCGCAGCGATGAGGAGAAATACCGTCATCACGATGCCGTCGGAGGGAAGAGCACCCGAGAAGAGATAATAGGGGAAATAAACGAGTAGGATGGGGGCTACTCCGAAATACGAATAATATTTTCCGTCGTAATACGCGCGGTCCCAAAGGGGATCTGCATCAACGCGGGTGGCGTAGTCGTAGGGGTTTTCAAGAGAAAGCATCTCGTCAGAGACCGGTATGTCAAGATGAAGCTGTCCCTTCATAAAAGCATCAAACTGCTGGATATAGGGCTGATAGTTGCGTACAGCGCCCTGAAGCGGATACGCGATCGCGTCCTTTTGATAGAGAAAGAGGGACGAAAAGAAGATCGCGAGGAAAAGCGTCACGAGGACGGCGGTTTTTGCGCCGTACCGATGGCGGAGGTTCTTCGGATCGTAATTGGTGTAGAAAAGCCCCGTCACCGAAAGCAGAGCCGGAATGATGAGGAGAAGTGCTACGAGCAGAAAACGAAGGAATGAGAACGCAAACGCAGGTGTTTCGTTGATCCGAACCTCGCGAAGCTCGATCGCACCCTTGAGGTTTGAGAATGAGAGCCGCAGATTTCCCTTGTCTTCGTTATCGATCGAAAGATGAAGCAAGACCGAAGAGAATTCGCCGCCCTCACCGACCGCAAAGGCTTCGTTTGCAACGGTAATGAAGCCGCCGCTCGACCAGGTCGTGCGCGGATCGGTCGCTGTGACCATTATCTCCGGAGCAGGAAGGGTGTCCCTTGTGTTCGGATTCGTGTATCGGATGTCAAAGGCTACTGTGGAGATGTCGCCGGGGATCTCTTTAAAGGTAATAGACACCGAGCCCGACTGTGACGGGGTGAGAAGATACGGGTCGCTTTCGTCGGTCTTTTCGACGGTGCAGTAGGGGAGAAGAGAGATCTCTTCTTTTCCTGCGTTATAGATAAAGAAACGGCTGAAATTCGCAAAGAGAAGCTCGAATATGAGCGCAAGGAGAACGCAAAGGATCACCGCCCGCATCATACGGACGGAACTTGGGTATTTGCTGAAAATCGATGGCTTCACGCGGCACTCTCCTTTCCAATCTGCGGGACAAACATATATAATGTAGTATAGCACAAATCAGAGCTTCTGTCAAGGCAGGGGATAAATGTAAAAAACTTGAGCTTGCTTTGATTTTTTGAAAAATAATGAGCCATAATTCATATAGGGTTCACATATTTTTTATATAATGACTTTGAATAGGTTGTGTACGCGAATTGCCGTGCAGAGTTAGATATAGAGTTAGACAGAAAGGTTTCAACAGGTATGGAAAAGGATAAAAAACGGGAAGAAAGCTGTGCGCTGAGGAGAAAAACCTCGATCGGCGGACAGGCTTTGATCGAGGGAATTATGATGCGCGGTCCGAAGAAAACCGCGATGGCGGTGCGTGATACGCACGGAGAGATCGTTTTTGAGGAGACGGTCAATAAGGAGTCAAAGCATCCGTGGATCAAAAAGGTTCCGATTTTACGCGGCGTGATCGGCTTCATTCAGTCGATGACGGTCGGATATAAGTGCCTGATGCGCTCGGCAGAGCTGTCGGGGCTTGAAGAGGCAGAGGCGGAGCTTGAACGCGAAAAAGCAGAAAAAAAGGCGAGAAAAGCGGCAGAGAAGGAAGCGAAGAAAAGCGGAAGATCTGTCGAGGAGATCCTCGCAGAGAGAGCCGAGGCTGAAGCGGCAAACGAAAAAGCCACATCCGAAGCCGAAACTGACGGAATAGAGAATGGCAAGCCCGATCAAAAATCGGGATCCTCGCCGCTTATGGTCGGCATTATGGTGCTTGCCGTGATCCTCGCGGTCGTTTTGATGGTCGTGCTGTTCATCTGGCTTCCGACGACCCTGTTCGGGCTTCTCACGAAGGCATTTCCCGTCCTTCTCTTTCCGAAGAGTCCCGCACTTGCGTCGCTTCTGAAATCGGTGTTTGAGGGACTTTTCAAGGTCATCCTGCTCGTTGCCTATATGGCGCTCGTCTCGCTGATGAAGGACATTCGCCGCACCTTTGAATATCACGGTGCAGAGCACAAGACGATCTTCTGCTACGAGCACGGCAAGGCCTTGACCGTTGAAAACGTGCGGAAGGAACGTCGTTTCCATCCGAGATGCGGAACCTCCTTCCTCATTTTGATGATGCTCGTCGGCATCTTTGTTTGCTTCTTCATTGACCCGATCGCGATCCTCGTGTCGGGAGCGCCGCTCATCGGTTGGCTTCGTACCGTGGTGCGTCTTGCCCTGCTTCCGATCATCATGGGGCTCGGCTACGAGGTGCTGAAATTTGCGGGACGGCACGAAAATTGGTTTACCCGTATCATTTCTGCCCCCGGGATGTGGTTACAGCATATCACGGTTCGTGAGCCCGACGATGATATGATCGAATGCGCGATCAAGGCTTTTCTCGCGGTCATTCCCGAAGGGGAGCTTGAAGAGGAGCTTCAAAAGATCGAAGCGGAAGCACCTTCCGCTCCTTCGGAAGCGTCCGGAGAGGATGATCCTTCGGAAGCGTCTAGAGAGGATGACTCTGCAAACACATTCGAGGCGTGACCGATTTTATGAAATCCAAAAGTGAAAGGGGTACCTATGGCAGTTCGATACGTTCGTCTTTCCCCGCGCGAGGCGTATGATAAGATATGCGTCGGCTTGACAGGACAATTCCTCACCGCGGAGGAGATCGCGTCGCATACCGTAAGAAATGCGGACAAAAGCGAAACGGTTGTCGGTGTCTTTGAAAAGTATTCGTGGAGAAACAGCAACCGTATGACGATGACGGTGCTGTGCAGTCCCGCAGGCAAAGGGAAAAGCGAGGTTTTCTTCGTTGCGTCGGGGGCGAGCGGCGGACTTCTCGGCTTCGATTGGGGTGCCGGAGAGGATTTCGAGCATGCGCTGGAGTCTTCGCTTGGAGAATACCTTTGTACGGATCCCGATGATCTGTGACCGCGGATGCGAATTTTTCAAAAACAAGACATAGCAGAATAATGCTCGTGTAATCTGTGCAATATTCAGACAAACCATGCTTTATAGGAGGAAATTATGCGTATTACAAACGATATCAAATATATTGGCGTGAACGATCACGAGATCGATCTCTTCGAGGGGCAGTACGTGGTCCCGAACGGAATGTCGTACAATTCTTATGCCATTATCGACGAAAAGATCGCCGTAATGGATACAGTCGATCAGAGATTTACACACGAATGGCTTGACAATATCCGCGATGCACTCGACGGAAGAAAGCCCGATTATCTCGTCGTTCAGCATATGGAGCCCGATCACTCCGCAAACATCGTGAATTTCACAAAAGCTTATCCCGATGCGAAGATCGTTGCATCTCAGAAGGCATTCGCTATGATGAAGAACTTCTTCGGCGTTTCGTTTGACGAAAAGCAGATCGTTGTCGGAGAGGGGGATACCCTTTCGCTCGGCAAGCATCAGCTTACCTTCGTTACCGCACCGATGGTGCCTTGGCCCGAGGTCATCGTAGCGTACGACAGCACCGACCGCGTGCTGTTTTCGGCGGACGGCTTCGGCAAGTTCGGTGCTTTTGACGCGGACGAAGAATGGGCAGACGAGGCAAGACGCTATTATATCGGCATTGTCGGCAAATACGGCGCGCAGGTACAGAGCCTGCTCCGAAAGGCGGCAACGCTTGATATCGGGACGATCTGCCCCCTGCACGGTCCTGTGCTTTCCGAAAATCTCGGCTATTATCTTGATCTCTATAACCTTTGGTCGAGCTATCAGATCGAAGAGGAGGGAATCGTCATCGCCTATACCTCGGTTTACGGAAATACGAAGAAGGCAGTCCTTCAGCTTGCGGAAAAGCTGAAGGCGAACGGATGCCCCAAGGTCGTGATCTATGATCTCGCCCGCTGCGACACTGCAACGGCGGTAGCGGATGCCTTCCGTTACAGTAAGCTCGTTCTGGCGACTACGACCTACAATGCAGGGATCTTCCCGTATATGCGCGAGTTCATCGATCACCTGACCGAGCGCAATTTCTCGAACAGAACCGTTGCTTTCATCGAAAACGGAAGCTGGGCGCCTCTTGCTGCGAAGGTTATGAAGGGAATGCTTGAAAAATCCCCGAATATAACCTATACCGAGAACAACGTGAAGATCCTTTCTGCGCTGAATGAGGAATGCTCTGCACAGGTCACGGCTCTTGCAGAGGAGCTTTGCCGTGAATATCTCGCACAGCAGGATGCAACCGCAAATAAGAACGATCTTACCGCGCTCTTCCACATCGGCTACGGTCTTTACGTGGTCACGTCGAACGATGGGAAAAAGGATAACGGTCTGATCGTCAACACCGTGACGCAGGTGACGAGCACGCCGAACAGGATCGCAGTTACGATCAATAAGGCGAATTATTCCCACCACGTGATAAAGCAAAGCGGAACGATGAATGTGAACTGCCTGACCGTCGACGCGCCCTTCCAGGTGTTTGAGACGTTCGGCTTCCAGAGCGGCAGAAACGTTAATAAGTTTGAAAACTGCGAGCCGCTCCGATCGGATAACGGCCTTGTTTTCCTGCCGCGCTATATCAATGCCTTTATGTCGCTCAAGGTCGAGCAGTATATCGATCTTGATACACACGGTATGTTTATTTGCTCGGTGACCGAGAGCCGTGTGATCAACAACATCGAAACGATGACGTACACCTATTACCAGAACAACGTAAAGCCGAAGCCCGAGACCGAAGGGAAGAAGGGCTACGTTTGCAAGATCTGCGGTTACGTGTACGAGGGTGAGCCGCTTCCCGAGGACTTTATTTGCCCGCTTTGTAAGCACGGCGCGGCAGACTTTGAGCCAATTCAGCAATAAGCGGATGCTTTAGGCTTCTTTAAAACGAAAACCGTACATTTTGCCCAAAAATATTTGATGAATATAATTGGATTTCGTGGAAAAGCTCAAAAGGCTATTGACAAGAAGCGGAAAAGTATGGTATAATAACACGAACAGAGTAGCTTCGGTGCGGCGAAGGCCCACCGTGATACGGTATACGACAGTAAGGAGGACATCGTTCGAATGGAGATCGCTATCATTGCACACGATATGAAAAAAGAGCTGATGACACAGTTCTGCATAGCATACTGCGGTATTTTGAGTAAACACCGCTTGTGTGCGACCAGCATTACGGCAAAATATATTTCCGAGGCCACGGGGCTCGATATTGAGCGCCTGATGACGGGTGAGCAGGGCGGTGAGGAGCAGATTGCGTCGAGAATATCCTATAACGAGATTGATCTTCTGCTTTATTTTCGAGACACCCGCTCCGACTCTCTCCCCAAGGAATCGGATATGGAGCTGCTTCGTATGTGTGATATGTATAATATCCCCGTTGCTACCAATATTGCAACGGCAGAGGTGCTCGTTTGCGCACTCGACCGCGGCGACCTCGATTGGAGGGCGTTCGTAAATCCTCGCTCGGACTACAATCGGGCGAAGACGATAGACGGAGCGATTTGACGGGCGGATAACGGAGATGAAAAAAATCACAGCGTGGCTTTGCGCTTTCGCACTGCTATTGATGTCGACCTCTTTTTTGACGGCCTGCAATAACGGCAAGCGACCAAGCGAGGGGCTCGAATTTAAACTGAATTCCGACGGAGTCTCCTATTCGGTCAGCGGACGCGGAACGTGCGAGGATAAGCGTATCGTCATTCCGAGCACCTACGAGGAGCTTCCCGTGACCGCCATCGGTACGGCGGCGTTTTACGACACTTCGATCAAGTCGGTCGTTTTGCCTGAAGGTATCACGAGTATCGGGGCGTGGGCGTTTGAAAAATGTAAGAGTCTGACGAAGGTTACCCTTCCCGAGGGACTTACGACAATCGGAAATGGTGCGTTTTATATGTGTGATAAGATCACGTCGATAAAGCTCCCATCCACTGTGACGAGTATTGGAGCAAAGGCATTTGCCTCCTGCGGCGGACTTACCGAGATCATTTTTCCGGACAGTGTAACCACGGTCGGAGACGAGGCGTTTTCAGGGTGCTATAACATAACGAAGCTGATGCTTGGACAAAATCTGAAAACGATCGGATCGGGTGCCTTCCATTCCTGCTGGTCGATTCGGAACGTGACGATCACGGGCAATGTTTCGCGTATTTCTCCAAACGCCTTTGAGGATTGTCGCGCCCTTGTTAATCTGACGATCCCGAAGACCGTCGTAAACATTGCAGATAGCGCACTTCGCGGGTGCGAACAGCTTACATCGCTGACCTACGGAGGAAAAAAGGCGGATTTTGGAAGGGTTCTGCTCGAAAGCAATTGGAGAGCCGAATCTGCCGTCAAAGAAATCATTTGCTCGGATGGGATCATCCTTCTCCCATAACATAAAAAGAACTGCTCCGCAGCGGAGCAGTTCTTTTTATTTTTAAGTTACGCTTCGGTTTCTGCCTTTTTGCGCTCGACGTATTCGTCGTACGTGCCGAGGAAGTCTCTCCATTCACCGCCGGGAAGGATCTCGATGATGCGGTTGGCTACCGTATTTACAAGCTCGTAGTCATGCGAGGAGAAGAGAATGTTGCCCTTGAAATTCGACAGACCGTGGTTGACTGCGGAGATCGACTCAAGGTCGAGATGGTCGGTCGGCTGATCGACGATCAGCATATTCGAGCCGAACAGCATCATACGCGAGAACATACAACGCACCTTTTCGCCACCCGAAAGAACGTCTACGGGCTTGTAGACGGCATCACCCGAGAAGAGCATTCTGCCGAGGAATCCACGCAGGTAGCTCTCGGTCTGATCCTTTGAATACGGACGGAGCCAATCGAGGATCGTTTCCTTGTGACCGTTGAAATACTCGCTGTTGTCGTGAGGGAAGTAGGATTTCGTAATGCTGATGCCCCACTTGAAGTCACCTGCATCGGGCTCGTCCTCCTCCATCAGAATGCGGAAGAGCGCGGTGATCGCGGGTTCATTTCCGACGAATGCGATCTTCTCCTCCTTGTTGACCGTAAAGGAGAGATCCTTGATGAGGGGAACGCCGCCCTGTGACTTTGAAATGTTCCGAACGAAGAGAATGTCTTTGCCGGGTGCGCGATCCATATCGAAGCCGATGAAGGGATAGCGGCGGCTCGATGCGGGGATCTCCTCGACCGTGAGCTTGTCAAGAAGCTTGCGGCGTGAGGTTGCTTGACGGGACTTCGACTTGTTCGCAGAGAAGCGGGAGATGAATTCCTGCAGCTCCTTGATCTTTTCCTCGTTCTTTTTGTTCTGCTGCTTCATCATACGCTGGACGAGCTGACTCGATTCGTACCAGAATTCGTAGTTGCCGACGTACATTTTGATGGCGCTGAAGTCGATATCGACAATGTTCGTGCAGACGTCATTGAGGAAGTGACGATCATGCGAGATGACGAGGACGGTGCCGAAGTAATCTGCGAGGAAGTCCTCAAGCCACATAACGGCATTGATGTCAAGACCGTTCGTGGGCTCGTCGAGGAGGATCACGGCGGGGGTGCCGAAAAGTGCCTGCGCAAGCAGCACCTTGACCTTTTCGCTTTCCTTCAGCTCGCTCATCTGTGAATAGAGGAGATCGATCGAAAGCCCGAGCCCCTGTATGAGACGGGAGGCGTCGGTTTCGGCTTCCCAACCGCCCATTTCGGCAAAGTCAGCCTCAAGCTCGGAGGCGCGTACACCGTCTTCGTCAGTGAAGTCCTCCTTCTCGTAGATCGCATCCTTTTCCTTCATCACGGCATATAGCTTTTCGTTACCCATAATGACCGTGTCAAGGACGGTGTATTCGTCAAACGCGAAGTGATCCTGCTTCAGGACCGACATACGGAGATTTTCGGGAATCGTGATCTCGCCCTTCGTCGGCTCAAGCTCTCCTGCGAGGAGCTTGAAAAAGGTCGTCTTGCCCGCACCGTTTGCACCGATGATACCGTAGCAGTTACCGGGGGTGAACTTCAGGTCAACGTTCTTGAAAAGAACGTGGCTGTCGTATTGGAAGCTTAAATTCGATACTGTAATCATTTTTACTCCTTATTGTTGCTCTTTTGGCGGGGAAAGAACCTTTCTTTTGAGAAAGGCTTCTTTCCCCCGCACCCCCATCTCCAAAGAACTTAAAAAAGGGGGGAATGCAAAATATAATTGGGAAAAGTTCTTGGAAATTCTTAAGAACCTTCCTTCAAGAAGGTTCTTAAGCAGGGTGAAGGGACGGCGTCCCTGCTTTCTGTAAAAAACCGGTCGGCGTATAGGTCGACCGGTTTATGTGCGAGGAAGGATCAGCCGAGAACGCGAATGCGCTTGACGAAGGGAAGGGGCGCGGATGCGGAAAGAGCATCTGCCTTTTCCTCGGTCAGCTCCTCGGTCATTACGGCGAGAAGTCCGAGCGAGGGGAAAGCCTTGACCTCGGCTCCGCCGAAGTGCGTGGAAAGCGCGGATGCGCTGTCAGCAGTTCCCTTATAGATCGCAAGGCTGCGGCAGGCGTAAGAGGAGAAATCCGCAACGGTTTCCTTGCTTGCGGGCGACCAAACGACCTCTGCAACCTGTTTTGCATCGGTCTGCCAAACGTCGATCAGATCCGCCACAACTGCCGAGGCGGTCGGAAGCTTGCCGGCTCCTCTGCCGTAGAACATGACCTTGTCGACCATATTGGCGTCAACCAAGACACCGTTGAAAACGTCCGAAACACCCGAAAGGGGATTTTGCTTCGGAACAACGCGAGGAGAGACCATACAGAGAACCTTGCCGTCGATCTTCTCGGTGTGTCCGATCAGCTTCAGAGAAGCACCGAACGCCTCTGTGATCTTGACGTCATCAAGCGTAAGACGGGTGATGCCCTCTACGTGGATGTCATCGGGACGGAGGATCGTTCCGAATGCGAGAGCCGCGAGAATGACGATCTTGCGTGCCGCGTCAAGTCCCTCAACGTCCGCGGTCGGATCCTTCTCGGCATATCCCTTAGCCTGCGCGTCCGCGAGAGCATTCTCAAACGAAACGCCGTTTTCGATCATCTGGGTCAGGATATAGTTGGTCGTTCCGTTCAGAATGCCGCTGACCGAGACGATCTCATTCGACTGCAGATCGTGCATCATAGGACGAATGATCGGAATACCGCCGCCAACACTCGCTTCAAAGAGATAACGGACACCGTTTTCTGCCGCGAGATGTTGAAGTTCTGCACCAAAATTCGCAACGACCTCCTTGTTCGAAGTAACGACGCTCTTGCCCGCCTCAATGCAAGCCTTTGAAAAATCGTATGCGGGATGAGAGCCTCCCATCATTTCAGCAACGACCGAAACCTCGGGATCGTTTAAAATGACATTAAAATCATGAACGATGAGGTGCTCGAGCGGATGCCCCTTGAATTCGCGGAGATCGAGGATATACTTAATGTTGATCTCCGAGCCGATACGGGACTCGATGAGCTTTTTGTTTTCGGTAAGGACTTCTGCGACACCGCTGCCGATGACGCCGAAGCCGAGGATCGCGAGATTGATTGCCATAGTCTGACCTTGCTTTCTTGGAATTTGTACCTGCCCCCGAAGGAGCGGTACTCCGAAAAATTTATTTATACATTATATCATACCACATTTTAGAGGAAAAAGCAAGTTTTCTATTGCATTTTTTTTCGGAATGTGGTAGAATATTTCATAAGATACACGCCGTTTTATGTGTGAAATGCCGTTTTTCTGAAAAAAGGAGGCTTTGTGTGATGAAAAGCAGTGAGACTGTCAGAATTTTCGTTCTTTATCTGATGCAAAACGTGGGATATCCCCTTGACTATATATCGATCAGCGATATGATCCTGCAGACCGATTACGTGATCTATCTCGACTTTGCCGAAGCGTTTGCCGAGCTTGTCGACAGCGACATGGTGCGCGAGGAAGGGAAGAATGAGAGAGGGGAGCCGTTATATATTGTAACCGAAAAGGGCAGATGCGTTTGTGAGGAGCTTGGAAAGTCCCGCACGCCGATCGTGCTTGAAAACGCGCTTGCGGCGGCGCTTCGCTTTCTTGATTTTCAGAAAAGAGATATTACGCTTCACAGCCATATCGAGGACACCGAGGACGGCCGCTTCTGGTTTGTTTGCGGCGTGACCGAGAAGGGTGTACTGCTTGTGGAAAATCGCATTCTCGTGGATAGCCGCGCGCGTGCGATCCAGATGGAGCAGAATTTCCGTAAAAGGCCCGAGGCGATCTACCGCGGAACCGTTGCGCTCCTGTCGGGCAACGTGAATTATCTTTTGTGAAAAAGGGCAATGAAAGAGGGTATGATTTCAAAAGCGTGATCAAAAAATCCCTTTTCAATGCAACATTCGATGCACTTCGTTGCTTTGACGGCAACGAGGTGCATTTTTGATGAATTTGTCAACAAATTGTTCGGGATCTGACCTGTTGAAATAGACATTTGCCTTTGAAAATAAAAAAGTTGGTATCAAAAATGACAAAGTTTTTGAGCCGTTTCCGTGCAAAATGACGAGCAAAGGAGGTTCC
Source organism: Eubacteriales bacterium (assembly GCA_045589215.1). Lineage (GTDB taxonomy): Bacteria > Bacillota > Clostridia > Oscillospirales > CAG-272 > JAZNOQ01. The sequence goes on from JAZNOQ010000085.1 coordinate 53,615, forward strand.
AATACGAATAGTTTACAGTTTCATGATACGGATTTTGTCTAAAATGTGCGGTGCCCTCAAAATGTGTCGGAAATCGACAAAACTATTTTTAAAAAACCTCTTGACATTATATAGTTTTCCGATTATAATTAAGATGCTTGCTTTCGCAAGTGAAAGTGCTTCGCACCCCAAAGACCTTGCGGCGGCTTCGCGAAAAGCCGATTTGAAACCGTACAGAGCGGAGAGACGGAAGGCATGAAAAACACCGAGAAAACAAACGATACGGCAAAAAGAGAAGCTCGTGATCAGGTTCGCGCATTGATCTTACAGATCAGAAGCTCGGATGCGGACGCGCAGAGCGGCTTTGACTTGCTGATGGAGCGTTATTTGCCCCTGATCGAGAAGACCGTGGAGCGGTTTTCGGACGTGCTTGTATCGGATACCGACCGAGACGATCTCCGACAGGAGGCGCTTATGAGCCTTTACCGTGCAGCAATGTCGTTTGATCTTTCGCAGGACAAGGTCAGCTTTGGGCTGTACGCACAGATCTGTATGACGAACCGTATGGTCTCTTACGTGCGCGCCTACGAGAAGAGAAGGGATGAACAGATCCTGCCGATCGACGAACAGATCTGCTCGGACGAGACGCCCATCTCTGCGCTCGAAGAAGAGGAGCGCGTACGGTGCACCTATGAGGTGATCCGCCGTGTGCTGTCGCCCTTCGAGTATAAGGTCTGGTGCCATTATGTCGGCGGCTCGTTGGTCTCGGAGATCTCAGCTTTGGTTCGGAAGGACGAGAAGTCGGTTTCGAACGCGATCTCGCGTATCCGTCGGAAGCTGCGTGCGGCGCGGAAGGAATTTGATTTTTGATCCTGCAAGCTTTTGTGGGATTTATATGCCCCAATGCCGTATAGCGGCGATTCGGTTCATAGCCGAGTTGGGGTAGATTAACTACAAGTTAAAGTGAGGTAACATCATGTTCAACGAGGAAGTCAACGCAGAAGTCGAAGTGTTTGAGGACGAGACTCTGGTCTGCAAGGACTGTGGCAACGAATTTGTTTTCACTGCAGGTGAAAAGCAGTTCTACAAAGAAAAGGGCTTTATGAATAAGCCGAAGTGCTGCAAGCCTTGCCGTGACGCAAAGAAGAATGGCGAGCGTGCCGCTCGTCAGTATTTCGAGACCACCTGCGCACAGTGCGGCGGTGTCGCTCGCGTTACGTTCCAACCCTCCGCAGACAGACCTGTCTATTGCAAGGAGTGCTTCGAGGCTTCAAAGGCAAAATGAGTGAGCTGTCCGAAGGCAGTGCATTCAGGACTGTATCAAGGAGACGCCCCGTTTTGGACTGAATTTTTGATAGAGATCCGATCTGTAAGAGAAACACGCGCGACCGAAATTCGGTCGCGCGTGTTTCTTTTTATATAACGGAAACCACTCGCTTAGCCTGTGGTTATGACTATAATTCCTCTCGTGCGGCGCGGCGGAAATCCGACGGAGATGCTCCGACGGTGCGGCTGAAGAGGCGCGTGAAGTAATACGGCGAAGAGAACCCGACGGCGTAAGAGATCTCCGAGATCGAAAGCGGAGTGCTGCGTAAAAGCTCCTGCGCCTTCCCGATGCGAACGTTTTGGATAAATGCGGTCACACTCTGTCCTGCGTGGCGGCGGAATACACGCGCCGCATACTGCGGGGAGATGCTCATTTCCTCACTGAGCGACGAGAGGGAGAGGGGCTCGGGATAGTGCGCTTCGATGTAGTCGCGCATTGCGAGATAAGTGTTTTTGCTTTTGGGGGCAGGGGATTCCTCTGTCGGTACGGTGTAATTTTCGCTCAGCAGGAGCATGATGCGAAGAAGGGCGAGATCAAGCCGCGTTTTATCGAAGGTGTGCGAGCACGGAGCGTGACGAAGCGCGGATACGGCAAGATGCTCGACCTGCTCGCGCGACGCATTGATCGGCGTTGCGGAAGGCAGGAAAAATCCCGTTTCGCGCGGCTGAAGCTGTCCGATGAGCGGATGAGAGTCGGATTTCGTAAAATACAGCTTGTCTTCTTCCGTTCGGGACATCGTAAAGTGAAAATAGCAGTAATCGCAGTCCTCGACGGCACAGACCGAGTAGGCCGTATCCTCTTCGAGGAGAACAGCGGTTCCCGCGGGAAGCGAAACGTTTTGGGGGCCGAGTGAAAAACGCAGAATTCCGCTGAAAACATAGTAAAGCGCAGGCCTTTTCAGCCTTCTGCCTTGCTTCTGCCAGCCTGTTTCGTATTTCATACGCCCTGCGATGAGGGTTTGGGGGAGGGAATCGAGAGAAAAGATCGGCATAGCAGGTCTCCTTTCGTTTTTTTTATTGTAGCACAGGGCTTGAGAAAAGTCAAGAGGTTTCGAAAAATGCAAAAAAATGCAGGGGTAGTCAATGGAAACATAGGGGCAATGTGTGTTATACTGAAAAAAACATTTGGAGGTTATAAAAATGAATCAGAATAAGTTGACCTTTTCCGTAAATAAATGCGGCAACGCCGCTATCTGGGCTGCCGAGGGACTGCCGACGCGTGCGCGTGAGGGTAGTGACTTCTGGCGTATTATGATGGATGATGGGTACTACCGCGAGATGCCGGTCTATTCGCGTGACCAGATCGCCGCGTCGATCACCACCGAGAAGGGCAAGACTACCGTTGTGTACAATGGTCTTGTCGGTCGCGACGGTCGCAAATTCGACGTCGTTCTGAAGCTGACTGTGAAGGACGCAGGCGATATGCTTACGTTTGATGCCGAGATCGAAAACCGCGATGAGGCTCGCGTAAACGAGCTTGAATATCCCTTCGTCGATCTTGAGCAGGTTGCAGATCCCGAATACAGGAAGGACGTTCTTTACCGTCCGAACGCGATGGGTGAGCGCATTGAAAATCCCCGTGCGGCACTTGCAAAGGCGCACACCGAGTACATGAGCGCAGACTACGAGGACATCAAGTCCACGCTCGCATATCCCCGCCCCGCAACGATGGCATGGATGGGGCTTGAGAGCGCGGGACACTTTCTCTACATTGGCAGACACGACGCGGAGTTCCGTGCCTGCTCGCTCCTTTGTGCGGTTGCACCGCGCGGCGCCTCCGACGACCGTCTGTCGCTTGCACTTTGCCACTATCCCTTCGCTAGGGAGGGAGAGACGGTTTCGATCGCTACCTGTGCGGTCTCCCTCACCGAGGGCGATTGGCGCGAGGGATCGCAGCGTTACCGCCGCTTTGCCGACGAGACCTTCTATAAGCCCCATCCGAGACCGCAGTGGGTCAAGGATATGCACGGCTGGCAGAGGATCATCCTCCGTCATCAGTACGGTGAGGCATTCTGGAAGTACGAGGATCTACCCCGTATCTATCTCGAGGGCAAGAAGAGCGGACTTGATACGCTTATGGTGTTCGGATGGTGGAAGGGACGCTTTGACAACGGATACCCGCTGTACGAAATCGACGAGGAGCTTGGCGGCGAGCAGGGCTTGAAGGATGCGATCGCAGAGGTTCAGAGACTCGGCGGCCGTGTGATCCTTTACAACAACGGTATTCTGATCGATACGAAGTCCGATTTCTTCCGTGACTATGGCGACGAGGTTGCAAAGATCGACATCGACGGAAATATGCATATGGACCACTACAAGTTCGAGAACAACGGTACGGTTCTTCGTAACTACGGCTATAAGACCTTCGTTCGCGCCTGCCACGCGGCACCGCGTTGGAAGGACGTTATGGTGAATAACGCACGTCAGAAGCTGTCCTACGGCTGTGACGCGATTTTCTACGACCAGCTCGGTCAGAATGTTGCGCCCTGCTTCAATCCGAAGCACAGACACGGCAACAGAGCCGATTCGGAAGCGGTCTACCGTATGGAGAATGCCGAGGCGTGCCGTGCCGAGCTTTGGGGTGACAAGGCGATCGGAACCGAATGTGCAAACGATTTCGCCGTTACGTACGTTGACTTCCTCCACGGCTGTGAAAGAGGCGTTTACTACAAGAAGAACGATTCTGACAGAACGAAGACGGGCTTCCACGCGCTCTTCCGTCACACCTTCCCCGAGATCCCTGCGACGAACCGCTTCCAGCACGACTGCCGTGACGGCTTTGTCGACGAGCTGAACTACACCTTCGTCAATGGCTACCGCTTTGACGTTTCGATCTACCGCGGCAGAAAGTGTATCATCAGCGATATGCCCGAATATGCCGAATGCGTCGGGAAGCTGAACAAGCTGAAGGATCAGTACGCAGAATTCTTCTTCGGGGACGGACACTATGTTTACGATACCGTTCCGGAGCTTGAGAAGGGAAAGAAGCTCTTCTTCGGCGAGCATATTTCGGCGGACGGCAAGTATATGATGGCATTCTCGAACGCATCCGACGAGGACGCAGAGGTCAGCGTTTACGGACAGACCGTTACGGTTCCCGCACACGAAGTGATCTGCGTGAGAAAGTAATCTTAGAACCAAAAAGGGGGCGAGTCATTTGATTGCCTCCTTCTCGAAAATCATAAAGGGAGATCTGTTATGTATACACTCAGTTCAAAGCATATGACCTACTCACTGAACGAGCAGGGACTCGTTACATCGATCGTAAATGGATATAGCGGTCACGAGTACTGCATCATTCCGGGGGAGACCTTCAAACTGATCTACAAGGAGGATGACTGCGAGGAACGCCCCATATTCGGATCGCTTCAAACGCCGAGTATACGGATCGACGGAAACGTGATGACGGTAATGTACGACAAGCTCGTCAGCGACAACCGCACGCTGGATATATCGCTTACGATCCGTTACGAGCTTTCAGGAGACACGCTGACGACGGGATATACGATCAAAAACAACTCCGATGTGCTTGTTGCGGAGTTTCAATTTTCTCCCGTATCGGGGATTCAGTCGCTGAACGGAAATCCGAAGGAGGATTACGTGATGTGGCCTGCAAATTTGGGAGCAAAGATCGCAAATCCCGCTTTTACCGATCTTTCGACGATGTCGGGCTTCCGAAAGTACGAGCGTCACGATTTTCTGCACACCGATCTCGATAAGCTCTACCCCGGACACGCGACGATGCAGTTTTACGTTCTCTGTAATGACAGCGAGGGCATTTACGTTGGCAGCCACGACAAGACCCATCAGACAACGGGCATTCATGTCGAAAGAAGGGTGATGGATAACACGCTTCGGCTTGGCATCATCAAATACCCCTTCGCTGAACCGGGCGAGGAATACATCTCTGAACCGATCGTCTACGCGATGCTCGACGGTGACTGGCACCTCGGATCAAAGATCTATCGGAAATGGATCGAGGAGGAATGCGGTTGGAGGGCTCCGACGCGCCCCGAATGGGCACAGGAGTTTCAGGGCTGGCTGCGCTGTATTTTCAGAACGCACCACGGCGAATACAACTGGACATATAAGGATATTCCGAGGCTCTTCGATCAGGTCAAAGAGGTTGGGCTGAACACCCTTTTTGTGCTGGGCTGGCCGAAGGGCGGTTTTGCGCGTATGTGGCCTGATTATATTGCCGATCCGCGACAGGGCGGAGAAGAGGAACTGAAGAAGGCAATCGACTATGTCCACTCGAAGGGTGGCAAGCTGATTATGTTCCTCAGTTACTTCCTGATCGACAGAAACAGCGATTTCTACAAAAACGAGGACGGCAAGGAATGTCTCATCAAGGACATTTGGGGATACGAATATCCCTTTAGGGAGACCTACTGCGGTGAGGGTACGTACAGAAAGCTGCCGAATCAGCCGATGCCGATGCTCGGCGCTTGCCCGGGCTCAGATGCTTGGCAGGAGAAGATGAAAAAGAGTGCAGATTATTGTCTTAATCTCGGATGCGACGGTGTGCTTTATGACCTCGGCGGTCTTGCTCCGTTTTTCTGCTTTGCCGAGGGACACGATCACGAGAAGCCGAATTTTTCACACGCTTCAAAGGCAAAGCGGTTTGCCGAGCTTCGCGAGACCGTCAAGAGGCACGGCGATGAAAGGATCATTCTGCAGGAGCACTGTGTGGATATTTTTGCGCAGAGTATGGACATCGTTCAGCCGAGCGGCTTCGGCAATATCAGAAAGAACGTCAAGGCATATGAGTTTATGCGCTACACCTTTCCCGAGATCGTGATGACGAATCGCGAGATGGGACAAGATGATTCAAACTATCTTGACAACGTGAACTGCACCTTTGTATACGGTGTTGCGTTCGATATGACGATCTACCGCTGTTGCGGAGATCTTCACGATGTTCCGAAATACGCCGAATATATGAGCCGTATCATTGCACTCAGAAAGCAGTATGCGAAGTATTTCTTTGACGGAAGATTCGTTGACACGGATGGTATAGCGGCTTCTTCTGAGAGTTTCCTCTATAAGGGTTACCTTGCGAAGGACGGAAGCCTTGGTGTTGCCGTGTGGAACTGGAGCAAGGGGGATGACATCGTGACGTACACAAACAAGGAGACGGGCAAAAGCGTTGCAGTCTCTCTTAAAAAGGACGAGGTTACCTTCGTCGAGCTTTCATAGAAAACGGGACCGAGTCAATTTTGACTCGGTCCCGAAGTTATTTTATATGAATGGTTCTTCAGATCGTGACCTCGTGGCCGCTTTCTGCCGAACGGTAGATCGCCGAGAGGATACGCATCAGCTCAACACCGTCCTCTGCGGGGTTGCGGCACTCGACCTTGCCCTCGATCGCATCGACGAAATGGTTGATCTCGCGTGTGAACGCCTCGCTGACGCTGAGCCCGGTCTTGCCCTCGAACTCGAAGTCCTTCAATTCGTCGTTCTCCTCGCCGTACATACGGACATCCTTGCCGATATAGAGACCTGCGCCCGTGCCGAAAAGCTCGACGCTGTTGCGGTCGCCCTCAAGGTTCAGGCTGAAGCTCATTTCTGCGGTCATGACCGCGCCGTTATCGAAGCGGATGGTCGCAGCGGCGAGATCCTCGCAGTCGCATTCTCCGAGCGATTTGCTCGAGGAGGTGTAATTCTTTTTGTTCTTCAGGTTCGAGCGGTCACCGAGCTTCAAGAAGGTAGAGCCGTAAACCGAAACCGCCTTCGGCTTGCCCATCAGATAACGAACGAGGTCGATCGAGTGAACGCCGAGGTCAATGAGAGGACCGCCTCCCGAGAATTCCTTTCTGCCGAACCAGCCGCCGGGGTGACCGTTACGGCGAAGGTACTGCGCCTTTGCGTAGTAGATCTCTCCGAGCTTGCCGTCCGCGATCAGATCCGATGCGAGGTCGCAGTCGCGGCCGAAGCGGCGAACGAAGCCGATCATCAGAAGCTTGCCGTTTCTCTCTGCGGCTGCCTGCATTGCCTCTGCCTCTTCGAGGGTGGAAGCCATCGGCTTCTCGCACAGGACGTGCTTGCCTGCGTCAAGCGCCATAATGGTGCAGGGTGCGTGTGCGCTGTTCCAAGTGCAGACGCTTACGGCGTCGATCTCGGGAAGTGCGCGGAGCATTTCCGCTTCGCTGGTGTAAAGACGGGTGACACCGTACTTTTCGCCCATCAGCTTGAGGCGCTCCTCGTTGATGTCGCAGAACGCGTACAGCTCAACGTCGGGATTTGCAATATAATTTTTGATGTGGTAGGATGAGATGCTTCCAACGCCTACAACGGCTACCTTGATCTTTTCCATTTTGATATACTCCTTTTCTTGATCAGTTGTTTTCAATCGTCGAGGTGAGGAAATTCTTGGCGATCACAATATCCCCGACGCGATCCTCACCGCATTCGCGTTCGATCGTGAGGAAGCCCTTGTAGCCGATCGCTTCAAGCGCACGGAGATATTCGGGGAAGGGGACGGAGCCCGTTCCGAGCGCGACCTCCTTGAAGTAGGGACCCTGAAGCAGCGGATCCTCAGGCTTCGGAACGACGTGATAAACGACCTCGGGATTCGACTCCTTCAGCTTGATGCCGTCCTTTGCGTGGGTGTGTACGATGTATTTCTTTAAAGTGTGGACTGCCTTTACGGGATCGTCGCCCGTGACCATCACGAGGTTTGCAGGGTCAAGGTTGACGCTGACGCCCGTTGAGTGGAGTCCGTCGAGGAATCCCTTCAGAACGGTAGCGGTCTCGGGACCTGTTTCGATCGCGAAATGCGCCCCTACGCTGTCTGCAAATTCCGCGAGCTCGCCGCAGGCATCCTGCATAATGGCGTAGCGGGGGTGAGAGGGATCGGTCGGAACGACGCCGATGTGCGTCGTGATGATGTTCGTTTCAAGCTCGAGCGCCATCTCGACGATACGCTTCGATTTCTCGATGAGAGCGGGATTGAGCTCGGGGTTTCCGAAGCCCTTTCCGAGGTCGCCGCAAAGCGCAGAGAAAACGAGACCGTTCGACTTCATAACGTCGAGCAGCTCACGACGCGCCTCGGTGCTCATGTTTTCGGGCGCGTGCTCGCCCTTGGTCGCGTACATCTGGATACCCTTGGCACCGATCTCCGCCGCCTTTTCGATCGCCTCGACCGTAGGGAGACGGAAGGATTCGAGCATAACGCCGATGGGAAATTGATACATAGCCGTATTTCCTTTCTGATTTGGAATTCATATTTTTCGGAACCCTGCATAGAGATCCGAAAAAAGGGTTGATTTTTCCTTATCTCTATTGTATAATAAGAAATAAGGATTGTCAATCCTAAATTTTTGCGTTTTTTTAGCACGATGTTGCTTTTTTGGAGGAAATATGAGTATTTATGAAAATCACCGCATGAAGGATCCGCGGCTCCCGTTTATTTTCCACTTCACCCGTTTCTCCCCCGGACATCCCGCGGGGCGCGGAAATTGGCATGAAAATCTTGAGCTTTTGTATTTCGTTTCGGGCTCTGCAACCGTGACGAGCAATGAGGATCGACTTTCACTTTCTGCGGGGGAGATTGCCATTCTGAACACCAACCGTCTGCATATGATCTCGACCTCCTCCGAGGAGGGGGCGGAATATTATTGCCTGATCATCGACCGCAGCTTTTGTCTTGCAAATCACTTCGACACGGGACGGATCGAATTTGACGAGATCGTGCGTGACAAAGAGATCTCGGGACTGTTCGACCGCTTGATCTCGGAGTACGCAGAGGACAAGGATGCCCCCTACCGCGTACAGATGATCCGCTCGACCGTCCTTCGAATGATGGCACTTTTGTGTAGACACCACAGCCGCGCGGAGCTGTCCGAGGAAACCGACTCCCACTGTCTCGTCTGCATCAAGCAGGCTCTCGGACGGATCCACGCGCACAGCGAGGAGGCGTTCACACTCGACGATATCGCGGAATTCGTCGGGATGAGCAAGTATCATTTCGCAAGAGAGTTTCGCCGCGTTACGGGGCATACCTTCGTCGCGTACGTCAATCTCATCCGATGTGAAAAGGCAAAGGCACTGCTTTCCGAGGGGCAGATGCGGATCGGAGACGTTGCGCGTGCATGCGGATTTGAGAGTCAATCGTACTTTACAAAGACCTTTCGGAAGAATACGGGCGAGCTTCCGAATGAGTACCGAAAACGGAAAAAGTGAATTTTTAACCGTGTTTTTATGAAAAAATCAGCTTTTTTGGAAAAAAATTCTGAATTACAGGGCTCTGCTACTTGACAAAATTACAAATTTCGGATAAAATAATAGTATGTTTTATGATGCCTCATTGTTTGTGTGAGGCAGAAGAAAATAAATAATTTGAAAAAAAGCATAAAACAAGTAAAAATTAGGAGGTGCTATATGATTCCTATTTGGGCCGCGGCTCTGATTGGAGTTCTCGCGGTTGCCATCGGTATCGTCATCGGTATTTTGATCCGCAAGTTTATCGGAGAGAACAAGATCGGTTCAGCCGAGCGGGAAGCAAAGCGCGTTCGGGAGGAAGCCGAAAAAACGGCGGAGACCCTGAAAAAAGAAGCGGTTATCAGTGCAAAAGAAGAAATTCTTCGCCAGCGCAACGAGGCCGAGCGCGAGCTGAAGGAGCGCAGAAGCGAGGTCAGCCGCCAGGAACGCAGAATCACGCAAAAGGAAGAGGCTTTGGATAAAAAGTCCGAGGCGATGGAGCGCAAGAGCGAGCAGCTTGATCGAAAGATGAAGGAATGCGACGTTGTGCGCGAAGAGGTCAGCGAGGTGCTGAAGCAGCATCTGGAGAAGCTTGAAAAGATCTCCGGTTATACTGCGGCGGAGGCAAAGGATGAGCTGATCAGCAGAGTTGAGATCGATGCAAGACATGAGATGGCTCAGAGGCTCGCAGAGCTTGAGGAGCAGTTCAAGGACGAGGCAGATACCAAGGCCAAGAACATTCTGTCTCTTGCGATCCAGCGTTATGCTGCAGACCACGTTTCGGAGGCGACCATCTCGGTCGTTCAGATCCCGAGCGAGGATATGAAGGGGCGCATCATCGGACGCGAGGGGCGCAACATTCAGAAGCTCGAAACGCTTACGGGCGTTGAGCTCATTATTGACGATACTCCCGAGGCAATTACGCTTTCGGGCTTTGATCCGGTCCGCAGAGAGGTCGCAAGGCTTGCGCTTGAACGACTGATCGCTGACGGACGCATCCATCCCGCGCGCATCGAGGAGATGGTGGAAAAGGCGCAGAAGGAGGTCGACACCGCAGTCAAGCAGGCAGGTGAAAAGGCTGTCTTTGAGGTTGGCGTACGCGGCATCCATCCTGACCTGATCCGTCTGCTCGGCAGACTTCGCTACCGTACCAGCTACGGTCAGAACGTGCTTCAGCATTCGATCGAGGTCGCGTTCCTTGCGGGTATGATGGCGGATGAGCTTGGGGTAGACAGTACGCTTGCAAGACGTGCGGGACTTCTGCACGACATCGGCAAGGCATTCCCCCATGACGTTGAGGGCTCACACGTTGAGATCGGTGTCAACGCCGTCAAGAAGTACAAGGAAAACAAGGATATCATTCACGCGATCGAGGCACATCACGGAGACGTCGAGGCAAAGACGATCATCGCAGTGCTTGTGCAGGCGGCAGACGCAATCTCTGCGGCAAGACCCGGTGCAAGACGTGAGGATATGGAAAACTACATCAAGCGTCTCGAAAAGCTTGAGGAGATCGCACTCGGATTTACGGGTGTTGAAAAGGCGTATGCGATCCAGGCGGGAAGAGAGCTTCGCGTGCTTGTGAAGCCTGAGGACGTAAACGATGACGGAATGCAGATCATTGCACGCGATATGGCGGCGAAGATCAAGTCCGAGATGAAGTATCCGGGACAGATCAAGATCCACGTCATTCGTGAGAGCCGCGCGGTCGATTACGCGAAGTAATACGCTGCTTGATCATTCAAATCCTTCGGTGCCGTTGGCATCGGATACAAGAGGTTATTTCTGTTTTAGATGAACCCTTACGGGTGTGCATATATTTTTACATAAAATTCAGTAGAAAAATTGCTCGACCGCATCTCGGTCAGCTCGTATAGATAAAGCTAAAAAATGACCGAAGGGGCTGAGTCAACGACTCAGCCCCTCTTCTATTTGTCAAATCCTTTGTCAGCGAAGATAGATCTTGCCGCGGCGAATGCCGTTGAATTCGTTGTTTTCGACCACGACCTCGCCGTCGACGATGACGTAATGAAGTCCCTTGTTCTTGCGCTCACAATGGACGAAATCTGCACAGTCCTCGATCTTATCCGCATCAAAAATGCAAAGATCGGCATCCTTGCCGACGAGGAGCCTGCCCTTTTCGGGAAGGTTGTAAACGTCAGCGGGAAGGGAGGTCATCCTGCGGATCATTTCGGGGAGCGGGACAATACTTCGCTCACGAACGTAACGCGCGAGAACGCGGGGGAAGGTGGCACGGAGACGCGGATGATACTTGCGCGATTTGCCTGCAACCGCGGAGTCGGTGCCGATCATCGTGCGCGGATGCTTCAATACATTTTCGACATCCTCTTCACACATCATAAAGAAGCAAGCACCCGCTCCGCCCTTGGTTTCGCGAAGGATCGAGAAAACGGTATCCATGCGGTCGGAGTCGCCGCGCAGCTCTGCGATTTCGTTTACGTTCATGCCCTCGTACTCGGGATGCTCGTTGCATTTTGTGACGAGAGTCCAGCTGAGATCGTTGTTCCATTGCTCAGCCCACTTTTTGATATCCGCTACGATCGCGGGATTATCAAGTAGACTAAGCGCGTTGGTCGTTCCTTCGGGATGGAATGCCTTCGGGACGAATCTCGCGAGCATCGTCGTATGGGATGCGATGTAGGGGTAGACGTCAAGATATAGATCTGCTCCGTTCGCATTCGCTTCGTCGATCAGGGCGAGCGTCTCTTTTGTCTTTCCGAAGTTCGCGAAGCCGTGCGCCTTATGATGGGAGAACACAGCGCGGCATCCCGACTTTACGCTGATGCTTATGAATTCCTTAACCGATTCGATGACGTTATCATCCTCACAGCGGATATGCGCCGCGATCACGCCGTTGTTTCTCGCTACGACCTTCGCAAGAGCGATTGCCTCGTCGGTGGGGGCGTAGCAGCCGGGAACATAAAAGAGCCCGAAGGACAAACCGATGGCACCCGCATCCATTGCATCCTGTACAAGCTCCTCCATCCTTTGGAGCTCCTCGGGAGTAGCATTGCGGTTCACCTTGCCCATTACAGCTGAGCGAAGTGAGTTATGACCGATCATAAGAGCTGCGCTTGAGCCCTGTGACAGATCCTTTACGCCCGAAATGTATTGACTCATTTTGGTCAAAACGCCGTCCTTTTTCTTGGGGGCTTGGGAGAATCCGCATTGTCCCGTGATCGAAAGAGTAATGCCTTGCTCGATTTTTTCACGCTGATTCGGAAAGGGCTTGATCGTTCTGTCGGAATGGCTGTGTGAATCGATGAAGCCGGGTGTGACCGTGAGGCCCGTTGCATCGATCACCTTGTCAGCACCGTTGAGGTCCTCTCCGATCGCGGCGATCTTGCCGTCCTTTACGGCGACATCGCCCATATAAGGTTCAGATCCCGTACCGTCTATGACCGTTGCGTTCTTGATCATCAAGTCGTACATAATAAACACCTCTTTTTCAGTATTACTTAGGCTTCGTTTGACGAGATCACGTCCCGTTTATTATAGCACCTATGCCGTTATATGTCAAGAACATGCCACCAAAAAACGAACGGAAAAAGAAAGAGAGAGACCGCCATGTTAGACGAGTCTCTCTTTTTCTGTATGTGTGCCCCACCTGGCCGTGTAACCGATGATGAGAAAACCCGCTAAACGAGGGCGGCTCCCTATCCGTTTCTTTACTGCTCCCAACGTCCGTGCTTCTCCGGTCGGGACAAGTCACCGATGCGGGAGAAGGCGGGAGGTCTGCAAACCAAAACAGAATCTCATTATTTCGGGATCCTTTTTCTAACTGTAGGTTCTAAAATCAGTTATCACGCACCCGGCAGGATGTGTACTGTAACTTTGCGGGCAGATGGATTACTTCTTGCCCTTTTCCGTGGGAGGGTTCAGATCGTAATCAAGATCGGAAATGAACATATCGTCGAAGATGTCTGCGACGTCGTCGAACTCGTTGTCGTCGTCGAGGGTGACGAGCATATCCTCGCCGTTGTCGATGATCTTCTTCAGAATGACGTATTCGCATTCGGTTGCGTCGGCATCGACGTCGGAGGGGATCATCGCGAAGTATTCGGTGCCCTTATATTCGCACTTTCCGATGACCTCAAATTCGAGCTCGTTGCCGTCCTCGTCGGTCAAGGTGTAGTATTCGCTTTCGAAGGTTGCGTTATCCATAGTTTTGTAGAGCCTTTCTCTTTTTTACGTTGATAATGGTTTCTACTAATATTGTATCGTATTTCCCCCGTCTTGTCAATGGTTTTCGAAAAGTTTTAGCGGGGAATTTTTTCCTTATAACGACAAACGGGCTGTCTCACTTAAGCGAGACAGCCCGTTTGAAAAAGAAAAAGCTGGTGGTGAGATTCGAACTCACGACCTGCTGATTACGAATCAGCTGCACTACCCCTGTGCTACACCAGCTTATCTCTGCGGTTCTTCGCAGAACCTTGACTATTATAGCGCAAAAAACGTGATTTGTCAAGGGCTTTTTTTGAAAAAAGTAAAGAGAGAGGGAATTTTTTCGCGCACTCTCTTCACTTATTCGGTGGGTTTATTCCTCGTTGCCCGTGTAAAGGCGTTCAATGCGATAAAAATCGCGTGCGTCGGGAGTGAAAATGTGTACGATCACGGGACCGTAATCGAGCAGTACCCACGCACCGCCTGCACGTCCCTCGGTGTGGATCGGAGTAGCACCTCGCCGCGAGGTCTGAAAATCAAGCTCGTCGCCGAGCGCTTTTGCATGCGTTGTCGAGGTTGCCGTGCAGATGACGAAATAAGACGTCAGGGAGGTCTTTTCGGCTACGTCGAGCACGAGGATGTCCGAGCCCTTTTTGGCGTCCAGAAAGCCTTCTACGGCCTTTGCGAGGGTCTCGGGCTCTGCGTCCTTTAGTTCGCAGGGATCGATCGTGTCCGAGGCCTCCGAAACGGGCTCCTTCGGGATAAGGGTAGGGTACTGATTTGTGGGCTGTTCCATATGAGTGTCCTTTCAAAAAATATGTGTGTTTATGGCTTTGCGGTCATCCGTCGCTTCCTTTGCTGTGATAAATGGCATCGAAATGCGGATAAGCCTCGCTTGTGAAGCGTGCTTCGGGATCGAAGCGAGAGGACGGGAGGGGGACTTCCGATACGTTCAGCATACGGTTTACCGTATCGTACGCCGCATCTCGGTACAGGATATAATACCACGCACCGCTGTCGCCGTCGGTTCGTGCAGCTTCACCGGGCAGGGTTTCCATCGACAGCCGTTCGGGGGATAGCTTCATTCCCGCAGAGGCGAGACGGACGCAGTCCCCGAGGGAGAGATCGGTCTCGACCCGTCCGTAAAGGGTACGGACGATCCGAACGATGGTTGGAAGCGTACAGTTTTCTTTGATATCTGTAAGAAACGCGGATAGGAAAAGCTTTTGCGCGTCAAGTCTGCCGAGATCGGCGGTGACGTATCCCGAGCGAAAGCGGAGGAACTGCTCTGCGAGGTCGCCGCTGAGGGTCTGCTTTCCTGCCTTCAGATGGATCGAGAGATTTTGAGACCTGTCTTCGTAATCCATATCGGTCGGAATGGTGAGCGTAACGCCGCCGATGGCGTCGACAGTGTCTCCGATGCAATCAAGATCGACGAGCGCATAGTGATCGATCGGGACGCCGAGATTTTTTGACAAAAATGCAGCGAGCCCCCGAACACCGCCGAGCGAAGCGGGCGCCCCGTTCAGCTTGCGGTAGCTGTCCTCGGTATAGGCGGCATAGGTGTCGCGCGGGATCTGCACGAGGGAAGCCTTGTGGCACACGCTGTCAAGCTGTACGACGATAATGACGTCGCAAAGCCCCGAGGCGCGATCCTTGCCGCAGATGAGCAGATTTTCGACGCCTCTCCGACGCACGGCGGCAGAGACCTCCGAAGCGTTTTCAAAGCCCTCCTGTCCAAAGCTCCCGCCCTCTATGGGGGTGACGGAGGGGGAAACAACCGCTTCGACGCTTGACGGCTCTATTTCGCACAGCGTATAGGTTGAAATAGCGGTGATCACGAGCAGGAAAACCGTGAATACCGACAGAAGTATTTGTCGCGTGGTGGAGGGGAGGTGCATCATCTTCGAATTCCTTTCACATATGCGGATTGATATGTAAGGAAAACGACGGTGAAATGCGCCTCGGCACCTCCCCCAATTTATGTTTCTTTCAGAATTTCTGCTTCTTTCAGTAAGAGGGAGAGACGGTCCTTCATCAATATACTGTCTGCACTGATGGGAGCGTTTTCTCTTTCGAGAGATGCGACCGTGAGCTCGACCGACCGAATGACCGTATCAAAAAGATGGCGGAGACGCTGCGGCGCGTCCATTTTTTCGGGGGCTTTCTTCCAGAAATGATCGCGCAAGAAGACGCAATCATCAAAGGTGCGGCTTTCGTCGATGTAATCGGCAAGATAAAGGAGCAGGTCGAATACCGTGGCTTCCGCGTGTCCTGTTGTGTGATAGCGCACGGCGGAAATGAGTGTCGGATGTGCCAGATGCGGATATAGCTCGGGGATGAGGAGCGCCGCCGTGACGGCGTGATAGAGCTTCGGGGACAGGCGCATATCGTCTGTCACTATTATTCCGTGAGACGAAAGGATTTTTTCGTGCTTTTCTTTGGAAAATTCCTTTGTCAGATCGTGTAAAAGCGCGGCGGCGCGAAGCATAGGGATATCATCGGGGAGATAAAGCGCGCCGAGACGGACGATCATTGCTTCGACCTGTGCGACGTGCGTATAGCGGTATTCCGAAAGTCCGCTTCGGATGCTTTCGCGGAGCGCGTCGAGCGAAACGGTTGAAAAATCGTAATTTGTAGGTTTCATTTTCACTTTAATCGCGGTAGAGCCTATGCGCTCTGATATACTGCGCGACCGCCTCGGGAACCATTGAAGCAAGGGACTCGTAAGGGGCGTGATCGCGCTCGGCGTTTCGAACGTCGGTCGAGGAGATCTCGATCGGCTCGATGTCGATCTCTACGATACGTGCGCCGTATTTTTCTCGGTAAAGAGTGATCTTTTCGCTCACCGAACGGTCGAGCTCCTTGTCCTGCTCTCTGCGTTCCAGCACGAAGGTGCAGAGCGAGAAAAGCTCGGGGGCGCGGTACCATTCGTCAAGTGTCAGGAGCATGTCGGTGCCGCAGAGGAAAAAGATCTCGCGGTTCTCCTTCGAGAGTGCTGTTACGGTGTCGAAGGTATAGCTTTTGCCCGTCCGTTTGATCTCGAGATCGGAGACCTCTGTACGGGGGAGATCCCCGAAGCAAAGACGGCACATCTCGAGACGGTGCTCGGGGGCGTCTGACGGGGAGATCTTCTTGTGAGGGGGAAGAAAGGTCGGAATGACGAGGAGCTTGTCGGGCTTTATTGCGCTGAGAAAGGTCTCCGCCGCCTTTTTGTGACCGAGATGGGGCGGCGAAAAGGTGCCGCCGTATATGCCTAAAATTTCGGGAGCTGCCATAGGTGTCTCTTACGGAAGCTCGATGCGCTTATCCTTCAGCGACTCGCGGTAAAGGATGAATTTCTTCCCGATGACAGAGACGACCTCTGCGCCGAGTGCTTCTGCGAGCGCCTCCGCCGCCGTGCGGGGTGTCTCGTCGCTGTTGTCAAGCACCGAAAGCTTGATGAGCTCGCGGGCCTCGAGGGCATCCGAGACCGTTCGGATGAGATTTTCGCTGATGCCGCACTTGCCGACCTGCATGATGCATGGAATATCGGATGCAAGGGAGCGGAGATATGCGCGTTGCTTTGAAGTGATCATAGCTTGGTTCCTTCCTGTCGTTGTTTCAGTGGAATGGAGAGATGCTTTGCGAGGGACAAAGCGAAGGCTTCGATCGCCCGTCTGCGGTGACTGACGACGTTCTTTTCTTCGGCGCTCATTTCGGCAAAGGAGCTGTTAGCTTTTGCGTACCAAAACAGATTGTCATAACCAAAGCCGCCCTCTCCGCGTTCGGCGTGAAGGATCTCGCCCTCGACCGTTCCGTGTACCGTGAAGGTCTCCCCACTCGGAAGAACACAGGCGATACAGCAAACGAATGCTGCCGCGCGGTCGTTCTTGCCGTCGAGATTTTTGAGCAGCAGAGCGCGGTTGGCTTGATCGTCTCCATGCTCTCCCGCATAGCGCGCCGAATAGATGCCCGGAGCGCCGCCAAGTGCGGGAACGACGAGCCCTGAGTCGTCTGCAAACGAGACGTACCCCGATCCTCCTGCAAAGCGCGCCTTCAGAAGGGCGTTTTCCTCGAAGCTTTTGCCGTTCTCCTCAACGTCGCCGTGGATCCCCACGTCATCGAGAGAGAGGAGCTGTACGTTGTCGAGATACTCGGACAGCATTGCCGATATCTCTGTGATCTTATGCTTGTTTCTCGATGCGAGAACGAGCTTTATGCTTTCCATAATTTATACCTTTTCTGCAAAAGTTCTTGAAGATTCTTACGAAACTTCTACAAGAAGTTTCGTAAGCGGAGTCTGAGGCAGAGCCTCAGCAATTCATATTACTCAAACAGAGCGCGGATGAATTCGTCCGCGCGGAATTCCTCCATGTCGTCGATCTTTTCTCCGACACCGACGAACTTGACGGGAATGCCAAGCTCGTGCTTGATCGAGAGGACGATGCCGCCCTTTGCGGTGCCGTCGAGCTTATTTAAGATCAGTCCCGTAATGTTGGCGGCGTTCTTGAATTCCTTCGCCTGAAGGATCGCGTTCTGACCCGTCGTTGCGTCGAGCACGAGCAGATTTTCACGCGCCGCGCCCGGAAGCTCGCGGTCGATGACGCGATTGATCTTCGCGAGCTCATTCATCAGATTTTTTTTGTTGTGCAGTCTGCCTGCGGTGTCGATGATGAGAACGTCCGCACCCTTATTCTTTGCATAATTTGCGGCGTCATATACAACGGCTGCGGGATCCGAGCCCTCCTGCTGACGGACAAGCTCGACCTTCGAGCGTTCGCACCAGACGGCAAGCTGATCGATCGCGGCGGCGCGGAAGGTATCCGCGGCGGCAACGACGACCTTCTTTCCTTCCGCACGGAGACGGTTCGAGATCTTACCGATCGAGGTAGTCTTGCCCGCACCGTTCACGCCGATCACAAGAATGACCGACGGCGTGGTCGCAAGATTGAGTGCCTCGCCCTCTCCGATCATTTCGGTGAGCAGATCCTGCAAGGCGGAGAGGAGCTCCTCCTTTTCGCGGAGCTTTCCTTCGTCCGCCGCATCGCGCAGGTGATCCATGATTTCCTCGGTCGCCGAAACGCCGATGTCTGCACTGATGAGAAGCTCCTCAAGCTCGTCGAGGAGATCCTCGTCTACCTTCGTAAAGCCCTTCAAGAGAGAGCCGATCTGTCCGAAGATCGCGGATTTGGTCTTTGAGAGACCTGCCTTCAGTTTTTCAAAAAAGCCCATTACGGTTACTCCTAAATTATCGTGTTAGGGAATTCTTAAAATCCCTTTTTGAGAAAGTTTTCTTAAGAAGCCTCGCGATCCTTGATGATTTTGAGACTTGTCTCAAAACGGTGGTGTTCAGCCGCCGAATCAAAGCCGCGGTTTGGCGCCTGATCGCGCCAAACCTGTTAGGCCGGCGTTTCTTCCTTGTAGCGCTCGATCTCGTCGGTCGAGAGGCGAAGCACCTGCGACATGCCCTGCTCGGGCATCGTAACGCCGTAGAGGTTGTCTGCCGCCTCCATTGTGCCGCGGCGGTGTGTGATGATGATAAACTGCGTGCCCTCGTAGCGCTTGATGTACTGCGCGAGACGCTCGACGTTGGCTTCGTCCAGCGCCGCCTCGATCTCGTCGAGGATGCAGAAGGGCGTCGGGTTCACCGAAAGGATCGCAAAGAGAAGCGCGACTGCGGTGAATGCCTGCTCACCGCCCGAAAGCTGGAGGAGGCTCTTGACGACCTTCCCGGGAGGCGCCGCCTTGATCTCAATGCCGCTTTCAAGCGGATTTTCAGGCTCGGAGAGTAGTAGCTCTGCTTGCCCTCCGCCAAAAAGCTCGGAGAAGATGCGCTTAAAGTGCGTGTTGATCTCGCTGAATGCATTTTCAAATGCCTCGCGCATTTCGACTGTGAGATCGTCGAGGATCTTTATGAGCTCGGTTTTCGTCTTTTGCAGGTCGTCGATCTGCTTTTTCATTTTGTCGTAACGTTCCCGAATCTCCTTGTATTTTGCCACGGCATCGAGATCGACGCTTCCCATCGCGCGAAGCTTTGCACGGCAGGAATTCCGTTCTGTGGTTGCCGAGGAACGCTCGGAGGGATCGAGCGGGGGAAGCCCGAGCGCGATCGCATCGGCGCGTGTCAGCTCGTATTCGTCCCAAAGCTGGGAGCTGAGCTTATCCTGCTCGGCATGGAGCGCATTCAGGCGGTTCTCATTTTTCATATGAACGCGGACGAGATCATCCTTCTCGGAGTTCTTTCTTCGGATGCGAGCGCTGATCTCGGAAAGACGGTTCTCGTATTCGAGCGAATCTGCCGAATTTCCCGCATACTTTTCGTTAAGCGCGTCGAGGGATGCTTGTGCCGCCGACGATTCCTTTTGATTTTCAAGGAGGCGACGGTTCATTTCGTCGATGCGGGACGAGTAAAGCGCGAGCTTTTCCTCTTCCTCTCCCTGCCTTGCCTTCAGTGAAGCGATGCGCTCCGATGCCTCGCTTTCGCGCTCCTTGTCGCTTTCGATCTCACGCTCGGTGTCGCGCACCGAAAGGGTGATCTCAAGAATTGCCTGTTCAAGCGCGGTGCGACGGTCGAGATGCTCGTTTCTTGTGACGTCCTTCTCCGAGCGGAGCAAACGGATCTCCGAAGCCCGTGCGGTGAGTGCCTTTAGCTCGGCGGACAGGGAGACGGCATCCTCCTCTGCCTGCGTGCGTTGGGTTTCGATGGATGCGAGGTCCTCCTCGAGCTTATGGAGGAGGGACTCCTGTGCGGTCTTTTCTGCCTCGGCCTGCTCGGCGCGGCGAAGCTCGGCGTTGCGGAGCATTTCGACGACCTTGCATTTGTCGGATGCCGCATTCAGCGTCTTTTGCGTGTCCGCGATCTCTTTTCGGAGATCTTCGAGATCGTCTTCGATCTCCTTCGCTTTTTTCTGCCGCTTCAGAAGCTCCTCTTCGAGCTTTCGTACCTCTGCGGCTCTGCCGAGAATGGTGCCTTCCGTGCGAGTCGAGCCGCCCGTAAAGGAGCCGCCTGCGTTGATGACCTGTCCGTCGAGCGTGACTGCCTTGACGCGGTAGCGGCACGCCTTTGCCATTTCGGCGGCGTTTTCGATCGTATCGAAGATCACGATCCTTCCGAGCAGGTTCGATATGATGTTATTGAATTTCGCGTCACAGGTGATGAGGTCGGAGGCGAGCGAAATAAAGCCCTTCATTCCGCGTGCGCGCTCGATCTCGGGGGTCGACGAATGGGACTGCATCGAGGAAACGGGGAAGAAGGTCGCCCGTCCTGCCTTAGAGGATTTTAGGTAATACATTGCCGCCTTTGCAGTCTCGTCATCCTCGACCACGATGTGACCGAGGTTTGCACCGAGCGCCTGCTCGATTGCTGTGACATAGCGGTCCTCGACCGTGATGACCTTGGAAAGCGGGCCGTAGATCTTTTTGCAGGGTCTTCCGTCGCGCAGGGTGATACGCCCCTCATTATAATGCTTCATCACGAAGCGAACGCTTCCCGAATAGCCCTCAAATTGCTCGTCCATCGTACGGATCGTGCGGATGCGTTGTTCGATCGAGCCCGATTCGAATTTCGCCGCGGCGAGCGCATCCTGCGTGCGGTCGCGGTCGCGCGAGAGGGACTCGAGCTTTTCCTCGGAGACACGGACGCTCTCCTGCTCCTTTTCATACATTGTCTCGTATCCGTCTACCTTTTTGCGGACCGATGCGTAGCGTTCTTCGAGGTCTGCGACCGTTTTTTTGTAGTCCTCGATCTCGTTTTCAAGCGATTCCTTTCGGTCGGCACCGCTTTTTTGAGCGTTTTCAAGGATCGAAAGACGGAGCTTCGTGTCGGAGATCGATGCCTCGCAGTCATTCAGCGCATCAAGCAGCTCGCCGAGTGCCGCATCGGCACAGTTCGCTTCCTCTTGCGCAAGAGCGCGGTCGTTCTCCACTGCTTTCTTCCGTGCTTCTTCGCTTTCAAGCTTCTTTCGGAGCATTTCGGTATGCGCTTCGCGGTCAAGACGCTTTCGGTCTTCTCCCGCAAGCTCCGACACGATCGAGCGGATCGAGGATCTCGCCGTTTCGAGTAGCTCCTCGGTATGGCGGATATTGGTTTCGGTCACGCGGTATTCGCTTTCGAGCGCGTGGATCGTGCTTGTAAAGGTGCGGATCTCACGCAAAAGCTCCTCCGCGGTGCTTTTATTGCTTCTTGACAGCTCGAGGAGACGCTCGTTTTGCTGTTCGAGTGCTTCGATCGCTTCCTCTGCTGATTTCAGGTCGAATTCGGAACGACGGAAGTTCGTCTCTGCCTCTGCGACGTCACCGCGCTGCTTTTCGGTCTCAAAGAGCCAGAGCCGTACATCGAGCTCCTTTTTGACCGCCATAAGCTCAAGTGCCTTCTTTGCGCGTTCGGCTTCCTTCTCAAGCGGACCGACCTGCGACTCGACCTCTCCGAACACGTCGAGAATACGAACCATATTTTCCTCGGTCGATTTGAGACGGCGCTCCGCCTCGTTCTTGCGGAAACGGTACTTTGCGATGCCCGCCGCTTCCTCGAAAACACCGCGGCGCTCATCGGATTTCTTTGAAATCAGTTCACCGATACGGCCCTGACCGATGATCGAGTAGCCGTCACGTCCGACGCCCGTATCCATAAAGAGCTCGTAAATATCCTTCAGACGCGCGGGCTGTCCGTTCAGGGCATATTCGCTGTCGCCCGAACGGTAATAGCGGCGCGTGACCTTGACCTCGTCATAGGGGCAAGCAAGACGGTCGGTTTCTCCCGTATTGTCAAACGTGACCGATACCTCTGCAAAGCCCATCGGGCGTCTGCCTGCCGCGCCTGCGAAGATAAAGTCCTCCATTTTACTGCCTCGAAGGGTCTTCGAGGACATCTCGCCAAGCACCCAGCGCATCGCATCCGACAAATTCGATTTTCCGCTTCCGTTCGGGCCGACGATGACGGTCGTGCCCTCGTCGAAATTCAGCTTCGTTTTGTCGGGGAAGGACTTAAAGCCTTGTAGTTCAAGGGATTTCAGATACATATGTGAAAATCCTTTCGTGATCGTGCGCTACGCCGTACGTTGTTCGGCGGCAGGGGTCGAAGGTATACTTCTTCATCTTCCTATTATAGCAGTTTTCTCTGTATTTGTCAAGTGCGGGGCGGTAGCAAAGGACGGTTGTGCGGCAGATTTCGCTATCATTATTTTTTGCTTTTCAAATCCGTAAAATGCCCTCGACAAATACGGTGTTTTGTGGTATAATGATAAAAAAGACGAAGGAGGGCGGACGAATGGTTCTGATCATCGCGGAAAAGCCGAGTCTCGGCCGTAATATTGCGGCGGGCATCGGGGATATGAAGAAGCGTGACGGCTATCTCGAGGGCGAAGGCTATATCATCTCGTGGGCATTCGGTCACCTTTTTTCGCTTTGTGATATTGAGGCGTACGGCGACCATAAAGATGCACCGCAGGATACGGAAACGCCTACGCGTTGGACGATGGATAACCTCCCGTGCTTCCCCGAGGAGTTTCGCTTTGAGCTTCGTAAGGATACGAGGGCAAAGGGAAGGGCAACGGTAGACAGCGGCGTTGAGCGGCAGTTTATGACGCTCCGTATGCTTTGCCACCGCCCCGACGTGGATACGATCGTCAACGCGGGAGACGCCGACCGAGAGGGCGAGATCATCGTGCGGCTTTGCATTCAGCACGCCGCGCCGCCGCCCGAAAAACGCCTCCTTCGGCTTTGGCTTCCCGATCAGACGCCCGAGACCGTTCGCAAGGCACTCGCCGAAATGAAGGAGGAGCGTGACTACGACGATCTCGCGAGCGAGGGCTTTGCCCGCACCTACATCGATTGGCTGTACGGCGTGAATCTCACCCGCTATGCGACGCTTCGTACGGGTACGCTTTTGCGCGTCGGACGGGTCATCATACCGATCGTGAAGGCGATCTATGACAGGGATATGGCGATCCGCAACTTTGTCCCCGGAAAATATTACGCCCTCGTCAGTAAGGAAAAGACCGACGGGGAAGAGGTCGAGCTTGTTTCGAAGAAGAAATTTGACGAGGACAAGCTGTACGAGGCGCAGGAGCTTTCGAAAAAGTACAACGAATCGGGTGCTGTTGTCACGTCGGTCAAGCGGAAGAAGGACACCCTCTCTCCGGGCAAGCTCTATTCCTTGTCAAAGCTTCAGAACCTGCTCGGCAAGAAGTACAAGATGTCGATGAAGGAGAGCCTTGAGATCATTCAGCGGCTCTATGAGAGAGGCTTTTTGACCTATCCGCGTACCAACTCGGAGTACCTCGCGACGGCGGAGAAGGATAAGATCCGAAGGATCGTCGGAAACGTTGCGAAAATGGGATATCCCGTAGCCTTCCGTGAGGATAAGACGATCTTTGACGACAGCAAGATCGAGTCGCATTCGGCACTGACGCCGACTTATAAGATCCCGCAGAAGGATGCGCTCTCCGAAAAGGAGGCACTCGTATACGGAACGGTGTTCCGCCGCTTTGTCGCGGTCTTTTGCGCCGAAAAATGCGTTGTGTCGCGCACCGAGATCACGATCCGCGTTGGCGGGGATAATGATTTCGCGGAGGATTTCGTCCTGAAGGGAACAGTGATGCTGGAGCCCGGCTGGACGAAGTACGATGACAGACCGCAGAAGGACAAGCTTTTGCCGAATCTCTCGAAGGGAGACCCGGTCAACATCGACTTTAAGCCCACCGAAAAGGAGACCTCGCCGCCGAGACACTACACGATCGAGACGCTCAACAATTACCTCAAAAACCCCTTCCGCGAGGAAAAGGCGGCGGCGAAGGAGGCTACGGAAAGCGGTGACACCGAGACGGAGGGATCCGAAAACGATGCCGAGGATTACCGTGCGATCTTTGAAGGTCTTGAGCTTGGCACCGAGGCAACACGCACGGGCATCATCGACAATGCGCGGAACAGTGGCTACATCGCGTTGACAAAGGACGTTTACACGATCCTGCCGGGTGGAGAATTCCTGATCGAATCGCTTGCCGCGATGCAGATCAGCATGGACAAATACAAGACAAGCGAAATGGGCAAGGCACTGAAGAAGGTCTTTCGCGGTAAAATGACGGTGAAGGAAAGTGTTTCTCTTGCCGAGCGTGAGATCGCGGAGATCTTTGACAAAAAGGCGGGAGAGGATCTCTCAACCGACAGCGACACAGGCTTTGCCTTCGAAACGATCGGGAAATGTCCGCTGTGCGGGGGGGACATTCGTAAGATACGCGGCTTTTACGGCTGCTCGGGGTACAAGGACGGATGCAAATTCGGTGTCAGCACCTCGATCTGCAAGCGCGCGATCTCGGTGTCGAACGTGAAGCTTCTCCTCGAAAACGGACGGACGGGGATCATCCGCGGCTTTGTTTCGAAGAATGGAAAGACCTTTGACGCCGCGCTAAAGCTTGACGAAAACGGCAAGGCTGTGTTCGATTTTGAAGCCCGTGACCGTGAACGTGCTCCGAAGGTGTCGCCTCCTGTACCGATCTGCCCGAAATGCGGAGGCAGGATCGTTAAGGGGCGGACTGCATATGGATGCGCCAATTGGAAGGAAGGGTGCGAGTTCCGTATCCCCTTCGTATCCGAGGACGGTACCGAGGTTGATGACGCAGCGGTCGTAAGGATCCTGGCAGAAAAAAACCAATGAGATTACAAGATGTCTGACAACAATAAAGCAACCGCAGACCAAATTCGGTCTGCGGTTGCTTTATTTTTTGTGATTACTCTGCTACGGTCTCTTCAGCGGCGTCTTCGCCTTCAGCGACCTCGCACTCTTCCTCGCACTCCTCGTCCTCGTCGTAGTTCGAGAGGTCGGTGCACTGGATCGTGAAGGTAATGCACTTCTTGAACACCTTAACGAGAATGACCTCGACAGCGGTGAACACTGCAGCGATGCCTGCGACCACGCCGACGGTGATCAGAACGCCCTTGCCGATCTTGGACCAAACCGAGGGCTCTTCAATTTCCACAACCTTGCAGGGGCGGAACTTTTCAAGAAATTTCATCATGATCTGTATCTCCTTATCATAAAATTATTTTTCTTTTCAGCGGATCGGTTCGACCGTGATCCGCGCTTCGGTAACGGGAGTTCCGTCCTCGCGCTGTGCGCGGAGACAGTAAGCCGTTCCCGATTTGCTGTTTTGCTCTTCTCCGCAGAACACCTGAAGTGTGTCGCCGTAGCGCGCCTCGTGCAGGTAAGAGATCACCACAGACGTGATGCGCCTTTCCGTGCGGCAAGGCAGATAATCTGCAAGCATATCGGCGTAGTGGGTGTTGTTCATGTGGAGATTGTAGTCGAGATCGGAGCAAACGATCCGTCTCGTTGCAACTTCGAAGAGAGGTTGTCCCTTCGAAAAGCGCAGTCTTGTAGGCAAAGACTCGGAAAGCTCGACGGGCGGCTCCTCCTCAAATCCGAAATCGTAATCGGTGACACGTCTGATCTCATGTGTCTTGATATCGAGAAGGGAAGAGACCGATGTCCCGCGTGCAACAGCTTCGCCGCCGCGCCTGATCTCGTAGCAACGGTTAAAAAACAATCCGTGGCTTTCGGGAACCCACGTGTCTACGGTGATCTCGTCGTACGCGTAAAGCGGTGCGAGCAGCTCGACCGAGAACCTGATCACTACGAACCCGAGTGCCTTCTCTTCACGCAGCTCGTCGAGATCGTGCCCGAGGGAGCGGCAGTGCCGCGACGCCGTTTCCTGCATATAGGCAAGGATACGCGAGGGCGTTGCCGTGCGGTCGCATCCGGTGTCGTGCCAATTGATCGTGTATTTTTCGGTATACTTCATAAAGGCAATATCCCGGGGGGAGAGTCCCCCTCGGGATAAGGATGCTGAGATTAAAGCGAGCCGTTCGAGCCGAGCACGTTGATGATCTTGTGCTTGACCATCTTCTTGACCTCTTCACGAGCGGTGGTAAGGTAGCCGCGGGGGTCAAATACTGCGGGATCGTTCGTAAGGGTGCGGCGGATGCCTGCGGTCATTGCGAGACGGATATCGGAGTCGATGTTGATCTTGCAGACTGCCATCTTTGCTGCCTTGCGGAGCTGTTCCTCGGGAATGCCGATCGCATCCGGGAGCTTACCGCCGATCTCGTTGATCTCCTTGACGTATTCCTGGGGAACCGAGGAAGCACCGTGGAGAACGATCGGGAAGCCGGGAAGCTTCTTCTCGATCTCTTCGAGAATATCGAAGCGGAGCGGAGGGGGAACGAGGATTCCTTCCTCGTTTCTCGTGCACTGTGCGGGGGTGAACTTGAACGCACCGTGCGAGGTTCCGATCGCGATCGCGAGGGAGTCAACGCCGGTTCTGGTTACGAATTCCTCAACCTCTTCAGGTCTCGTGTAGGAGGAGTCTGCTGCGCTGACCTTGACGTCATCTTCAACGCCTGCGAGTCTGCCGAGCTCACCCTCAACGACGCAGCCACGCTCGTGTGCGTACTCAACGACCTTGCGGGTCAGAGCGATGTTGTCCTCGAAGGAGTGGTGCGAGCCGTCGATCATAACCGACGAGAAGCCGCCGTCGATGCACGCCTTGCAGATCTCGAAGTCTGCGCCGTGGTCGAGGTGGAGTGCGAGGTCGATGCCGCTGTCCTCGATCGCTGCCTTAGCGAGAGCCATCAGGTAAGCGTGCTTTGCGTACTTACGTGCGCCTGCGGAAACCTGAAGGATAACGGGGGACTTTTCCTCGGCAGCAGCCTCGGTGATCGCCTGAATGATCTCCATGTTGTTGATGTTGAATGCACCGATTGCGTAGTGGCCTTCATAAGCCTTCTTAAACATCTCGGTCGTGGTGACAAGAGCCATGATTTTACATCTCCTTAAGCTTTGAAATACTCGAATGCCACAAGGTGGCAGGGAGCCTCTTGCGAAGCCCCTATTTTTCTAAATAACAGTATATCACAGCTTTGTGAATAAATCAAGAGATTTGGGAATATTTTTTTGAATTTTTACAGGTACAAGATGCATTTCGGCGCGAATTTACCTTACGTCCTTCCGTTCCTCAAGCGCGGCGGCGGCAGGACGCTCATCGGAAGGGGACTCCGCCGACCTTTGTACCGTGCGGAGTCCGATGGGAAGCCCGAAGCTGACCGCGATGGCGTTGTCTACCGCGCGCATCGCCTCCTCGTCGAGGTGTCCCATTTTCTCCTTCAGCCTTCTTTTATCGAGCGTGCGGATCTGCTCGAGCAGAATGACGGAGTCCTTCTGAAGTCCTGCGCGGTCGGCGTAAATGTCAATGTGCGTCGGCAGCTTGGTTTTCCCCATTCTTGACGTGATCGCCGCTGCGATCACGGTCGGGCTGTATCTGTTGCCGATATCGTTCTGTATAATGAGGACGGGACGAAGCCCGCCCTGCTCGGAGCCGACCACGGGACTGAGATCGGCGTAATAAATATCTCCTCGTTTCACACTCATATTCTTACACTCCGTTTTGCTTATGTGACTTGCAAAGGGGCGATGCCCGCCGTGCAAGTCTATTTTGCCGCAGAGTGAAGCCTTTTAATCACCGAATGGACAAGAAAGGCAATTTTCTCGTGCGGCATCTATCGACATTTTATGCAAAAAAGGAATGTGTGCGTGCCCGTTTCCGACAAGAAGAGGGCTGATCCACTTATTTCGTGAATCAGCCCTCTGTAAAGAATATTCGGTTGTTTAATGATTTCCGCCGAAGCGATTTCCGTCGGAGGGATCGTTGTCATTTCCGTTATCACGGTCGCGGAATCTGCGTGCCTCACGCTCACGTTCTGCTTCGCGCTCGCGGCGCTCCGCTTCTTCCTCTGCCTTCTTCGCTTCTTCTGCGAGTCGGCGGTCATTCTCCTCGCGGCTGCGGCGGAGCTTCGCCTCGGTCATGTCTTCAAGCACCTCGAAGGAGGTTTCGCCATCCATAGCGGCTCTGAACTGCTCGCCGTCCATGACCTCGTTTTTCAGAAGGAACTCCGAAATAAAGTGGAGCTTATCCATATTGTCGGTGAGGATCTTGCGTGCCTTTTCGTATGCCTCGGTGATGATGCGATGCACTTCCTCGTCGATCTTCTTCGCGGTGTCATCGGAGTAATCCTGCGACGAGTTGAAGTCTCTTCCGAGGAATACCTCGCCCTGATCCGAGCCGTAGCAGATCGGACCGAGCAGGCTTGACATACCGAGCTTTGTGACCATCTGCTGTGCGCTCTTCGTGGCGCGCTGAATATCGTTCGATGCGCCACCTGACACGTCACCGAAGATGATCTCCTCGGCTACTCTGCCGCCGAGCAGGGAGGCAATGTTATCCTCCATCTCCTGCTTGTAGACGCTGTAACGGTCCTCCTTCGGTGCGTACATCGTGTATCCGAGCGCCTTGCCGCTCGGGATGATCGAGATCTGCGTAACGGGGTCAAGCGTGGGAAGCATATGGCGCACGATCGCGTGGCCTGCTTCGTGATATGCGGTGTTTTTGAGCTCACGCTCCTTCATCTTACGGGATTTCTTCGTCGGACCGACCTCGATGCGGATGAGCGCATCCTTGATGTCATACATGCCGATGAGTGCCTTGCCGCGGCGTGCCGCAAGGAGGGCTGCCTCATTCAGAAGATTTGCGAGGTCTGCACCCGTAAAGCCGATCGTGATGCGGGCGATCTCTTCGAGCGAGACGTCCTTTTCCATCGGCTTATTGCGCGCATGGACCTTCAGAATATCGGTTCTGCCCTGAAGATCGGGGTAGTTGACCGTGATCTGGCGGTCGAATCGTCCGGGACGGAGAAGAGCGGGGTCGAGAATGTCGGGGCGGTTGGTTGCCGCGATGACGATGATGCCATCGTGCGAGCCAAAGCCGTCCATTTCAACGAGAAGCTGGTTCAGGGTCTGC
>JAZNOQ010000086.1:0-2317 GCA_045589215.1 Eubacteriales bacterium
AGCCCGCGCCGAGCTTTTTCTGGAAGTGGAGCGAGAGCTCGATTCCCTCGGTGGATGCAAGAAAGCTGCGCTTTTGCACGATTATTTCCTTGCCGGGCGCGATCTCGCAAGCTCGGATGGAGCCGGGGAAGCTTGTGGCAAACGCTATAAGTCCCGCGGCGCGCTCTGCGGTGTATCTGTTCATAAAGAAGGATTCGCCCGCGAACATTCTTGCAAATGCCTTGCCGACGCCGCCGTTCGAGGTGGTTTCCATCTTCATATTCTGCGTCATCCAGCTCATACTGCCGCGCTCGGTGATCATCGTTTCGCCCACCTCAAGCGTGCAGATAACTACGGGAAGGGAATCGCCCTGAATTTCGTATTTCATTTTGTGTCCTCCTTGAACTGAGAATAGAATTTGTCTGTGATTGCTTTTGATATTTCAAGCATATCGTTACGGTTGACCTTAACGACCTGTCTGTCGTAGGTGACGAGACCGTTGGTTTCGTCCTCGACGTCGCTGACCTGAGTGTAAACAGTCGCGCAAAGTCCGCGGTCTATCATCGGAACGACCTCGTCGAGATAGAGAGATTTGAGTGCCTGACCGAATTTTTCGGTGTCGGTGAAGAAGCTGTATCCGTAGGTTTTGTCAAGATTGAAGGAATGTCCCTCAATCTTGCAGGAGTAGCCGCCGAATTCCGAGAGGACGAGCGGGCGGTCGGGATCGTTCTTGAGATCAAGCTTCTTGAAATAGACGTGATCGCTCGTGACGTCACTTTCCTTTTCGACGAACCAACCCGAGGTCGCATCCCAGATGCGGGTGGGGTCGAGCGCCTTGAGGCGACGGTAGTTTTTGTCGGCGTCAAACTGTCCCCAACCCTCGTTGAAGATCGTGTAATAAACGACCGAGGGGTGGTTGTAAAGCGTGTCGACAGTCTTTTCGGTCTCGCGCTTGAAGGAGGCGCGGCGAATATCGCTTGCCCTATGCGTGATGCCCTTGCGCAGACCGATGGTGGGCAGAGCGGTGTCGATAAGGAAGCTGTATTTGCCGCTGTTGACCATATCCTGAAAGACGATCATACCGTATTTGTCGCAGTAGTAATAGAACAGCTCGGGCTCTACTTTAATATGCTTGCGGAGCATATTGAAGCCGAGCTCCTTCATTTTCAGTATATCGTACTTATATCCCTCGGGTGTCGCGGGAGTATAAATTCCGTCGCTGTAGTAGCCTTGATCGAGCAGACCGTGGAAGAAATAGGGCTTTTTGTTGAGAGTTATATAGGACTTGCCGCCGATCTTTGCCGTGCCGACTGTGCGGAGCGCGAAATAGGATTCGATCTTGTCCTCGCCCGATTCAAGCGTAAAATCATAAAGATACGGATCCTCGGGAGTCCAGAGATGGGGATCATCAACCTTTAATTCAAATTCATTTCCCTCGAAACGGTATTGCTTGCCGTCCTTGAGGGTGATTATCTTTTCCTCCTCGCCGCCTTCGATCTTGAATCTGACTGAATCAAGCGAGGGTGTCATCTTTATATCTCGGATATAGTTTTCGGGAACAGCCTCGAGCCATACCGACTGCCAGATGCCGCTGATGGGAGTGTACCACATTCCGCCGCGATTAATACACTGTTTGCCCCAACCGCGATCGTGATCAAGAATATCAAAACCTCTGAGCTCAATGATATTATCGCCTTCCTTGAGATAGTCTGTAATATCAATCTCGTAGGGAAGATTGGTATTCCACTCGACGGAGGCATCAACAAAGCTGTCTTCTTCAAAATCATTTACATAAAGATATGCGTGCTGATCGACAGCACCGAAATGAATAATGATTCTTTTGCCTGACATCTCCGTAGGTAGAACGAACTTTTTGCGGTAGATAAATTCACCTAATTTAGTCAGGTTCTGTTCAATTCCTGAAATCCTTGATTCAGGCGGGAAGGGGACTTTTATTGCTCCGAGAGGCTTGACTTCGTCGAATTGTCGTAGAGAAAGCTCCCACTCCCCGCAAAGCGACATATAGGAGTTGCGCTTCATCTGCGGGCGGGGATATTCGGTCCAGTCGGTTGAGTTGTCATCCTCGAAGGGCGTTTTCAGATCTTTGCAGAGCCTCGGCTTGTTGAAGTATTTGGATGCGACAAGGAGAAGTATCGCAAGGATCGCAATCGGAACAAGCGCGGCGAGGAAGATGTTTTCGTTGGGAACGAAGGACTCCGTGCCGTCGTTATTCACGATGACATCGGCGTTTTTCAGTACCGTTTTGCCGATAAACGGTCCGACAATACCGGGAATGAGCACCAAGTCGGATCGTAGCCATGTCGTTCTGTGAGCCAAG
>JAZNOQ010000087.1:0-2022 GCA_045589215.1 Eubacteriales bacterium
CCTCCGCCTTCTCCTCCCACAAGGAAAGAAGCGCGCGGAAAAGCTCCCCCGCCGCCGACGGATCGGGCACCCTCAAGACCTCAGCCGCCTCCTCTGCGTCTCCGTAGACCTCAAGATGCAAAATGACGAGCCGCTCCTCCCGCGACCGACGCGAAAAGGAAACGCCCGCGGGAATGTAAAGGACCGTCCCATCCCCCGCGGAAAGCTCTCGCCCGCCGACCGTAAAGACCGAGTCCCCGACCTCGTAAACGTCGAAAAATACAAGGAAAAGGCGCGCATCTTCTTCGCCAACAGTATGTCGATCGAGTCGGACGAGTTCTCGGACGAGATCGTTTCAGGCGTTCGCATCCGCGACGTCTTCGTCGGCGCGAATATGTTCAATTCCCGCGCCTGCAACCACCACCGCTATATGAACGTCGGATATATGAACATCTGCCTCTCGAACATCGCAATGCTCCACTTCTTCTTCAAGGGACAGGGCGTTCCGTGTGAGGATATCGTCTACCGTCACTACAAGGAGCAGTGGGAGCTGGTCCGCACGATGACGTTTGAGGACGGCAGACTGCTGCGCATCGGCGGCGACTCGCGCATCCGTTACTCCTACTGTCAGGACTACGCCCTTCCCGCATGGTGCCTCGCAGAGGACCGTCTCGGGGAGGACTGCTCAAGCCTCTTCGAGGGATGGCTTGAGATCCTCCGCACCGAGACCGTGCAAAACGGCGACGGCTCCTTCCTCAGCAACCGCTGCGGCGGCTTTGAATGGCGCTCCCCCGTCTACTACACGCGCCTTGAATCCGACCGCGCAAACACGATCTCGATGCTCCTCTATTGGTACAAGCGCTTTCATGTAAAGGGCGAAAATAAGCCGAAGCTCCTCACTTCATGGTCGGACGAATACCACGGCGCGGGCTTCTCGTCCTCGGGCAACCGCTTCGCAAGCTTTGTCTGGCGCTCGGCTGAGCGTCCGCAAGCACTCCTCGTCCCGAAGGACGACAGCTCGCTCGCAGAGTGGCGGTATAACCTCGCGGGCACGGTCAAGGGCGTCGGAAGACTCCAGCCGCAGGTCCTCAAGGGATATAACGTCAAGCTCTTCGACGGCGGCTTTGTGACCGTCGGCAGATGCGACTCCACCACGTCGGAGTTCCTCGCCGAGGGGCAGGAGCCCGAAACGACCGCAGTGAGACAGGTCGCCTTCGCAGCCCTCCCCGACGAAAAGACCGTCCTCGAGATCCAATACGTCAAAACGCCGAACCGCGTCTTCCTCACGGAGGTCGCAGGCACCTTCTGGAGCATCCCGAACGACCTCTTTAATAAGCGTCAGCGCTATCTCTCCTACGAAACGGGAGCGGACTACTACGAGGGCGGCGAGCATGCACAGCACTTTGAAACGATCCCGATCGGACACTACGTCACGGTCGACCACAAGATCGGACTCGCGTCGAAGGATCCCCTCACCCTCGTTCGCCGCGGCGAGCGTCAGGTCAACGTCAGAAAGAAGGACATTACGTCCCTCTACTGCGAGGAGATCTGCTCCCACTTCTACAAGGCTCCGAGATGGTACGATCGCGGGACCGAGCTGATCGACACCGCCTTCGCAATGACGCTCGGTGACGAAGCGGACACGAAGCGCCTTTCGGAGGAGCTGATCTCTCCCGAGGTCGACGGACTTAAGACGGTCGGCGTGAAGAGAGGGACGGGCGAAAGCTTCCTCCTCGTCGCAAACTTCGGAAGCGCGGACACTGAGTTCTCCGCGTCGGCAGTCGGATGCGAAAGCGCCGTCAACGTCGCAACGGGCGAAACGGTCACCGCCGAGACCCTGAGCCCCGGCGAGGCTCTCCTCATCCGCTTCTGACGAAACGGGAAACAAATACAAATAAAAGAGGCTGTCTCACTTAGGTGAGACGAGCCCCCGAAATAGGACTCGACGAACAAAATTCGTCGTTTTGGCATTTGAAAAGCACAAAAATCGATCAATTTCTGTGCCAAAAACGTCCAAGTTTCCGAAAATAGCGGGTTCCCGAC
>JAZNOQ010000088.1:0-4910 GCA_045589215.1 Eubacteriales bacterium
AATGAAAATTGTCTTCCTAAGACCGCTTGGCCTCCGACTTAGCAAGGCTCTGCGGGAGCTTTGCCCATGACCCAAAAGTTCTTGGGAGAGTTTGAGAACCTTTCTTTCAAGAAAGGTTCTCAAGAAAAATCCTAACACCAACAAACTATTCGACAAATCCCAATTTATGGGCAAAAACGGACTGCTCGTGGCAGTCCGTTCTGTTTTCTGTCAGTATTACTCAATTGTCACAAGCGCTGCTTCCTCGCGAGCCTTTTCGTAAGCTGCGAGCACCGCATCCTCGAGGATGCGTCTGAACTCAACGTTGATCGGATGAGCTATATCGCGGTATGTTTCATCGGCGTTCTTACGGCTCGGCATTGTGATAAAGGTCTTTTCTCTTGCAGTGATTACCTTTATGTCGTGAAGTGCGAGCTGACCGTCAAAGGTGACCGAAACGATTGCCTTCATAGGGCCGTCGTCAAAAAGCTTTCTTACCTTTACGTCTGTGATCTGCATAGATGGGATTCCTCCGTTTTCATAGTGTGATTGTATTTTGATATAGATTTCGGTTCGTATCTTTTTGCTTTCAGGCGCATAGAATGGAAGGTAGTGCCCTTGCGCCGACACAAACATTATACATTTTGAATGTGACGGTTATTCAATGATAAGATTGTTTTTTTGTGAAGACTATCGCATTTTTTGCCTGAAAACGACACGAAAGCACGGATATTTGTCTAAATTTTTCGCTTTTTAGCAGGATTTTGTGACCGAATCGAAAGCGGTGCGCTTTTGCAAGCCGAAC
The DNA here is from genome assembly GCA_045589215.1 of Eubacteriales bacterium. GTDB lineage: Bacteria > Bacillota > Clostridia > Oscillospirales > CAG-272 > JAZNOQ01. Next base: position 785 of record JAZNOQ010000088.1, read on the forward strand.
GCCTTCGATCGTTTCTCCACATCGGAAAGGAACAGAACGCCGATATGGCAACACCCAATACACATTACGGGCCCGCCCGCATCGAAGAGATGCTTCGGGGGGCAAAGCATTTGTTTTTTATCGGGATCGGAGGCGTGAATATGTCCTCCCTTGCCGAGATCTCAAAGGGGCGCGGTTATCGCGTCAGCGGATCGGACCACGCGGCGTCACCGCTTACCGACCGCCTCATAGAAAAGGGGATCCGCGTTGCCTTTACGCACGCTGCGGAAAATCTCGGAGATGCCGATGCGGTGATCTACACGGTCGCCGTTCCGTCTGATAATCCCGAGTACCGAGAGGCACTGCGGCGTGGCATTCCGTTGATCTCACGCGCCGATTATCTCGGCTATATTATGACGGGCTACCGCCGCCGTATTGGCGTTTCGGGGATGCACGGAAAGTCCACGACCACGTCGATGTGTGCGCAGGTCTTTATGGATGCGGGGTGTGATCCGACCGTCACCTCGGGAGCGGCACTTCGCAGCATGGGCGGATACTACCGCATCGGGGGAGAGGAGAACTTCATCTTCGAGGCGTGCGAGTATATGGACTCCTTTCTTGATTTTTGCCCGACGCTTGCGATCATTCTGAATATCGAGATGGATCACGTTGACTACTTTAAGTCGATCGAGCAGATCCGAACGTCTTACCGCGCGTTTGCGGATAAGGTGCTTCAGGACGAGGACGGCGCGGTGATCTACTGCGCGGATGACGGGGAGATCGTGCGTGCGATGGAGGGCTTTACGGGACGGATCTATACCTTCGGAACAAGGATGCAAAACGGCAGAGCTCCCGATTATCTTGCAGTTGACTGTAAGTCGGAGAAGGGACGCTTTTCCTTCCGCGTGCTTTTCTGCGGTGAATTTCTCTGTGACGTTACGCTTCGCGTTCCCGGTCGACATCAGGTCTTGAATGCGCTTGCAGCAGTTGCCGCCGCACACGTTTCGGGAGTGCCCGGCGATCGTATCGCAGAGGGACTTCTTCACTTCACGGGTGCAGAGCGGCGCATGGAGTATAGGGGAAAGCTGAACGGTGCCGACCTGTACGATGACTACGGACATCATCCCTCCGAGGTCAAGACTACCCTTGAGGGTGCATCACATATGGGGTACGAACGGTTGTTCTGCCTCTTTCAGCCGCATACCTATACCCGCACGAAATCGCTTTTCTCGGATTTTGCGCGCGCCTTCGACGACACGGACGGTGTCTTTTTCGTCGATATCTACGCGGCGCGGGAGCTTGATACCCTTGGTGTCAGCTCGGTGCTCCTTGCAGAAGCGGTAGGGGACAATGCTACCTATGCCGAGTCCTTTGGGGAAGCGGCAGAGCTCCTGCGTGCGACGCTGAGAGAGGGGGACGCTCTCGTTGTGATGGGGGCAGGAAACGTATACGATATCTTCCCGATCCTCCTCGGTGACACGGCGAGCTCCTGAACGGGATCAAAAGAAAGGGACCTCGAAAAATGTTTTTTCGTAAAAAAAAGAAGCTTGCAAAGGACCCGAACAGCAAGCAGTACAAGTATCAAATGGCGGAAATGGTATCGGGAAAGCACATCCGTTACGTCGTCGAGCGATGGGAGAATGACGAGAAGGTCATCGGCAGAAACGGAAGTATCGGCGTGAAGGATGACTGCATTATCGTGAACACCGATACGGGCATCGCCTTTCGCGCACGGGTAGAGGAGACGGTCATATCCGAGCTTCTCTCAAAGGACGGCGTTGTTTTGAAGGGACCTGATATTTCTGCAGGCGGAAAGGAACGCACCGTCGTTGCGTTCTACGTATATTATCGGTAACGGACTAAACCGAAATCTAAAAAAGAGAAGGATGTACTATGAAACGAGTAACGATATTGATACTACTGATCTGTTTGCTACTTCCGATCCTTGCGCTCACTTCTTGCGCCGGCGGAAGCAAGGGGCTTGAATTCGAACTGAACGAGGACGGTACAGCTTATACTGTGGTCGGGCAGGGAACGTGCGAAGACACCGAGCTCGTCATTCCGAGTAAGTACAAGGGGGTTCCCGTAACGGCGATCGCAGACGAAGCGCTCAAATCTTGGATCGGGCTCACGAGCGTTACGATCCCGAAGAGCATCAAGTCGATCGGTAACAAGGCGTTCGCCTACTGCGACGACCTTTCGGAGATCAACATCGCGGAGGGTGGAAACGTGACCATTGGAAACGAGGCATTCCGCAGCTGTGGCGGTCTCGTCACGGTCGAATTGTCCGAGGGCGTTACTTCGATCGGAGAAATGGCGTTTGCATATTGCACACACCTAGAGGAATTCACCATGCCCAGCACCGTGCGCTCGATCGGCAGACGTGCTTTTGAAAACAACAAGGACATTGACCGTATCATCTTTAGTGGCACGAAGCAGCAATGGAAGGCGATCGAGTTCGGCTCGGAGTGGGCGTATACCTCTCACATCGAGAAGATCTTCTGCAGCGACGGAGTGATCACACTCGAGTGACGAATGAAATACAGGGCTGTCTCACGTTGGTGAAGCAGCCCCTTTTTTTCGTTGTTACAGTATTCTGTTCAGGCGGGACGCAAGAAAGCGGATCTCGTCGGGGGTGTTGAAATATCCAAACCCTAACCGAACGGTGCCGCTTTCCTTCGGCGTGCCGAGTGTCTCGTGGGCAAGTGCCGCACAATGAAAGCCCGCGCGGACGCAGATCCCGTCCTTATCGAGAAGGTCTGCAAGCTCCTCCGCAGAGCGCCCCTTTACCGAGAAGGAGAGGACCGAGCCGACTGCCTCAGGGGCGTAAACGCGCACGCCGCGCATATTCGACAGATACTCCCGCGCGAGGCGGTAAAGCGCCTCCTCCTTTTCTGCGATCGTATTGATGCCGACGTCGCGTACAAAGCGCACCCCCGCAAGCAGTCCCGCGATCGCGGGCGTTGCGGCAGTCCCCGCCTCGTATCGCTCAGGCGGAAGCATGGGCATATCGGGGAGGAGCGATTGGTATCCGCTCCCGCCTTCGGTAAGGGAAATTGGAAGATCATTCTCGGAGAGGGACGCGGAAAGAGCAAGAAAGCCGCTTCCTTGCGGGCCGTAAAGCCCCTTGTGTCCGGGCGCGCAGAGAGCGGTGATCTGCATTTTCTCCATATCGATCGAGAGGTGTCCGACCGACTGCGCACAGTCGACGATAAACCAAAGACCGTGCCTTTTGCAGAACGCACCGATCTCGCGAAGCGGGAGCGTTCTCGAACAAATGTTGGAAGCGTGGGTGCAGATGACCGCGCGCGTCTTTGGCTTCAGATGCGTAAGAAGCTCGCTTTCGGTGTTTTCGGGAAATCGCAACGCCGATGACGAAAAAACATCGTAAGAAACGCCGTGCGTCTTTCCGAGCCGCTCGATAGGACGCCAGACCGAATTATGCTCAAGATCGGAGATCAGAACGTGGTCTCCGTTGTGGAGAAAGCCCTTGATCGCGGTGTTCAGCGCCTCGGTCGTGTTTTTGGTAAAGCACACGCGCGTGATATCGGAAAGCCCGATCAGCTCCGCGATCTCCTCTCTGCAGGTGTAGAGAATATTTGCCGCCTCTCTTGCGAGCCTGTGCGATCCGCGTCCGGGATTGCCGCACGCCTCTCTCATCACACGGGAGACTGCGTTTACGACCGAAGCGGGCTTCGGAAAGGTCGTGGCGGCATTGTCAAAATAGATCGGATGCTTCATATTCGGTACCTTTCGGGATTGTTCAGGGATTTGGAAACGCCGTCTCTGATCATTCGACAGTCCACCCGCGGATCCGAATTCCGCTTTGGGAAAGGATCTCCTCGACGTTTCGCCTTTGTGAGCAGGGAATTTCAATTCCGTACACACAGCCGTTCCTTTGCCCGGAGGAGACTTTGATGACCCTCGAGCGGATCGCCGCACGGGCAAGAACGTTCTGCGCCTGCGTTGCGTGTGTCACACTGCCGATTGCGGCACGGCAGAGGCCGTTTGCTTCACGCATTTCTGTAAAGCACCTCCTTTTCCTTGGTGTAATACGGTGATAAGCCGCGCTCTACACACAGAATATGCGCTTTTTCGACCTTTTGACATATAAAGAGTTAGTCTCCCGCCCCTGGGGCGGGCTCTT
>JAZNOQ010000089.1:0-34440 GCA_045589215.1 Eubacteriales bacterium
ACAATTTTCATTTTCAACTCCTTGGCTCACAGAACGACATGGCTACGATCCGACTTTGATATCCTATCCGGCGGCGACGATTTTCAAAAGACCATCGAAAGCTATCTCGACTGCTACGCGGGCGTTATCATCATTACGAAGGATTCGTTGAAATCCGCGTGGGTAAACTATGAGATCGGTATTTTTGCAGGTCAGGGCACACGCGTATTTCTGTACGATCCCGAGGATCTCCTCTCGAATCAATTTGAGATCCCCGATGTCGCCAACGTCTACGGCTCACACATCGGGCGTTATCTGCCCGCCTGCCGTACGATGCAGGATCTCATAACTGCTCTTCAGGGTGTTTCTCCCTATGCAGATATGTGTCTCGAGGAAAATGCCTTTATCACCAAGCGCGCCTTCCTGGATCGGGTGGCTGATCACGTCGAAACGGTCATTGCTCGCCTTGAGAGTCCCGCGATCGACCAATACGCGGATCTATTAAGCAAATGCCGTATCAATACGCTCATTACAAACTTCGGTATGTTCTATCCCGAGCATGGAGACGGCGAGCATTGCTATGCACAACGCTTCCGTCCTCTGGAGGGTGGGCTTTGCCCCATTTCCCATAAGCCGTGCGCTCTTGTTTCGCGCGGGCGGGTGGACGAAGAAAACAAGGAATGCGTCGTGCTAAATTACGTTCTCTCAAACGGAAAGATTTTGCGTGCGGGCGAAAGTGACGTGCGCGGTGAGGTTTGCCAAACGGGAGCGCTTGTCTTCCATATGCCTCTGCATAAGATCTACGGCACAGAATTCAAGTTTTTCCTTGATGTGCCTGATGACAACACCGCCGAGGAGCTTTTAGATATGTTTCACAGCATCGGAGTTTATGCAAATATGTCCGACAACATCGGCTCCAAGCGTCTTTACGTTTCTATGCCGGAACGCCGCGCACAGGGTATGTTCCGTCTCGATCACGAATTCAACAACAATTTCCTGTGTCCCCGCGCCGGCAAATCGCGCACGGTATAAAAAAACGGGCTGTCTCACCGAGGTGAGACAGCCCGTTTTCTATCAAGAGATTACCTAGGTCAATCCTTCCGCGTCGGATTCTCGTCCTTCGCACGGTCCTTCTTTTCGCGCCTTGCACGCTCTGCCTCGACACCCTTGTTCATCAGGAACTTCGGAAGCCCGACATTGTAGAAGCCAAGAATATACGAAACCGAAACGAACAACACCGTACAAAGTGCCATCAGGAAATAGGTCCACCAATGGTTATGGAGCGCAATACCCGCAACCGAGAAGTTACAAATGAGGCTCCAATACATTCCTTCGGAGAACATCATGACCACCTTCGTTACAGCAGCAACACTGTGCGCGCCACCGAGAAAGGTCACCGTAAATAAAAGCGCAAGAAGGAAGTTCGGAATTCCCGCCCCAAGACCGACAAGCGCGCCCGTATAAAGTCTGCGCTTCCGTCTGCCGCCGTCAACTGCGATCCGATCACTCGCGCCGATGTCCCACGCGACGGTGTGAACAAGGACGGCAAAAAACAAAAGTGAAAAGATTCCCGCCGCGATCGAAAGTGCTCCAAGCGTTTTTCCCGTTGCGAGCGCAAGCGAGGCGCCAAAAACGCCCATCGCAAACTGCGTGAGGTAAATACGCACTGCCGAATAGGAATAGCGATCCCAAATGCGGCGGAACGGAGACTTCAGTGCGTCAAGCGCTTCCTCGTCGCCCTCGCTCGGAAGAGGGTCGAGATAAGTATTATTCGAGCTGCCCGGCACAAAGGTCGACTCATCGTCACCAAGACCGGACACGTCTTTTTTCATTTCATTTTCGTTATTATGCTCTGTCACGGATCTGATCATCCTTTCCATCTGAATAAAGGAGCACGCCTACACCCTCGCGGCGTACACGTATTTTCTTTATTATAACGGAATCCCCCGCAATATGCAACCGAAAAAGCGGAAAATTTACAAATTATCCACTAAAAATAAGCGAAACGTGATATAATGGTATTATACAAAATCCTTCAAAAAGGAGCTCCGATATGACAAACGACGAGATCTTAAAGGTCCTTCCCCAAGTTGTGCGGGAATTTGCCGCATACAAATCCGCAATTCAGGGATGCTCCCCGAAGACCGTTACGGAATATCTCATTGATCTGCGTACCTTTTTCCGTTACCTGATCGCAAAGGAAAACGGCATTGATCCCGAATCCGAGGAATTCACCGAGCTTGACGCTTCAAGCCTTGACCTTGCATACATAAAAGGAATCAAAAAGGACGACATATACGATTTTCTTCTCTACTCGGGCACAACGCGCGGAAATCTCTGGTCGGCGAAATCCCGCAAGCTCTCTGCAATCAAGGCTCTCTTTAAATATCTCGTAAACAGCCGCGGATTGCTCGATGAAAATCCCGCCGCGACGGTCGAGTCTCCAAAACCAAAGCGATCTCTGCCGAAGTTTCTCTCCCTTGAAGAATCGCGCTGTCTCCTCGAAGCGATCAAGGACGACGAGGCATCTGATTCCCTTCTTCGTGACTACGCGATCGTCACACTCTTTCTCAACTGCGGAATGCGTCTCTCGGAGCTTTGCGGAGTTAATCTGAATGATCTCGACCGTGAGCTTCGCTCGATGCGTGTCATCGGAAAAGGAGCAAAGGAGCGCATCATTTACCTCAACAACGCCTGCCGCGCATCCCTCGCCGACTATCTGGAGGAGCGCCTCTCCTCCGCGGTGCGCGCACGCGCCGCAAAGAAAAAAGAGGAACGCGCACTCTTCCTCAGCAGCCGCGGTCAGCGCATCAGCCCCAAAACCGTACAGTGGATGGTCTACAAATACCTCGAGCTTGCAGGGCTTGAATCAAAGCACTATTCGGTTCACAAGCTCCGTCACACGGCGGCAACTCTGATGTATCAGTCGGGTAACGTAGATATTCGCGTACTGAAGGACATTCTCGGCCACGAGCAGCTCAACACCACGCAGATCTACACCCACGTTAGCGACCGCAATATGGAGGAGGCCATGCAGAAAAATCCGCTTGCCGATCTCGGAGGCGCGAGGAAGGATCCTGCGGATCTCCCGTCGAACACGGCAGAGGCATCCAACGCAGACTCGATCCGCTTACCGAATACGGAAGGCGCACAGAATTCCGGCGGAACAAACGCTTCTCAGAATTTTGACGCGACCGACAACGTTTCCTATTGGCTTTCTCTTTTTGCCGAAAAGTAAACGAGCAAAAACGGAGTGTTTCCACTCCGTTTTTATTATTTTATTAAAATGCTTCGGCAGTCAAAATCCGCTCTCCGAGGGCGACTGCCTCCTTTTCGGAGATTTCAAGCTTTTGAACGCTATCTGCGAGGATACCCGACAGAACCCGCTTAAAGCCTTCATACCCTATCCGTACCTCTGCCTCGGTCGTTCCCTCTGCGACGAAAAGCAGCCGCCCGAGCGGATAACGCATCGCGGAGAGCCGTAATCCTTCTGAAAGCGCAGCAGCACTGCAGTACGGAAGTCTCTGGGGTAATATGCCGCAGAGCTCGGTGATAAGCCCTGAATCTTCAAGCGCATCGAAATCTCGGGCAAGAGCTTGCCCATCTCCCCAAGACATCGCGTAGAAAAGACGCGGTTTTCTGTCTGTCCGATCGAGATATTGTATCAAATCTCTTGCAACAGATGAAGCGAATGTACCGTACAGAATAAGCGGAATGCCGTTCGCTGTACAGATCTCTCCCGTCACGCGCAGAAGCTGAGAAGAGAGATAAGCCTGCCCACGCGCGTCACCGCTTCCCTCCTTGACCAGCAAAAAGCCCTGCTCTGCGTGGTAGGGATCGGGCAATGCAAAATCAAGTGCGGAAAGGTCGAGCCAAACCATTGACGCTCCCTTTGTGCTCCCCCGATAGGCAGAAATATAAGCACCGAGGCTTTCATACTGCAGAAGATTCTCCTTCGACGGATAGACACTCGGGGACACGTCGACGGATCTTTTCACTGTAAAAGGCGATAAGAGATCGTCAAAGGCACCATCCCGAAGAAGCGGCAGCGAGGACTTCCAAAGTGCTTCTGCATCCTCCTTCGCGGGGATATCCGTAAAGTCGAGAAGTGCCTCAAGGGTGAGCCGAACAAATCGGTGATATCCACTACCGACAAGCGACGGAAGGAGACAGAGAAGCTCGACGAAATTTTCGTAATCCGAATACGCGTCTGACAAAAAATGCTCCTCGGTTTTTGCACAGGATAGAAGCCGTTTTCCTTCCTCGGTCAGAAGTACGCGAAAGAGATTTCTGCAGTCGCCCTTTCGGGGCAAACCGAGAAGCGGGAGAACAACCCTTCCGTTTACGTTTTCCCCGATCGATCGGTTAATGCGTTCGGCGTCTTCGGTCTCCAAAAGATAACTGTTCTTTGACATTTGCTTCCTCCCTCCTGCCTGTCCCGGCGCATTTCTCGTTTTCATCATACCACAAAATCGAAAAAATAGCAAGTAGTACGAAGAAATTTCATCCTTAAGGGTTCATTTACAGATTTTTTCGCACGAATTTATATTTTTTTTGTAAAAATGTGATTTTATTTTTCAAATCCTCTATGAAAAAGCAAAATTTTATGTTATAATGAAAGGGATTATAAGATGAAGGAGGATAACGCCGTGCTTTTTGACAGCCATACGCATACCGCTTTTTCCTTTGACGGTTCACCCGATGCCACTCCGCGTGCTATGTGCGAGGCTGCGCTCCATGCAGGTCTTTCGGGGATCGCACTGACCGATCATTTCGAAGTCAATAACGTAAAGGAACAGATCTACGAGCCCTTTCAAGCGGATGACGCCTTCACGGCGGCATCAGAGGCAAAAAAGGAATTCGAAGGCCGCCTGCGCGTTTCGTGCGGAATTGAGCTCGGTCAAGCCGCCGAATACCCCGAGGAAGCCCGCGCATTTCTCGCAAAGCACAAGTACGATTTTGTTCTCGCTTCAACCCACAATCTCCCCAAGGTTCCCGATTTTTACTTCTTCCGCTTCGAGATCATCCCTGATCCGATGATCGATAATTTGTTTCTTCGGGCACTTGACGAAACCGAAAAGCTATGCGATTTCGACGGCATCCACGCACTCGCGCACCTGACCTATATGCACCGATACGTTGCATATGCGAATCGCACACTCGATTTTTCAAAGCACAAGGAGCATCTTGAAGCGATCTTCCGAAAAATGGTCCGAAAGGATCTCGCGCTTGAGATCAATGTTTCCCTTCTGAGACGCGGGCGTGACCTTCTGATGCCCACGCGGGAGTTGATCGAGCTTTACCGCGAAAACGGAGGAGCGCTCTTCACCGTCGGATCGGATGCACATACGCTTTCAGACGTCGGTGCGAACATCTCCGATGCATACGAGCTGCTCCGTGCGCTCTCCGTTCCCAATGTTGCGTTTTACGAGAACGGAAAGCCCGCACTTATCCCGATCTGATCACTTCGGTCTTACGAAAGGAATTCTGATATGAATACAGAGCTGAACGATTTCAGTTTACTTTACCCTTCACAAAATACAGAAGCCCGATACGACGAGCACCTTCGCCCGAGCATTGATATGTTCGTTCTTGAGGAGCTTGGTCTGCTCGACGTTTTTAATCTGAAAAACAGCGATCTCAGCGAATATTTCACCTCCGACCCTGCGACGATCCGATACCGCAACGAGGTATTTGCGGATATGCTCGCCTGTCCATCGATTGCAAAAACACTCTCAAGGCTCATCCCCGTACTCAGCGATATTATGGAGCTTCGGCGGCTCGAGGCAGACGACGGAGAGACAAACTCGTATCTGCTCAGTATTTCGGAGATCGAGCTTTACATCTCTAGCATCGACACACTACACAAGGGACTCGGCCCGCTTCGTGAAAAAATGAAGAGCGTTGGCTTTCAGACCCTGACCGATCGCATTTCCGAGCTTGCGGAAAGCGATTACTATGCAGAGCTGAACGCGAAGCTGAACGAGCTTACGAACCGCGTCCGAGAGATCCGAAGCGTGACGATCGGTGTCAATCTTGACGCACAGCTCCGTCCGACCTCGGCGGGTGTGCTTTCGATCAACCCCGAGCCCTTCTGCTCGGGCGACGTACTCGAAAAGATCCTGCGCCTCAACTTTAAGGACGACGAATACACCTGCATCGCAGATCTCGTCCCCTTTGGCAAAAAGCAATCCGAAAACCAGAAGACCGCGCTTTCGCTCGCGTTCTATTCCGCGATCAATGACGTTTACAAAAGCTCGCTTCGTTCGTGGAAAAAGATCGTACAGTCTTATGTTCTTGAGAACGCCGATTTCCTTCTGAATCTGATGCCCGAGATCGAATTTCTCGTAAAAGGCACCGAGATCCTCCGCGCGCTGTCCGAAAAGGGGTGCGCCCTGACTGCACCGATCATTCCCGATACAAATACGCCCGCATTCCGCGTGAAGGCACTCTACAATCCCGTTGTTGCCCTCAGGATCGACGATGAGATCGTTTCGAATGATTTCTCCTTCGACGAGAATGCGATGATCTGGGTGCTTACAGGCCCGAACCGTGGCGGTAAATCGGTGATCACCTGTGCCGTCGGTATCACGCAGGCGATGCTTCAGCTCGGTATGTTCCTTCCCGCCGAGGAAGCGGAGATCTCTCCTGCAGACGGCATCTTCACCCATTTTCCCACGGGTGCGGACGATACGATCAACAAGGGGCGGCTTGGTGAGGAGTGTGCACGCCTCGGAGAGATCTTCGATCTTGTAACTGATAAAAGCCTCGTTCTTCTCGACGAATCGCTTTCGTCAACCGGCTCCTTTGAGGCATCCTACATTGCCGCAGAGGTGCTTTCGGGCTTCAGCCGTGTCGGTTGCCGTTGCCTCTTTGCAACGCATCTGCATGAGCTTGCCGCACAGGTCGATGAGATCAACGCGCGCACGACTGCCGAAGGCGGCGTAAGGATCGACACCCTCGTCGCGGGGATCGAAGAAGGCAAGCGCTCCTTCAAGATCTACCGAGCAAAGCCCGATGGAAAGAGCTATGCCCGAGACATCGCAGAGCGATACGGGCTGACGTATGAAAATATCATTCGTAAACGCAACGGATAACTGCATATAATCTATCATTGAAAGGAATTTATAGTTATGGATATGCTTCTAAAATTACTTGAAGACGACGCCTCCCTCACCCCCGAACAGCTCGCAACGATGCTTGAAAAGGAGGAGGGCGACATCAAAAAGATGATCCGCACCTACGAGGAGAACGGTGTGATCCTAGGCTACAAGACCCTGATCGACTGGGATAAGACCGACCGCGAATACGTCACCGCCCTGATCGAAGTCAAGCTCGTTCCCCAAAGGGACCGCGGGTTTGACCGCATTGCAGAAAAGATCAACAACTACCCCGAGGTCAAGAGCCTTTACCTAATGTCGGGCGGCTACGATCTCTGCGTACTGATCGAGGGTAAGACGATGAAGGAGGTTGCGTATTTCGTCGCACGCAAGCTCTCCACGATCGAATCCATCACAGGAACCGCTACGCACTTCGTCTTGAAGAAATACAAGGACAAGGGCGTGATCTACGGCATTCTGGATGAGGACGAGAGAGGAAACTGTAACTGATCATGCTCGATTACTCATCCATCTTATCAAACGAGGTGCTCTCTCTGAAGCCGTCCGGAATCCGTAAGTTTTTTGATCTGCTTTCGGATCTGAACGACAGTGAGATGATCGCCCTGACGGTCGGTCAGCCCGACTTCGTCACCCCGTGGAGCATTCGCGAGGCGGGGATCGAGTCCCTTGAAAAGGGCAAAACCTACTACACGGCGAATGCGGGAGACCTTGCGCTCCGCCGTGAGATCTCGAACTATCTCTCCCGCCGCTTCCATGTTTCCTACGATCCCGTGTCCGAGGTCGTCGTTACGGTTGGCGGAAGCGAGGCGATCGATATGGCGATCCGCGCCTGTATCAATCCCGGTGACGAGATCATCATTCCCGAGCCCTGCTTCGTGTGCTATGAGCCCCTTGCAAAAATGGCAGGTGCGGTTCCCGTTATTATTGACACGAAGATCGAAAACAATTTTAAGCTCACCGCCGACGAGCTCAAGGCGGCGATCACACCGCGCACGAAAATGCTCGTTCTCGCCTACCCGAACAATCCGACGGGCGCGATCATGACGCACGAGGATCTAACCGCGATCGCGGAGGTTCTTGACGGCACGAATATCCTTGTGCTTTCGGATGAGATCTACGCAGAAATGACCTACGGGCGCACACATACGTCGTTCGCTTCCCTCCCTGAAATGAAGGAGCGCACGATCATTGTCAGCGGCTTCTCGAAGGCTTACGCGATGACGGGCTGGAGACTTGGGTACGCTTGCGCTCCTGCTCCGATCCTTAAGCAAATCTTAAAGCTTCATCAATATGCGATCATGTGCGCACCCACGACGGCACAGCTTGCCGCGATCACCGCACTTCGCGACTGCGATGAGGACGTAAAGCATATGATGGACGAATACAATCGCCGCAGACGCTTTATCTACAACGGACTGCACGATATCGGAATCGATTGCTTCGAGCCCGAGGGCGCGTTTTACATCTGGCCTGATATTCGGAAATTCGGACTTTCGAGTGATAAATTCTGCGAGCGGTTGCTGTATGACTACAAATGTGCGATCGTTCCCGGTACGGCATTCGGCAAATCGGGCGAGGGCTTTGCGCGTATTTCTTATGCGTACTCGGTAAAGCACATTACCGCGGCTCTCGAACGTATTGAGGCGTTTGCTAAAACCCTTCGATAAACAAAAAAGGCTGATTCACATTATGTTCAGTGAATCAGCCTTTTTTATTATTCGTTCCCTTTTTGAAAAAAATCGTGGATAAAAGCCTCTCCGAATCCGTCGGACGCTACGCGCTCGACGTCGTAAAAGCCCGAATAGTGAATCATCGGATATGCTTGCTTTCCCGATATAATGATATGCTCGATCAGCGGGATCGACATCTGCTTCAAAAAATCGTAGATCTTGCGTGTGACCATATTATCCTCCATCGACGGCATCATAAGTCCGTCGGGATGATTGTGGGCGAGGATCACACCTGCCGCATGCTTTTTCATAACAGCCTCGACGATCCGATACAGATCGACCGGTGAAGCGTTTACGCTCCCCGCTCCGAGCGAGATCACGTCAAGCAGCTTCATTTTGTTATCGAAAAGCATAGCGATCGATTGCTCGTCCGTAACACCGACATAATAATTACAAAGATACTTCGTAACTTTATCGAGCTTGTCATAGCGATAAACCGGTTCTTCGGAATTCGAGACGTATCGTACCAAGCATTCGAATACTGCCTTCAGGAGCAACGCACTGCTTTCTCCCATTCCGTTACACGCGGAAATGCGATTGACGTCCGCTTCAAGGACGCCTCCAAGAGAACCAAACTGTTCGATAAGCTCATGCGCAATGGGATTTGTATCCCGACGCGGGATCGCATAGAATAAAAGAATTTCGAGAAGCTCGTGATCATACAAATGACTGAATCCTTTTTTCAGTATCATCTTCTTTACACGATCGCGATGACCGCCGTGGCTGTGTGCAGGTACAACTTTCGTTGTCTTATTTGTTTCTTCCATATTCTGTTTCCTTTTTTCTTCTTTTTATTTTTCTTTGAATATCTGTCGCTCTTCCCGTTCATAATGAATACATCATACACGCGGTATATAGGGGGAAATCATTATGAACGTTACAGGAAGACCGAAAATTGAAAAATGTTCTGCGAGAGAGATCCTTGATTCTCGCGGAAATCCGACCGTAGAGGCTGTTGTATATCTCGAGGACGGAAGCATCGGGATCGCAAGCGCCCCCTCGGGGGCATCCACAGGTCAATTTGAGGCGCATGAAAAGAGAGACGGAAACCGAAGCAGATACCGCGGTAAGGGCGTTCTCGAAACGGTTTCGATCGTACAAAGTGAGATCTCCCCCGCGTTGTCGGGGCTATGTGCCTCCGATCAATACCTGATCGACCGTACACTTCGAAATCTTGACGGAAGCGAAAACAAAAACCACTACGGTGCAAACGTTCTGCTCGCGCTCTCACTTGCGAATGCCCGCGCGGTTGCAAGCTACTACCATATGCCGCTCTATCGATACCTCGGCGGTGCAAACGCTCGACGCCTGCCCGTTCCAATGATGAACGTACTGAACGGAGGCGCTCATGCCTCCAACAACGTGGAGATCCAGGAATTTATGCTCGTACCCGTCGGAGCCGAAAGCTTTTCGGACGCGCTTCGCATCGGAAGCGAGATCTACCAGACCTTACGGGGGATACTGCAGTCGAGAGGATATTCCACGGCGGTCGGAGACGAGGGCGGATTTGCCCCAAATCTCTCGAGCGACGAGGAAGCGCTTGACCTGCTTTGCGAGGCGATCCACGAAGCGGGATACGATGAATCGGTCGTGAAGCTTGCGCTTGACGCCGCCGCATCCGAATGGTGTGATGGCGGCGAAACCTACCGAATGCCCAAGCGCGGCAAGATCTGTGATCGCCGTGATCTCATCGAGTATTGGAAAAGGCTGTGCGGATGCTATCCGATCCTCTCGATCGAGGACGGGCTCGATGAAAATGACTTTTCGGGATGGTCGATGCTGACCGAAGCACTCGGAGACCGCACGATGCTTGTTGGAGACGATCTTTTCGTTACGAACACTGCGCGGATCCGCACGGGAATCGAAAAGAAGGCGGCAAACGCGGTTCTTGTAAAGCCGAATCAGATCGGAACGCTGTCCGAAACGCTTGATCTGATACAGACCGCCGAGGATCACCATTACGCCTTCATCCTCTCCCACCGTTCGGGAGAGACCGAGGATACCTCGATCGCAGACATCGCTGTCTCTTGTAACGCACGCTTCATCAAGGCGGGGGCTCCCTGCCGCGGCGAGCGTGTTTGTAAGTACAACCGTCTTCTTCGGATCGAGGGGGCACTCGGAGCCGCCGCAGAATATGGCGGTCACGTAGCTTCTATGTCAGAAAGTGCTGCGCTCAGTACGACTGTAGAAAACTAAATAACGGGGCTGTCTCACGGAAGGTGAGGCAACCCCGATTTTTTTGATGTAGCATCAAGTCAAATACCGGTTCTTCCCTGCAAAGCCCGATACAGCGTGACCTCGTCTGCGTATTCAAGCTCCGATCCCACGGGAATTCCGTAGGCAAGCCGCGTCACCCGCACCGAAAAAGGGGCAAGCAGCTTTGCGATATACATTGACGTAGCATCGCCCTCGACCGTTGCGCCGAGTGCTAAAATGACTTCCTTTACGGGTCCGGACATGGTTCCATCCGCATTCGTGCCTTCTGCCGAGGTCACTTCAGCACCGCCTACGCGCTCGATCAGTGAACGGAGATTGATCGATTCCGGATTCATACCCTTCATCGGAGAGATCAATCCGCCAAGCACGTGATACGTACCGCGGTAGTCGCGTACCTTCTCCATTGCGAGAAGGGTTCGTGCATCCTCCACCACACAGATCACACTTGTGTCGCGCTCGAGATCGGTACAGATCGAGCAACACTCCCGATCGGTCAAATTGCCACAGATCGGGCAGGGATGGATCTTCGCCTTTGCTTCAAGAATGGCCGTTGCAAACGCGGCAACATCCTCTTCGGACATATCAAGGATCGAAAATGCCATACGCGTTGCCGAGCGGCGTCCGACACCGGGAAGCCTGCGGAACTGCTCGGTCAGGAGCGCAAGCGATTCCATGTAATCTGCCATATTACATCAGACCGGGGATCTGAGGCATTCCCGCAGACACCTTTGCCATTTCGGTTGTATTGATATTCTCAACGTGCTTGATCGCTTCGTTAACGCCCGCAACGAGAATGTCGGAAAGCGTTTCAATATCGTCAGGATCAACGATCTCTGGCTTTATGTCGATCGAAAGGATCTCCTTTTTGCCGTTGATCTGCAGGGTGACCATACCACCACCCGCGGAAATGTCGTACTCGGCCGCGTCAAGCTCGCCCTGGCGCACCTCCATCTCCTCCTGGACCTTCTGGATCTGCTTCATCAGCGCTGCGGGATTTCCTGCAGCACTCCTTGTCGAATAGTTTGCTTTCATCGTTTGATTCCTTTCCCGTCGCGTCTCTTTATGCGACTATCTCTTTTATTGATAAGCTATTATAAAATACCGTTTTCCACAGACTCGACGATCTCATCGAAAAGATCGTTGCCCCCTCCGTTCTTCGGCGGTGCGACCTCGAACAAGAGCTCTCTGTCCTTCACATCACGCTTCAGGAGGTAGGACAATTCTCCGCGAAGTCGGTCGCGGCTTCCGAGCTGTTCAAAATTCGATAACGTAAACGGATTCGGGAAGCGAAGAATGACCGTCCCGTCCTCCATTCCGTATGCCTTTACGTCTCCGAGCATCGCACGGTACATCGGATGATCTCCCGTCATTTTTTCAACGACCTCCGCCCATCCTCGAAGCGTTTTCAAAACGCGTGTTTTCGGGGACTCGGGCGTTACGGCAGGAGATGCGCTCTCCACGGAAACAGGCTTTTTTCCTTTTGTTTTCTTTTCCTCAGGTGTCGGCTTATCCGAGACACCCGGACTGTCCTCAGGCTTCCGCTCGGACTCGATCGACTCCGAGCTCGGTACATTCGCGGGTGAGACGCCTGTTCTCTGAAGCATCTCTACCGTACGCTCAAGCTCCGCAATTCGGGAGAGAAGCGATTCGGAGGAGACGGAGAGCGAGGGCTCGGACATACGAAGCAGGGTAAATTCTGCCGTGATACGGCGAATATCGGCGCTTTTTTGCATTGATGCAAGACCGTCCTCAAGAAGCTTACTGTGATACAGAAGCGTTTCCTTCGTAAACAGCTCCCCAACGGCGCGAAGCTCCTCCGTTTCACTTTCGGTGAGATCAAGGTACTCGGGGGCATTCGCAGAGGTGCGGATCACAAGAATATCCCGATAGAGTGAGATCAGATCCTGCCAGAACACGCGAATATCGCGGGACGAGCGAACGACCTTATCGATCTCCTCGAGAATGGTCTCACAGTCCTGCTCTGCGACAGCCCGTACCACGCGCAGCATTGAGGAGCGTCCTGTCGATCCGACGGTCTCGTTGACGAGATCGACGGTGATGCGCTCGTGACTGCCCGCACACAGCTCAAGTAGGCTGATGCTGTCGCGCATACCGCCCTGTGCCATTTTGGCGATCAGGAACGCCGCATCCTTTTCGAGCTCGATCCCCTCCGCCTCTGCGATCTGCATAATACGGCGCATGAGATCTGGGATCGAGATCCTTCGGAAATCAAACCGCTGACAACGCGAGATGATGGTGGACGGAAGCTTGTGAAGCTCGGTCGTCGCGAGGATGAAGATCACGTGTGCGGGAGGCTCCTCAAGTGTCTTCAGAAGCGCGTTGAAGGCACTTCCCGAAAGCATATGGACCTCGTCGACGATGTAAACGCGATACTTTAGCGCGGACGGCGTATAAACGACCTCGTCACGGATATCGCGGATATTATCAACGCTGTTATTCGAGGCGGCATCCATCTCGAGGATATCCGTCACCGTACTCGTTTCGATCAGCTTGCAGGAGTCACAGACGCCACACGGAGATCCGTTCACGGGATGCTCACAGTTTACGACTTTTGCGAGGATCTTCGCACAGGTCGTTTTACCCGTACCGCGCGAGCCGCAAAACAGATATGCGTGGCTGAAGAGCCCGTGCTCGGCTTCATATTTGAGCACGCGCGTGATGTGATCCTGTCCGAACACGTCGTCAAAGGTTTGCGGACGCCATTTTCTGTACAATGCCTGATGCATCGGAGCTCCCCTTTCTGTGTTTCCTTTGCCGCGCATGCAAGCATTCGGCAAATCGGCTTTCTAAAAAAATACCCGCTCGCGAATCGGGAAAAAGATCCGCCGCGGGTTCTTAAAGTTCATCTTGTAAGCATAGACCAAGACCATACACCCTTCCGTCGAATGTCACACCCACGCGACATCCGACACCTTGCTCGGAACAGGCAACCTCGCGGCACATCAGGTTCACTGCTTAATGCTGCTTGGTTCCCCACCTGACATGGTTCACAGCTCCAAATTGCGCAAGACCCATTCTTCAACACAAGAATATCGGACACAGACCGTAAGCGATCGACCCTCAGGAAAGGAATGCGCCCCCTGCTATAGCGGATCTCAGGTACAGGGCACCGCTAATTCCCCGGCCGGTATGGCCCTGGTCTACGATCACAAGATAAAAGGACTTATCATCCTACATATAATTATTATAACAGATTTCCGATCTCAATGCAATAGGTTTTCGTAAATTTCAAGATTTTTTTGCACAGAAAGCGGCAGAAAGCAGCGTATATTACTGCTTTCTGCCGTAGGTATGATCAAACGTACGCTTTTCCGCTACCGACGAATTTTCGATCGACCACGATATCGGGTGCTCCGACACGCGGTATTACGAGGATCGCCTGCTTTTCCTCGGCAAGACGGAAGATCTCCCTCCGTTCCTTAAGATAATAGAACGGAGCGTGACTGATATTAAATTCGTTTCCGTCGATCGTTACGATCGTCCTTCCCGAGAGGCGGCTAAAGCAAAGCGTGACCTTATGTACCTCCCCGTCGACGACGGGGTTCCATTCATATTTCTTCATACATTCCCCTTTCGGATTTTCTTATGAGAAGATCGTAAGCTGGTCGGTCTCGTCAAGTCCCGTAAGAACGTTATTGCGGCGCAGGATCTCCACGACCGATTTCGTGAGCTTTGCACGGCTCTGCATATCCTCGATCGAGAAGAAGGGTTCTTCATTCCGCGCGTTTACAATGTTCTGTGCGGCATTTTCGCCAAGTCCCGGGAGTGCCGAGAACGGCATGCGGATCGCACCGTTTTCGGGTACGAATGCCTTTGCCTCGGATTTGCGGATATCGATCGGCAGGAACTTGATCTTTCTCGCAAAGCATTCGTTTGCAAGCTGGAGCGACGGGATCATTCCCTGCTCCTTCGGAGACGCCTCCTTGCCGCGCTTTTCGATATCCTTGATGTAGCTGACAAGATAATTCTTGCCCTTTGCTACGATCTCAGCATCGAAGCCGTGCGGCGCAACGGTAAACATCGCACAGTAGAATGCGATCGGCATATGCACCTTATACCACCCGAGACGGATCGCCGACATAACGTAAGCCGCCGCGTGTGCCTTCGGGAACATATACTTGATCTTTTTACAGGATCCGATGTACCATTCGGGGACGTTATTCTTCCGCATCTCCTCCTCCCACTCGGGGGTGAGACCTCTGCCCTTACGAACCGACTCCATGATCTTGAAGGCAAGTGCGTTTTCAAGTCCGAAGCGAATCAGGTCGTTCATGATATTGTCACGGCATCCGATAACGTGTGAAATATCACAGATTCCCTCTTTGATGAGGTCCTGCGCGTTGTTCGTCCAAACGTCGGTTCCGTGGGAAAGTCCCGAGATCTGAAGAAGGTCTGCAAAGGAGCGCGGCTTCGCCTCCTCCACCATCTTCATAACGAAGCGTGTACCGAATTCGGGCAGTCCGTAGGTTCCGAGCACGGCATCGATATCCTCGGGCGAAACCCCGAGTGATTTGGTCGAAAGGAAGAGCTCGTACACCTCGGGATCATTCATCGGAACGTCCATGACGCTCGTATTCGTAAAGCGCTCGATCCACTTATACTTGGTTGGCATATCGTGTCCGAGCTCGTCAAGCTTCAGAAGTGTATCGTGGAGATATTCGAAGGTAAAATGCGTGGTAACGATATTCGAGGTCGGATCGTCCGCGGGGTGCTGAACCGGGCAGAAATCGTAGATCTCATACTCCTTCGGCACAACGACGATGCCTCCCGGATGCTGTCCCGTTGAGCGCTTTACGCCAACGCAATGCGAAATGATGCGGTTCATTTCCATTCGGTTGACCGAGATCCCCTTTTCCTCAAGGTACTTCGCAACGTAGCCGTATGCGGTCTTATCGGCAAGCCCGCCGATCGTTCCGGCACGGAAGACGTTCTCCGCACCGAACAGCTCCTCGGTGTATTTATGCACCCTACCCTGCACCTCACCCGAGAAGTTCAGGTCGATATCAGGGGATTTATCGCCGTAGAAGCCGAGGAAGGTCTCGAACGGAATATCGTGTCCGTCGTTGTTCATCTTCGTCCCGCATCTCGGGCAATTTGCGGTTTTCAGGTCAAAGCCCGAGCCAACGCCGTCGGGATTTGAAAAATCATTATACTGACATTTCGGACACCAATAGTGCGGCGGCAGAGGATTTACCTCCGAGATGCCCGCCATCGATGCGACGAAGGACGATCCGACCGATCCGCGCGATCCGACGAGATATCCCTGACTCTCGCTGTACCATACGAGCTTTTGCGCGATCATATAAAGCACGGCAAAGCCGTTTTTAATGATCGAGGTCAACTCCTTATCAAGACGCTTGGAAACGATCTCAGGAAGCGGATCTCCGTACATCGACTTGGCTCTCTCCCAGCAAATGCGCTGAAGATCCTCCTCCGCGCCTTCCATATTCGGCGTGAAGGTCCCCTTCGGAAAGGGACGGATGTTTTCGTAATCGATCCGGTCTGCGATGAGGTTCGTATTTTTCACAACGACCTCGTATGCCTTTTCCTTGCCGAGATAATCGAACTCCTCAAGCATCTCCTCGGTCGTTCTGAAATACAGATGAACGTCCTTATCGGCGTCCTGGAATTTTTGACCCTTGAGTAGGATCTTACGGTACAACTCGTCCGCGTCATCAAGAAAATGCGCGTCACAGGTCGCACAAACGGGCTTTCCGAGCTTATCCCCAAGAGCGATGACCTTGCGGTTCAGATCGCGAAGTCCTTCCTCGTCTGCGATCTTACCGCTGTCAACGAGAAATCGGTTATTAGAGATCGGCTGAATTTCGAGGTAATCGTAGAATTTTGCGATCTCCTCGATCTCACTCTCGGGCTTTCCCTCGATGATCGCCGTCATAAGCTCACCCGCCTCACACGCAGAGCCGATGATCAGCCCCTCTCGGAACTTTTCCAGCCTTGTTTTCGGAATACGGGGTGTTCTTTTAAAATAGTTCAGATAGCTTTCGGAAATGAGCCGATAGAGATTCTTTCGCCCGATCTCGTTTTCAATCAGGATGATCATGTGATGGGGCTTTAGCTTCAGAGGATCCGACTTTGTGCTCATTTCATTTTGAAGATCCCCGAAGGTGCGTACATCCTGGGACTCGAGCTTTTCCATCATTTTGAAAAAGATCATCGCAAGCATTTCAGCGTCATCGCACGCTCTGTGGTGATTGAAATCACCAAGCTCGAAATACTCCGCAAGCGCGTCAAGCTTGTGCTTTTTCAGCTCGGGGTTCAGATAACGGGAAAGCGCAACCGTGTCAAGATAAGCGTTTTCAAAAGGAATAGCAAGCTCATTCGCGTTGTGTCGAATAAAGCCCGTGTCAAAATCAGCATTGTGGGCGATCAGAAGTCGATCTCCGCAAAACGCGAGAAATTCGGGGAGTACCTTGTCGATCGTGTCGGCGTCCTTCACCATTTCGTCGGTGATACCCGTCAGCTTTACGATCTCCTCAGGAATCGGCGTTTCGGGATTTACAAAAACGTTATAGCGTTCAAGAACCTTTCCCTCTTTGATCTTGACCGCACCGATCTCCGTGATCTTACAGGTCTGAACCGAGAGACCCGTGGTCTCAATATCAAACACGATAAATTCGTCGTTGTAAGTGCCTTTGTAGCTTCCGTAGAGCGCACCTGCGGTATCGTTGACGAAATACGCCTCAATACCGTAAATGACCTTTTGTCCGATCTTTTCGGAGGTGAGCATCGCATCCTGAAAGCCCTGTACGTTTCCGTGGTCTGTGATTGCAACAGCGGGATGTCCCCATTTATTCGCCGTCTTGACCGCAACGTCGGGCGGGATCAATGCGTCCATATTGGACATCATCGTGTGCAGATGAAGCTCTACGCGCTTTTCGGGAGCGTTATCCATACGGTCGACGCGCTTGACACGCGCAACGTCGCTAAAGAAAAAATAGAGATCGTCAGTTGCAAAATCCTTGCGGGTGTCCTTTTTGACATAACCGCGCATTGCGTATGTACCGCCCTTGGCGAAAAGTCCCGCAAGCTCCTTGACGTCCTCGGGGGCAACTCCGAACATACGCGCCTCGATCGTCGCGTTTCCGTCGGTCAGACCGAAGGAAATACGGAAGGAATCCCCCGCACGGTTCGAGTCTTCGGAATAGCAGATCACGTCACCGACAAACGTCACGTTTTTCTGCGGGTGTGTAACCGCTGCGATCTGAACGGGACGGATCTCGAAGGGCTCTCCGTAGACGTACTCAGGGCTTGATATATCGAAGGTGGTGTGACCGATGCGAACGCAACCGTCCACCGAAAAATCGGGAGTTGCATCCTCCTCGTAAACAGACATCACGCGCGTGAGGTTCGAACCATCCGCTTCCGCTGTGGGTGCATTACTGCTACCCTGGTAGGTTGCCCCTGCGTTTCGCGCCATCTCCTCGTAGTGCCTGTTCGCCTCAGCCGCACTGCGTTCGAGAGACTCGATCGCCTGACGGAAGATCTCGCTCGATTCGCGAACGTAGTCCGCGGGATGCTCAAGCCGCACCGAAACCGAAAGATCAAATTCCGATCGGATAATACCCGAAATAATGTTCGCAGTTTTCGCGTCATCAAGGAAATTCATTCCTCCCTCCGAAAGCGGGAGATCGATCACAAGCTCACCGTCCGACAGATGGGTGCGGTACTCACCGAAAAATCCCCGCGCGACAACACCGACACGCTCGGTCTCCACAAGCACCTCGGGAATATACTGCGCCGAAAACAGCTCCGACGGATAATGCGGGAGGATCCGCACACAGTTCAATTCATACTGTGCGCGGATCTCATTCTCGATCGCATATAAGGTGTTTTTCGGGACAAGGAAGGGAAAATCTGCCTTGATCTCAAGAATGCGCGATTCCTTGTTTGCCCGAACACTGTAAGCCGTCACACCCGCGAGCACCTCGCGATGCTCGCTTCGGGGATTATATTTCGCTAAAAATTCAAGTAATGTTCTCGTCAAAAGAAGCCTCCGACTCTATAAGCAATCAAATAAACAAAATTTAAAAAATCAAAGTGTCGCCGCCATACCACGGATCTCGCGGATCAGCGTTTCGATGATACGGTCCTCGGAGATCTTTCCAACGACGATCCCCTTACGGAAGAGCGCAGCCTCTCCTTTGCCGCCCGCGATGCCGATATCAGCCTCCTTCGCTTCTCCGGGGCCGTTTACGATGCATCCCATCAGAGCAACCTTTACAGGCACGTCCGATAATCCCTCCCGCTTCACCGCTTCTTCAAAGTCTCTCACAAGAGCGATCAGGTCGATCTTCGTTCTGCCGCAGGTCGGACAGCTGACGATATCAAGACCACTCTGCCCCGAAATACCGACGGCATGAAGGATCTTCTTGGCGGCGTCAAGCTCCTCCTCGGGCTTGTCCGTGAGAGAGACGCGTAGCGTGTCACCGATGCCGTCACACAAAAGCGCACCGATGCCGATCGCACTCTTAATGCTTCCCATCTCCTTACTGCCAGCCTCGGTCACACCGAGATGAAAGGGGTAATCACAGCGCTCGGCAAGCATACGGTTCGCATCGATCATTTCCTTCGGACTTGACGCCTTGATCGAAATGACCGTGTCAAAAAAACCATATCGTTCGAGCAGCTCCGCGTGGTAGACCGCGCTTTCGCAAAGAGCCTCTGCTGTCGGAGAGCCGTACCGCGCCAGAATATGCTTTTCGAGAGATCCGCTGTTGACTCCGATGCGGATCGGGATACCGCGCGCGCGGCAAGCCTCACAAACTGCCCGCACGTTTTCATCATCTCCAATGTTCCCGGGATTGATGCGGATCTTGTCAATGCCGTACTCGGCACATTTCAGCGCGATGCGATAATCGAAATGAATGTCGGCAACGATCGGCACGTCAACGCCTGCCGCCTTGATCCTTTTCACGGTCTCTGCCGCCTCAAGATCGGGGACGGTGATGCGAACGATGTCACATCCTACAGAAGCAAGCGAACGGATCTGTTCGATCGTTTTTTCTGCATCGTGCGTGTCGGTATTGGTCATGGATTGGATCGCGATCGGATTGCGACCCCCGATGGAGACATTTCCGATCCGCACCTCTCTTGCCTTACGTCTGATAGTTTGATAGTCCATAAAATCACCTTGCGCTTACGGTTAATTTCATTTGTTGATCGGTTCGGTTACGACGTACCGAACAGCTTTGACACGATCCCGCTGATATCCTTGACCGTAATGACGATCATCAGAAGCATCAGGACCGCGAGTCCTGCGAGGTTGATGATTCCCTTGATCTTTTCGGGAACCGGTCTGCGGATGATGAGCTCGATAAAGCAGATCAGAAGCTGTCCGCCGTCAAGCGCGGGAAACGGAAGCAGGTTCATTACGCCGAGATTGATCGAAATGACGGTCACGATATAAAGGAGCGAGATCGCACTCTGCTTCGCCGCATCGACCATCACCTCGGTGACTCCGACTGCGCCCGAAACCGATTCCATTCCAAACCGCCCGCTGAAAAGTCCCTTCAACGAATCCCAAACCATTTTTACGGTTGAGCAGGAGCGCCAGAAAGCCGCGGAAATGCGGTCTCCGAGGGTCACGATCTCGTCTGCATAGGCGTAAAAGCCGAAGTCCTGCATACCGACGAGAGCTCCCCCTTCTTCCATTGTCGGGAATACCACGTTCTCAACAACGAGCACCTTGCCGTCCCGCTCTACGGTAATGTCGAGCGGCTCGTAGCCCTGATACATAATTTCGTAGGAAACCTCGTATCCCGTATGAACGCGGGTACTGCCGATCTTAAGGATCTTATCCTTGTTTTGCAGAAGCCCTTCGCCCTCGCTCATATAAACGGTTTCCGCGTGCTCCCCCTCGCGGTTATACCAGATCGCGGTCGTGGTATAGGTCGAGTTGCAAACGAGAATGAACATCAGGATGAAGCCGAGAAGCACGTTCATAAAAGGTCCTGCAACGAGGATCAGCATTCTTTGCCAGATACTCTTTTTGCAAAGCGCGTTCGGATCGTCCGAGTCCTCATTCTCCCCTTCCATACTGACGAACCCGCCAATCGGGAAAGCACGGATCGAATAGATCGTATAGGGCGAATGAATTTCTTCGTCCTCCACGGGTTCCTTCTCTCCTTCGATCGGCTTCGGAGGACGGGGATCTACAGAAAACTCGTTATCAATAGCGGCGGCTTCCGCCTCTGACTGTTTCCGTTTCTTTTCGGCGCGGCGTTTTCCGGGGCAGAAAGACACGAGCCTCGGTCCCATACCGATCGAAAACTCGTGAACGGTTACCTTACAAGCACGTGCCACAAGAAAGTGACCAAGCTCATGAATGAAAATCAATGCGCCAAACACAAGAATGGCGAGTAAAATATACAAAAAAACCAACTGCTTCTCCCCTCCTTCGGGAGACGTTAAAATAAAACATCAAACTTTACATAGGAGTCCCTGGATACGCTCGTTTGCTTTCGCGCGCGCTTCTTTGTCGCAAAGCAGGATCTCATCAAGTGCTTTCAAAGATGCCGCAGTTCCCTCCATATCGAACAGAACACCCGTAACGACGTCCATAATATCGGTAAATCCGATCCTATGGGCAAGGAACGCCGCAACCGCGACCTCGTTCGCTGCGTTGAGTACCGCAGGAAGTGCGCCGCCCATTCGTACGGCGCGGAACGCCGCACCAAGCAGGACAAAAGTATCGAGATCGGGCTTTCCAAAGGTCAATGTGCCGAGTTTTGTAAAGTCGATCGGCTCGATCACAGCGCTGCTACGGTGCGGTGCGGTGAGAGCGTACTGCACACAAAGCCGCATATCGGGTACGGAAAGCTGTGCGATCACGCTATGGTCAATATATTCCACCATCGAGTGAATTATACTCTCCCTCTGAACAACGACCTCGATCTGATCGGGCGAAACGCCGAACAGATGCACCGCCTCGATGACCTCAAAGCCCTTATTCATCAGCGTCGCGCTGTCTATTGTGATCTTCGCGCCCATTTTCCACGTCGGATGCGCGAGCGCACGCTCGACTGTGATCTGTGAAAGCTCCTCGCGCGTCTTTCCGTAGAACGGTCCGCCCGAGGCGGTAAGAAGAATGCGACGAATGGGATTGCCGTTGCTCCCCGCAAGGCATTGTGCGATCGCACAGTGCTCGCTGTCAACGGGAAGGATCTCGACGCCCTTTTCGCGTGCGCGAGACATCACGATCTCACCTGCTACGACGAGAGATTCCTTATTTGCAAGCGCAAGCCGCTTTCCCGTATCGATCGCCGCAAGCGTCGGGAGAAGCCCTGCCTCTCCGATGATCGAATTCTCGACAACGTCGGCGTTCGCCTTACGTATCATTTCGCAAATACCGCTTTCGCCCGCATAAACGACCGTATCGGTATCGCTGATCGCGGATTTTAGCTCCTTTGCGGCGTTTTCGTCTGCCATCGCACAGAAGCGCGGGTGAAATTCCCTCACCTGTTCTTCAACGCGCTTTACATTACGTTGCGCGCTGATACCGAGAAGGGTCACTCCCGTTTCGCGCACGACGTCAAGCGCCTGTTCTCCGACCGATCCCGTCGAGCCGAGAACGACCATTGTCTTCGGTGTATTCGTATCCTTCATAAGAATCTCCATAGCCTCTACGGGACGATCTCATTTATACGATCGGAGCAAAAAGATCTGCTCCGAAAAGTCCGCCCGATATGGTCGAGCAAATAAGAAGAACGATCGAAACCGCAAGAACCGAGTCGAAGCGATCGAGCGCACCGCCGTGACCGGGCATGATCTTGCCGAAATCCTTGATATTATAATGACGCTTAAAGAGAGACATTGCAAGGTCTCCGATCTGCGAAACGATCGAAATAAAGAATGCGCTGATGAGAAGTGCGGGATAATTTGCCTGAATCGATCCGCTCGCGATCCACGCTTCGACGATAAGAGCATACAATCCAAAGAAAAGCACGCAGCAGAGGATTCCGCCGATGCTTCCCTCCACGGTCTTTTTGGGGCTGACGTCAGGAATGAGCTTATGCCTTCCGAACGCGCGGCCGCAAAAATATGCGGCGGAATCGGTGATCCACGCGCCGATGAATATGAGGGCAAAAAGATATTTTCCCTCGGGCATGATCTGTCTCGTGTACAAAATCGCATTCAGCCCCACAAGGATATAAATGCACCCGATCGATGCAGCAGAGGCATCGGTTATAGGCATTTTGCCCTTCGAAAAGATCGCCGCGGGATATGTCCAGATCACAAAGAAGAATACGAGCAGAAGCAGCACTGCACTGATCGGCACACCGAGCTCAAGCTTTGTGGAAAGATATAAATAGGTCGGCACAAGCACCGCCGCAAGATAATACGGAAGTGAAAAAACGATCTGCCTATGTACGTTGCAGCAACGAAGCATCTCGAACACGGCAAGCACCGAAACGATCGCGATCGCGATGGGGAGCGCGACGGTTCCCGAAAAGATCACGATCGGAATAAAGATCATCAGTGCGACGATCGAGGATATGATGCGAATTTTCATTGACTAAGCACCTCTTCTCTAAAACGAATTATATACCGCCGTAACGGCGTTTACGTGAATAAAATGAGTCGATCGCCGCGTCAACGGCCTCGTCGTCCATATCGGGCCACAGCGTATCGGTAAAATAAAGCTCGGCATACGCTGCCTGCCACAAAAGAAAATTCGAAAGGCGTAGATCCCCACCCGTCCGAACGATCATATCGACAGGTGGAAGCTCTGCCGTATAAAGAGCATTTGTGATATCGTCCTCGGTGATCTCACGCCTTCCCGCAAGAGACAGCTTTCGGAACGCCTCTGTGAGTTCAGCGCGCCCACCGTAATTCAGGGCAATATTCACCGTTATCGGATACTGCTTCGTGATCTCCCGAACGGTTTCCATCTTTTTACGGAACCCATCTGAAAAAGCAGTGATATCTCCCGAAAAGGTAACGCGGAAGCGATTTTTTGCGTGATCACGGATGCAATCATCAAGATAGCGCTCAAGAAGTGTAAGGATCGCGTCGACCTCTCTCTTCGGGCGCTTCCAATTTTCCGTAGAAAACGCATAGACCGTCATAACCTCGATCCCGCGCTTCTTACAGTGCTCTGCCACACGCTGAAGTGCCTTTACACCTGCACGGTGTCCGAATTCGCGCACTTGTCCGCGGCGCTGTGCCCACCGTCCGTTTCCGTCCATAATAAACGCAATGTGCCGTAGGGTTCCGACTTCCCCCGCGCCCTCGCTGATCTTTCGTTCTGCCATACCGTCCGTTCCTTTCGGGAAAATACGTAGTTATCAAAAACACGGGACATCTTAAAGCGAAACACTTGATAGATGAGTCCCGTGTATGTTGCGCCTGAAACGACCGCACGTGCGGTGCATCAGATCGTCATAATTTCTTTTTCCTTACCTGCGGTGACCGCATCGATCTTCTTGATGTATTTGTCGGTGAGATCCTGCACAGCCTTCTCCGAGGTCTTCTGCTCGTCCTCGGTCATCTCGCCGTCCTTCTTCATCTTCTTTGCCACATCCATCGCATCTCTGCGGATATTACGAATGACGACCTTAGCTTCTTCGCCCATCTTCTGCACCTGCTTTTTCAGCTCCTTACGGCGTTCCTCTGTGAGGACCGGGAAGGAAAGACGAAGGACAGAACCATCGTTTGCGGGTGTCAAGCCGACGTCGGACATTAGGATCGCCTTTTCCATCGCCTTGAGAGTGCTCTGGTCATAGGGCTTTACCATCAGAGTTTTTGCGTCGACCACGCGGATATCAGCCATCGAGCTGAGGGGCGTGGGGGCGCCGTAATAATCAAAGGAAACGCGGCTGAGCACGTTAGGGTTCGCCTGTCCTGCGCGTACAGTCGCGAGGTTCTGCTCGTAAGCGGCGATCGCCTTGTCCATCTTTGCTTCAAAGTCTTTTGTGTTCAGTTTCATAAGTGATTCCGTTTATCGCTCCCGTCTGTGGGGGCGATCCTTTCTTTGCGTCGTTAATATAACTTAAAATAACTTGGTTTGTTGTGAAACGGTTCGGGAATATCGGTCACGCGTGCATTTCAGTTCCGGGAGTTTCTCCCATCACCACACGGTATATGTTCATCGGATCGGAAAGCGCGAATGCATATGAGTTCAGCTTATTCTCCATACAGAAGATCATTGCGGTCATATCAAACGCCTTGAGTTTTTTCTCAATGATCTCACTGTAAGAGATCTCCTTGATCAGCGTTGCATCGGGATTCTTACGCGGGTCATCGGTATAAACACCGTCGATATTCTTCGCCATCAGAACGGCATCTGCTTCGATCTCCGCCGCGCGGATGACCGCAGGAGTATCCGTAGAAAAGAAGGGGGTTCCAAGTCCGCCGCCGAAAATCACGACCTTCCCCGCCTCCAGCGCCTCGATCGCGTGTCTCGGAGAATAGAGATCGGCAAACGCATTCATCTCGACCGCAGTCATCACGACCGAATCGAGGCCTTCGTGAGCGAAGGTATCCTGAAGTGCAAGGGCGTTGATAACGGTAGCGAGCATTCCCATGCCATCCGCGCGAACGCGGTTCATCTTGACCCCCTGTCTGCCGCCGCGCCAGATATTACCGGCACCCACGATCAGTGCGATCTCTACGCCTGCATCTCTGCACTTTTTCAAAACGTGTGCGAGCGACGTGATCAAATCAAAATTCAAGATCTCATCGTGAGAATTATCTCTGAGTGCTTCACCCGAAATCTTTAATACGATTCTTTTATATTTCGGTGTTTTTTCGTTACTTGATTCCATAACAGGTCAAACATCCTCCGTACGCGTCTCAGTCGGCTTATCGGGAGGTCCACTCTCAAAATCGCCGCCTTATATATTGTACACTTTTTTTATTCATTTGTAAACAGGTTTTTGAAAAATTTACGAAATAAATGCAAAATTTTACGACTTAAAAAGATTTTCTTTCCGATCGATCGGCAAACTTCGCCAGAGAAAAGAAAAACTGCACCGCGCGGCATTCGTGTCAAAAACAAGAACCCCATACAGTGCAGTTATTTCATTGGATCGACGTGACACAAGTCACAGCCGAGGCAAAAGGTCAAAGCTTATCAGTTGCCGCCGTTTGCGAGCTTTGCGATCTCTTCAGCAAAGTTCTCTTCTCTCTTTTCGATGCCCTCGCCCTTCTCGAAGATCTCGAAGGAAACGACACCGATCTCAGCGCCGAGAGCCTTTGCAGTAGCCTTAACGTACTCGCCGACAGTCATCTTATCTTCCTTGACGTAGGGCTGATCTACGAGGCAAACTCTCTCATAGAACTTGCCAAGACGACCGCCAACCATCTTTTCGAGGATTGCGTCGGGCTTGTTTGCGTTCTTGGGATCGTTCTTAGCCTGCTGAACGAGAATTGCCTTCTCCTCTTCAACCTCAGTAGCGGGAACCTCGTCACGGTTTACGTACTTAGGAGGATTGCCTGCTGCGATCTGGAGAGCGATATTCTTTGCAAACTCACAGAAATCAGCGTTTTCATGAAGCGCCTCGGGAGCATTAAACTTAACGATAACGCCCGTTGCACCCATGCCGTGGATGTAGGTCGAAACCAAACCTTCAACGATCACGAAGCGGCGGATGCTGATCTTCTCGCCGATAACAGCGATCTTCTCAACGAGGGTATCCTTAACCGAGGTGCTCGAGCCTGCACAGTTCATTTCCATGAAAGCGTCCATGCTTGCGGGCTTATTTTCAACGATGGTCTTCAGAAGATCCTTAACGAAAGCACGGAAGGACTCGTTCTTTGCAACGAAGTCGGTCTCCGAGTTTACTTCGATCATTGCGGTGGTGTTGCCAACGGTCATAACGTCAACGATACCCTCTGCCGCAATTCTGCTTTCCTTCTTGGAAGCGGTAGCAAGTCCCTTCTCACGAAGGATCTTGATTGCCTTTTCAGTGTCGCCTTCAGCCTCAACGAGTGCCTTCTTGCACTCCATCATGCCGAGACCTGTCTTTGCGCGAAGCGCTGCTACGTCCTTTGCAGTAATATTTGCCATTTTTGTATTCCTCTTTAAATCAAAATATGAATTTGTTTTCCGAGAATTATTCTTCGGTGGTTTCTGCGGTCTCGACAGCCTCAGCGGTCTCCTCGCCCTGCTTGCCCTCGATCACAGCGTTTGCGATAACCGAAGAAATGAGGCGGATCGCGCGGATCGCGTCGTCGTTACCGGGAATAACGTAGTCTGCGTCATCGGGGTCACAGTTGGTGTCAACGATTGCGATGACCGGAATGCCGAGCTTCTTTGCTTCCATAACGGCATTCTTTTCCTTGCGGGGGTCAACTACGAATACAGCGTCGGGAAGCTGCTGCATCGTCTTGATACCGCCGTAGTTACGCTCGAGGTCGAAGATTTCCTTCTGCTTTGCAGCGACTTCCTTCTTCGGGAGCATCTCGAAGACGCCCTCTTCCTGCATCTTGTTCAGCTCGTTGAGACGGCTGATCGAGCGCTGAATGGTAGCGAAGTTGGTCATCATACCGCCGGGCCAACGTACGTTTACGTAGTACATGCCGCAACGGAGAGCCTCCTCCTTGATTGCGTCAGCAGCCTGCTTCTTCGTACCGATGAACAGGATGTTGCCGCCGTTTGCCGCGAGCTCGCGAACAAACATATACGCTTCGTCGAACTTCTTAACGGTCTTCTGCAGGTCGATGATGTAGATACCGTTACGTTCGGTGAAGATGTACTCCGCCATCTTGGGGTTCCATCTTCTGGTGTGATGTCCGAAATGGACGCCTGCTTCAAGCAGCTGCTTAATGGTGATTACTGACATTTTTCATGTCCTCCCTTTCCGGTTTTTCCACCACATCGGGGCCATACACCTTCATCGCGAGATCCGCGACACCGGGGTGATCCGTTCCGATGTGTGTGTAATAAAATATTTTGTTTTTGCGGTGGCAAATGCTTCCTCCCGCAAAACGAAACTATTATACCACAGCTTATTCTGTTTTTCAACAGGATGCCGAATTGTTTACAAATGATTTACATTTTCATCAATTGAAATTGCTCTTTCGATGCTTTTTTCCTCTCCACTCACACGCGTCGAGCTCCTCCTTCGGGAGCTTTACAAGGATCGCATCCTCCCCGATGCAGTCGATCCTGCACCATGGGATCACAATATCCGCGTTTTTCCCGAGCCCCAGAAAGCCCGTTCCCCGCGGCACGATCAAGGAGCAGATCCGACCGTCACAAATGTCGATCTCAAAATCGCAAACGTATCCGAGCCGAGCACCGTCGCAAAGATTGATGACCTCTTTCTGTCTGAGCTCATCGGTTCCCATTTTTCCCATACAAATCCCTCCACCATACGTTTTGCCGAAGCGCGTTCGGTTCAAACACCATTTTATGAGGGAATGTATAAAAAGAGACCGAAGGCGACTTACGTTTTTCCCTTAGGGATCCCCTTTGTTTGTCGCCGTCTTTCACGAAATCGCACGTACAAAAGTCCGAAAGCCGACGCAAGGATCAGCGTTGCCCCTCGATAGACCCCCGAAAAAAGCGGAGAGACGGTAACACCGAAAAGCTGTAAGAGGAGCGGCAGCATAGAAAGCACGAAACCGATGAATGCTCCCACCGATGCCGTATAAATACCCCGCCTTATAACGTCGCTATTTTTTCGAAGCTCGACCTGCGGGATCAAGATACCGCCGTCGTCCCTCGCACTCCCCAAGAGAACGGTAAGTCCGAGGATCAGGTTTCCGATCAGACCGACAAAGGACAGCGAAACTGCCGCATAAAGATCTCCAAGTCCAAAAAGCGCAGGAATCAGCCAGCCCGCGGAAATCCCGAACGAAAGGACAAGGAACTTCAGGAGAAGTCTCCTTTGATCCTCGATCCTTCTTCCAAGAGATAGCGTCCGAAAAACTGCAGAAAGTCCGCCTCCCTGTCGGGAAGCGCGCGGGATCAAAACGTCGGCCTCCGTTTTCGTTTGCTCGGACGCCTCGGCACCGTACCGTACACCCGAGATCGGTAATTCGGAGAGCTCCTTCGCTTCAGAATGGGGACGTCCGAGTGCCGCATCCCCGCAAGCGATCGGAACGGACACATAGCTCAGAAGCACCCGATCCTCGTCATCGATCACGACAGCTCCCGTTCGTATTCCGTTTCCTTCGAGTGTCTCGATCAGTGTGCGGATCTCTTCTCTCGTAAATCCGAGGTAGGCGGAATAAGCACCAAAGCCCTCGGTGATATTCTTCCCTTCACGGCGGAAATCCGATGCCAACGCGATCTCGGTGTCAGACAAAGCGGCACCTGCCGAGCGGACAAAGTAACGGTCTGCCTCGGTTTCACCGTCGAGGAAGAGCAGCGGGCGGATGCCGACCGACGAAAAGGCAGTAAAGGCTTCGCGTGTCCCTTTGGTGATAAGCTCCGCATATGCGAAAAAACCAAGGAAAACAAGCATTCCGTCTGCATTTTTCTCGGCGTAGCAATGGATACTGCCGCCGCGAGAAGTGCAGACGTCTATCGCCTCCCGAACCGCCACACGTTTTTCCGTTGTCAAGGCGATTGTCTTTCCGTTTTCA
Source organism: Eubacteriales bacterium (assembly GCA_045589215.1). Taxonomy (GTDB): domain Bacteria; phylum Bacillota; class Clostridia; order Oscillospirales; family CAG-272; genus JAZNOQ01. The sequence continues at coordinate 29,624 of JAZNOQ010000089.1, forward strand.
AGGAGGTGGGTACAACGAAGGAGAAGATCCTCCCCGATCGACGAGCAGAGGACACGGGGGACGAGCCCCTCCTCCGAGGTGTCAAAATATTCGAGTGCTTCGATCGGATTTTCACGCATCGGAGCGCGGTAATTGCCTACACGGTATCGGATATCGAGCATTTCGGTATCCGCTTCGACAAAGGCGGCGTATTCGAAAAGCTCCTTTCTCAGTCTGTCTCGCAGTGCGTTTTCACGGTCAAGGAGCTTTGTCGGCGACTCGTTTGCCTTTCGCAGAAGAAGCAGTGCTTTTTCTGTAAGTGTGCGGCACTTAGGATCCTTCAGTTCTCCTCCCGCAAAAAACGCACCGTCCGAGAAAACACCGATCACACGCGGAGATCCGTCGGTCAGCATCGGGTTTCCGAGCAGAACAAGGACATCCATGGATGCAATGCGCTCCGACACCGACGCGGTACGAAGCAAGGCACCGAGAGACGTCCCCTTCCGATTTACAAAGCGATAGATCGCGCGGGTAGCGGAGAGGTCGAGAAGCGCAATGATCCATCCCGGGAAGACCGCCGTTGAAAGCGAAAGTACCGTCAGGAAAGAGATCGCTAGGTCGCGTGGGTCCCCGAAAGCATATGCAAATGCAGTAAGCGGAAGCGAAAGGAGCAAGAGTACAATACCGATGTTTTTTGTCCATCGAAGGACGGTCGGGACGAGGCTGTTTTTTTCTTCCGCTCGTCCGAGAGAAAGTCCTCCCGTAAGTGCGCCGATGTACGTATAGCTCCCCGTTTCGGTCACAACGGCGCGCGCACTTCCCGAAAGGATCCGCGAGCCTGCCGTTACCGTATTGACACGTTCCTCGGGAGGAATATCCCGTCTGCCGTCGAGACGAGCATCCGCGTCCTTTTCTCTCGTTACGAAACGGTCTTTCCCTGACGCATCGTGTCCGCAATAGACACACACCGTGAGTTTTTCTGCCGTAAGAAGCCTTGCGTCAAACGGAACGACGTCTCCCCTCGAAAGGAGGACAACGTCTCCTCGCACAACGTAGCGGCAATCGGTAATGAAAAGCTTCCCCTCACGAAGCACCTTGACCTTTGGACAAAATCCGAAACAGAGTCGGCTTTCGAGCTCCGACGACACCTTCGAAACGGTCACAGAAAACACGAAATTCACAAGAAGAAAGACAAAGCAAAGGAGAGACAGGCGCGTGTGATCGAAAAATGCCAACGCCCCCGACGTAAGAAGCATCAGCCAAAAGGAAAAATCCGACACACACGGCGCGATCAGCTGAGGCCATGTCTTTTTCGGCGCATAGTAAAACGCCCGCTCATCCGAAAGGCTCGTCCTGCCAAAGCGAACACGCGCCGCCTTATGAGAAAGTCCAAGAACGGCGTTGGTATTCAAGAGGCGCACAACATCCTCTTTCGAGCCCATATAATCCTTACGTTTCATAAGCCGTTCCCTTCCTTTCATCGTTTTTTCGTCAAGTGGCAGAATAAAAATTCCGAAGGAGACCGCGCACCGATTTCAGGTACAGCAGTCCCCTTCGGGTCGGTGCTTTGCGTCAGACGCAATGGACCACGGGCTGATCGTCCACGATCGAAATGACCGCCTTTGACAGTGATCTGCCGTATCCCGCTATGATCTCCTCGGCAAGCGGATCCTCGATCGCACGGCTGATATAACGGCGCATATTTCTCGCGCCGAACTTGTGCGAATAGGAATGCGTTCCGATATATGCGGGAACCTCCTCGCTCCACGAAAGAAGGATATCCTTCTCAAGAAGCGCGGTTTTAAGCTCTCCGAGCATGATTTCCGCGATAGACGCAAAATTCTCCTCGGTGAGTGCGTTAAAGGTAATGACCTCGTCCACGCGGTTGATGAACTCGGGGCGCAGGAAATCCGAAAGCGCACGCATCGTTTGTGTCTCCGCGACGTCACGCTGCGAAGAGGCAAAGCCCGCCGCTCCGCTCGAATGCTCCGAGCCTGCGTTGGTGGTCATCACGATAACCGTATTTTCGAAATTCACGGTCTTCCCGTGTGCATCGGTAATCCGTCCGTCGTCAAGGATCTGAAGCAGGATGTTCAATACGTCGGGGTGCGCCTTCTCGATCTCGTCGAAAAGGACGACCGAATACGGTCTGCGGCGGATCTTTTCGGTGAGCTGTCCCGCTTCGTCATAGCCGACGTATCCAGGAGGTGCTCCGATGATGCGCGAGACCGAGTGCTTTTCCATAAATTCGGACATGTCGAGCCGAATGAGCGTCTCGGGAGACTGAAAGAGATCAGCGGCAAGCGTCTTTACAAGCTCGGTCTTACCAACACCCGTAGGCCCTGCAAAAATGAAGGAAACGGGCTTACGCTTATAAGAGATCCCTGCTCGGTTACGCTTGATCGCACGGGTGACCGCATTGACTGCGGCATCCTGTCCGACGATACGCGCCTTCAAACGCTCCTCAAGGTGGTCGAGGCGCTCGAACTCATCCTCGTTTATGCTCGTCGCGGGAATTCCCGTCCAGATCTCGATCACGTCTGCGAGATCGGCATTTGAAAGCACGACGGCGTCACACTCAGGTTCGATCTCGGAGAGGCGGTCTGCAAGACGGATCTCCTCCGACTTCAGCTTTGCGAGTCGCTCGTAATGCTCCTGCTCGGAGATGTTCTTTCTGCCCTCCTCGCTTTCTCTGAACTCTCTCTCCGACTTCAGCTTTAGAAGCTGATCGCGGATCTGATAGCTTTCGTTCAGAACCGCACTGCCAAGCGACAGATGCGACGCCGCCTCGTCAATGAGGTCGATCGCCTTATCGGGCAGATAACGGTCTGTGATATAGCGCTCCGAAAGCACCACTGCTCGGCGTAGCACATCCTCGGGGATGCGGATATGGTGGAAGCTCTCATAGTAATGCTTCGTTCCCTCAAGCATCCTGCAGGAATCCTCGACCGAGGGCTCGTTCACCATAACGGGCTGGAAGCGACGCTCAAGTGCGGTATCCTTCTCAATATATTTGCGGTATTCATTCAGTGTTGTCGCGCCGATCACGCGGATCTCTCCGCGCGAGAGGGCGGGCTTCAGAATATTTGCAGCCGAAACGCTTCCCTCCGAATCACCCGTTCCGACGATATTATGCACCTCATCGATCACGAGAATGACATTTCCCGCATCCTTCACGTCCTTGATGAGCCCGAGCATTCTCGACTCAAACTGACCTCTGAACTGCGTTCCCGCAACGAGAGCGGTCAGGTCAACGAGATAGACCTCCTTGCCCTGCAGCTTATACGGCACGTTATTCTCTGCGATACGCTGTGCGAGAGCCTCTGCGATCGCCGTTTTACCGACACCGGGTTCACCGATCAGACAAGGGTTGTTCTTTTGCCTGCGGCAGAGGATCTGGATCACTCGAGCAAGCTCACTCTCACGACCGATGATACGGTCGAGATTTCCCTCGGCAGCGGCACGGGTAAGATTGCGGCAATAGGTGTCGAGAAATTTATACTTCTTTGAGGTCGGTTCCTTTCTTCCGCGCGTACCCTTTTTATCGGACTGCGAGGATGCCGATCCGTCACCGCCCGATTGCGGAAGCCCCGCTTCACCGAAGAGCCTCGGCATATCGATAGCGGGCGCGCCTCCGTCCTCGGTCTCGTCACTTGCGGTATCCGTGGGAGAAAGCGCACCGCTTTCTTCCATCATATTGCGAAGGTCATCCTCCATGTTTTCCATCTGCTCGGGGGTAATTCCGAGGTTTTTCATCATACTGCCGATCGCATTATCGACGGGAAAGCCCATCTCTCGGGCGCATTTCAGACAAAAGCCCTCGTTGGTCTTTTTCTCGCCCTCCATTTTGGTAACGAATACAACGGCAACACGCTTATTACATTTTGAACACAAGATCATAGCTAAAACCTTTCTACTGGGAAACGGAATACTCTTTAAGCCTATAAGGAAGACGTTACAAGGAAATTCCGAATATAAACCGATAAAGATGCCCGAATATCAGAGAGGAGTCTACGGCAGTCTGCACCGATTCGGTCGACTGCTCGAAAAGCGTAAGACAGCTGATATAAAGGTTACATACGTAGCACGTAGCAAGCACGGCGCATACTCCGACCGCCACTCCGACAAGAAATCCGAGAATGTGATTCATCCTGTCAAGCACCTCGATCTTACTGATGAGAAATCCGAAGATCTTGATGAGTACCCAAAGCACGATGAAAGCGACAAGGAAGATCAACACTGCAGCGAGTGCCGTCGATAAACGCTCCACCCACGGCTCCGCAAAGGAGCGCACCATTTCGGAGACCGATTCCTCTGACGCGACAACGTCATTTCCGTACTGCGTTTTCAGGCTCTCAAGCTGATCCAAGCTACCGAATTGCTTGAGCAGGTTTGCAAAATCAGATCCCCCTTCCGTGAAGAGCGAGCCGAGGCTTTCGGAGCCTTCAAGTCCCTCGAGCATATCCATTACCCGTCCCTCGAGCCAGGAGTAAACGCGCGGACCGATCAGTCTCTCCGCAATGACCGAGCCGAGCATCGGACTAAAGATCTTTGCAAGCAAAAAAGCCGCAACAAAGCGAATGAGACCCGAAAGGCTCTTTACAAAGCCTCTCCACGTGCAGAGTAGTACAGCACCCACAAAGAGCACCAAAACGATAACGTCCAAAGCTCCAAACATAACGTAGCCCCTTTCTGAAAGCTTCCTTGATAATAAAGATGGTAAAAGGTATAAATTCATCCGTTACTTTTGAAAACGGTAATACTTCGCTTCTCCATTTTGGCAAATGAGCAGAGTATCCTCCGAAGCCACGAGAAGCTCCCCTCCCGTTTCGATACAC
>JAZNOQ010000090.1:0-7023 GCA_045589215.1 Eubacteriales bacterium
AACGCCATGGCTACGATCCGCCTTATCCCCGTGTTCGGCAGCAACGGGATCTGGTATTCCACCTGCGACGAGCCGACGTTCTTATAAACCGTCATCGGGCTCGGGAAGGTGCCGTTCCAGCAATCGGTGGACGGAATGCGCAAGCCGCCTTCGGTGCCGAGAATGACGGTGTCACCGGGCGTGTTGATGTTCATTGCCCACGAAATACGGAAGTCGAGGACAATGCCCTCCTTCGCGCCGTATTTACCGGGCTCAAGGCGAACGAATGCCGCGCCGAAGTCATCAACCGAGAACTTCTTTGCGTATTCTGCTCTCTTGCTTGCCTTATAGCCGCAGTAGTTCGGATCCGTGCCGAGATAAGCCGACTTGTAGCCCGAAACGGTCTTCGGCATCGGATAACCGATCGCGTTCAGGACCATATCGAGCGAGTAGCAGCCGATGTCACCAAGTGCGCCGATGCCCGCGGTCTCGTCCTCAATGAAGGTCGTGCCGTAGGGAGTCGGAATGCCGCGACGGCGTCCGCCGCCCGTCTGAATGTAGTAGATCTCGCCAAGCTCGCCCGACTGAACGATCTTCTTGATCATCTTCATGTTCTCGTCAAATCTCGGCTGGAAGCCAAGTGAAAGAACCTTGCCGCTTTCCTTCTCTGCCTTCATGACCTCGATCGCTTCGTCGAGGGTGACGGTGAAGGGCTTCTCAAGAAGAACGTTTACGCCCTTCTTCAGCGCATAGATCGCAGGCTCTGCGTGCTGACGGTTGTAGGTGCAGATCGAAACCGCGTCAAGCTGAAGCGACTCGTCATCAAGAAGCTCCTTGTGGGACGCATAGTCGGTCTTTGCATTTTCGATGCCGTACTTCTCCATAAAGGCAGCTGCCTTGCCGGGGATCAGGTCTGCGCCTGCCACGATCTCAACGTCGGGCTGATTCAGGTACGCCTTCATGTGGGAATTTGCGATCCATCCGCAACCGATGATCGCAACGCGCATCTTTCTGCTGGTGTCTACCGTGGTCTCTTCCTGGGCCGTAAAGGTGTTCAGCCCTTCCATGGACTTGTCTGCCATTTTGATTACCTCTTTTCGTTTGTTTTTTCGCGGGAATGGAAACTTTTTGCAAATAGCTTTCCCTTCCCCGTACCCCTAAAAGGGGTGCAAGAACGACGTTTCAAGCCGCTCTGAAATTCGAGTAAAAAACCCTTCTCTTTGAGAAAAGTTTTTGAAAGTCTTGAAAACTTTTTTAAAAAAGTTTTCAAGTGGGGCTCGGGGCAAAGCCCCGAAAGGCATTAGTACCCGATCGACTTCAGGTATTCACGGCTGCACGCGATGGCTTCCATCTGCGTTCTTCCTTGCGAGGGCTTATCCTGCTCAACAACGAGCCAGGCTGCGCCCGATTCCTCTGCCGCCTTCGTGATAGAGGGCATATCCTGCAGACCGTAACCAACGGGACGGAACTCGAAGTTGCCGGGGCGCTTCGGAGCGGGCTTGTTTTCGACGCCGATCAACTCATACATATCCTCGGATTTTTCACCGTAGAAGTCCTTGAGATGGACAACAGGGCATCTGCCTGCGTACTTTCTGACATAATCCGCCGGCACCTCGCCGCCGACGTTGACCCAGCAGGTATCAAGCTCGGTCTCAAGCAGATCTGCGGGAACCGACTCGTAGAGAACGTCGAGGCCGTATTTGCCATCGATCTTTGCAAACTCGAAATCATGGTTGTGGTAAAGGAGCGTCATGCCGAGATCCTTTGCAACCTTACCGAGCATCTTTGCGCTCTCGATGATCTTAGACCAGTCACCGACTCCGGGGCGATACTCGGGACCTACGTGAGGAATGGCAACGAACTTGCAGCCGATCTCTGCATATTGCGAAAGAACGCCTACGGGATCCTCCATCATAGAGTTGTAAGGAACGTGTGCCGAAATCGGAACGAGACCGATCTCCTCGCACATTTTTTTGATGTCTGCGGGCGAGTTGCCGTACAGACCTGCGAATTCAACGCCGTCGTAACCGATCTCCTTGATCTTTTTCAGCGTTCCGTACAGATCATTTTTCGCGTCGTCGCGAACCGAATAGACCTGAACCGCGATTGGAAGTGCCATTTGCGTTTCCTCCTCAAATATAAGTGGATTTTAAAATAAGCGTATCGTGAAATACAAATTCATTTTAAGACAAATACTGCACAATTACAAGACATTTATCGGCATTCTTGAGACAAATATTGCTCTTGTCGGTGTTTGAAGCCCCTCAAAATCAGCCGAGAGGTCTGATCTCGCCCTTCTCGGTCTCTCCGAGAACGTGGAAGCCGTTAAAGCCTGCCGCTTCAAGCTTTGAGAGAAGCTTGCCGAGCTTTTTCGGCTTTTCAAACAGTGAAACGTCGCACGTATTTCTGAATTCCTCTGCCGTGCGGACCGCCTCAAGCGCATTCCCGCCTTCGTAGATCACAGCGATCTTCTTCCGCGCGTCGGGGATCTTGTATCCCTTTTCGGTGAGGATCGAGAAGATGCGTTCAAACCCGATCGAGAAGCCGACTGCGGGAACCGATTCACCGATAAACTTGCCGATCAGCTTGTCGTAGCGTCCGCCGCCCGCGACCGAGCCGCGGAAATCCGCCGAGGCGATCTCAAAGACCGTACCCGTGTAGTAGCCCTGACCGCGAATGAGGGTAGGATCGTATACAACGCGGTATTTACCGTCCGCAAGTGCCTCGGCAGAGCCGATGATATAGCGGAGACGGTCAGAGGAGTCCTTGTCGCCCGTCATTTCTTCTACCTTTTCGAGGGTGAACTCGCCCGCCGACAGAAATTCCATCAGCTTGTCGATCGCAGAAGCCTCAGCGCCCTTTGCCTCAAGCTCCGCGCGCACACCGTCCGCGCCGATCTTGTCGAGCTTATCGATCGTGATGCAGGTGCTGTCAAATGCCTCCTCCTCAAAGCCGCACGAAACGAGCAGGCTCCAGAGGATGCGGCGGTCATTGACCTTGACCGTGAAATTGTCGATACCGATCGCGAGAAGTGCCTTTGCGGTGGTCGCGATCAGCTCGATCTCACAGTCGGGCGACTCGCTTCCGAGGATATCGATATCGCACTGCTGGAACTCGCGGAGTCTGCCCTTCTGCGGTCGCTCTGCTCTCCAGACGCGGTCGATCTGAATGCACTTCATCGGAAGCATCAGCTTTGCCTTATTGTTCGAATAGTAGCGGCAGAGCGGAAGCGTGAGGTCATAGCGCAGGCCGAGATCCGAGAGGTTCTTATAGTCCTGTGCCTCGATCGCTTCGGTGAACTTATCACCTCTCTTCAGGATCTTGAAGATGAGGTTCAGGTTCTCGCCGCCTTCGGATTTATCAAGATTCTCCGCGTCTTCGATCGCAGGCGTTGAGATCCGCGAGAAGCCCGCCGCGCGGTAAACGCCAAGAATGGTATTTTGCAGGTAATCCCTGAGGAGCATTTCCTCGGGAAGGTAATCGTTCGTACCCTTTACGGTTGTTGTTTTCATATCCTTGTCCTTTAGCTGATTTTATTTTTGTGAAGATATTCTCATACATTTTAAATGATACCACAAACCGTGAAGCCTTGTCAAGTCCCACAAACGAGAAAAGACAAAAATGTCAAAAAAGCCGCCTTATCATCGAAAATATCTCTTGACTTTCCGCATAAGATATGTTAAACTTATATAGTAAAGTAGAACCTTTCGCAACTGACGGAAATACGGAGCACCGTATGTGATGCAAACACAATGAAACGAAAGGCATAGTCGTCGACCGTCTGGGCAATCCCGCACTGCTGAGTAGAACACAGAGCCTCATTGTGTCTATGCGTCGTGGGAATGCCTCTTTTTTCGTTTTCTGACAGTTCTCTGCACGGCTTCTACTGATTTTAGGCTTGAAAGGAAATATTAGCGATGAAAAAAGTTGCGATCATTATGGGAAGCGACAGCGATCTGCCCATTGTTGAAAAGGCGATCAACGTCCTGAAAGAATACGAGGTTCCCTTCTCGGTGCACGTTTATTCGGCACACAGGACCCCCGATGAGGCGGCAGCCTTCGCTGACTCCGCGCAAAAGAACGGATACGGCGTGATGATCGCCGCTGCGGGAATGGCAGCACACCTTGCAGGCGCGATCGCCGCAAGAACGACGCTCCCCGTCATCGGTATTCCCGTAAAATCCGCATGTCTTGACGGTGTAGATGCACTTTATTCCACGGTCATGATGCCCTCGGGCATGCCCGTTGCGACCGTTGCGATCAACGGTGCCGCAAACGCCGCCCTCCTGGCGGTGCAGATCCTCGCGCTTTCCGAGCCGATCCTCGCGGACAAGCTCATCGCGGCAAGAGCCGCAGGCAAAGCAAAGGTGCTTGAAAAGAACGCGGCGATTGAAGCGAAATACAACGACTGAACCCCTTTAGATCATCAGAAAGGCACGGTACCATAATGGGTGGTTTCTTCGGTGTCACGTCAACGCGTGACGCAATTCAGGACGTTTTCTTCGGAACGGACTATCATTCCCATCTCGGCACGAAGAGAGGCGGCATCTCGGCGTATGACAAAGAGATCGGTCTCCAAAGGGAGATCCATAACATTGAAAACTCTCCCTTCCGCACGAGATTTGAACATATTTTTCATGAAATGAAGGGCACTGCCGCGATCGGCTGTATCAGCGATGCGGACCCCCAGCCCCTGCTGCTTCGCTCAGCGTTCGGTCCGTACGCGATCTGTATGATCGGTGCGATCGCGAATGCAAGCGCGCTCGTCGAGCACTACTACAAAACGAGCAGCGGCGGTCACTTCAACGCAATGACGGGCGGCGCGGTCAACGCGACCGAGCTCGTCGGAGCGCTCATCAATCAAAAGCCCGATTTTGTCAGCGGCATCAAATACGTACAGGAATTGATCGAGGGCTCTGCCACGATCCTCATCCTGACGAACGAAGGAAAGATCATCGCGGCGCGCGACCGTCTCGGACGGCTCCCCGTGCTGATCGGCAAAAACGAAGACGGTCACTGCGTTTCGTTCGAATCCTTCGCATACCAGAAGCTTGATTATGAGGACGAATATGAGCTTGGTCCCGGCGAGATCGTCGAGTTATCCCCGAAGGAATGGAAGCAGCTCTCGCCCCCCGGCAAGGAAATGCGCATCTGCTCCTTCCTCTGGAGCTATTACGGATACTCCACCTCGAACTATGAGGGCGTAAACGTTGAGCTTATGAGATACCGCAACGGCGAGATCATGGCACGGCACGACCGCGAAAACGGCATCGCGCAGGATCTTGACTACGTCGGCGGCGTTCCTGACTCGGGTACACCTCACGCGATCGGCTACGCAAACGAGAGCCACATTCCCTTCGCGCGGGCATTCATCAAATATACGCCCACCTGGTCGCGGAGCTTCACTCCGTCGAAGCAGACCGACCGAAGCCGTATCGCAAAAATGAAGCAGATCCCCGTCAAGGAGCTGATCCACGGAAAGAAGCTTCTCTTCGTTGATGACTCGATCGTGCGCGGCACACAGCTGAAGGAAACAGTCGACTTCCTCTATTCGCACGGCGCAGAGGAGGTACATATGCGTTCGGCTTGTCCCCCTCTCATGCACAACTGCAAGTTCCTCAGCTTCTCTGCTTCCCGCAGTCCGCTTGAGCTCATCACGAGGCGCACCATCCTCGAGCTTGAGGGCGAAGAGGGCTTCGAGCATCTCGACGAATACGTCGACTCCTCGACCGAGAGAGGCAAGAAGCTCCGCGCAGCGATCTGTGACAACTTCCACTTTGCGTCTCTTGAATTCCAGTCGCTTGAGGGCATCGTCGAGGCGATCGGCATCGAGCCCTGCAAGCTGTGCACCTACTGCTGGACGGGAAAAGAGTAACGCATTCGGTCTTCAGCACGCATCAAAAATAAGCGATCGAAAATCGCTCAAATCACAACAATCTGAAATACAATCCACTTGAAGAAAGGATTTTTACTTATGCACAACAATTCCAAATCCGAAAGCTACGCAGCAGCCGGTGTAGATATCACCGCCGGCTACAAGGCTGTTGAACTGATGAAGCGCCACATCGCGCGCACGAAAAACGAGGGTTGCCTCGACGACGTGGGCGGCTTCGGCGGCTGCTTTGGCCTCAGCCTCGCAGGAATGGAGGAGCCAGTTCTCGTTTCGGGCACCGACGGCTGCGGCACGAAGGTCAAAATGGCGATCCTGATGGATAAGCACGACACCATCGGCATCGATGCCGTCGCAATGTGCGTGAACGACATCATCTGCTGTGGCGCAAAGCCCCTCTTCTTCCTCGACTACATTGCCTGCGGCAAGAACGTCCCCGAAAAGATCGCGGCGATCGTCAGCGGTGTTGCCGAGGGCTGTGTTCAGTCTGGAGCGGCTCTGATCGGCGGAGAAACTGCCGAGCATCCCGGCATGATGCCTGTTGAAGACTATGACCTCGCAGGCTTTGCCGTCGGCATCGTAGATAAGAAAAAGATCCTTGACAACACGAGAATGGCTGAAGGCGACGTTGTGATCGCACTTGCTTCGAGCGGCGTTCACTCTAACGGCTTCTCGCTCGTTCGTAAGGTGTTTGATATCGACCACAATCCCGCGTCTCTCTACGAGCCCTGTGCAGAGCTTGGCGGAAAGACGATCGCAGAAACCCTGCTCACTCCCACGAAGATCTACGTAAAGAGCGTTCTCGCGCTCATTGAAAAGGTCGACGTGAAGGGCATCAGCCACATCACGGGCGGCGGCTTCTACGAGAACATTCCGAGATCTCTCCCGAAGGGTCTCTCCGCGAAGATCACGAAGTCCGACGTAAAGGTGCTTCCGATCTTCGACCTGATCGCAAAGACCGGCAACATCCCCGAAAGAGATATGTACAATACCTACAACATGGGCGTTGGTATGAGCATAGTCGTAGCGAAGGAGGACCTTGACAGATCTCTTGAGATCCTTCGTGCACACGGCGAGGACGCCTACCTTCTCGGCGAGGTAGTCGAGAGCGACGAGGGCGTTATCCTTGAGTAATATGAAAGAGAAGAGAATTG
>JAZNOQ010000091.1:0-22417 GCA_045589215.1 Eubacteriales bacterium
TTACGTTGCACAGGTTGCAATGGGCGCTGATATGAACCAGTACCTCAAGGCTCTTGCAGAGGCAGAGGCTTATCCGGGTCCCTCGCTGATCATCGGCTACGCTCCCTGCGAGATGCACGGCATCAAGAAGGGCGGTATGCAGAACTGCCAGCTCGAGATGAAGAAGGCAGTCGAGGCAGGCTACTGGCATATGTTCCGTTACAATCCTACGCTTGAAAACAACAAGCTCACGATCGATTCCAAGGCTCCCACGGGCAGCTATCAGGAATTCATCGCAAACGAGGCTCGTTACGCACGTCTCGCACAGACCTTCCCGGAAAGAGCGCAGGCTCTCTTCGCACAGGCTGAAGCGAACGCTCAGGCTAAGTACGAGCGTCTCGTGAAGATGGGCAAGCTGTACGAATAATTTTTAAGCACCCAAAAGGGACTGCCGCTTTGCGGCAGTCCCTTTTTGCTGTTTTTTTAGTGATCCTTTTTCATATAGGGGCGGATGCTCTGTATCCCGCTTTTCATAATAATGCCGCGGGTAAACGGAGTGCACAAAAAAGTCCTTTTCACCGATTTCATACGGAGCTTCAGTCTCAGAGACCGCGTGTTTTTTCGGTAGATCCTTTGCACGTCATCGAAAGAATTTCCTTCGGCAAACGCATCGGCAAGCATCTTTCCGCTGTACATCGCACTGCTTAGTCCCTCAAAAGAGCTTGCGCTGATAAAGCCTGCCGCCTCTCCGAGAAGAAATGCGCTTCCCTCTCCCGTGCAAAAATCCTTCATTGCGCGTGGACTTGAAACGAGGCATGCCTCGGTCTTGACCGCCTCTCCGAACGAGTTTTGGAGAAAAGCCTCAAGCCTTTCTTTTTGCATATCGAAAGCCTGACGGCACCCTTTCTTTTGAAACGCACCGCCGAATATCACGTAGCTTCCCTTATGTATCGTCCACGAACAGCTGTCGCTCGTTTGGGCATCAAATATGCAGGAGTAATAGGGCAATCTTTGTCCCTTGTTTTCGAACCACTGCTGGATTGCCATATATTGAACCTTCATCGGACGGAAAAAGGTGCGCCTTACGACAGAGCCGCCGCCGTCCGCGCCGACGATCGCCCGTGCGGTCACGCATTCCTCCGAACCGTCGTATTTTGTAAAAATATGGTAAAGCTCCCCTTCTTTTCGGATATCGCTGCAACGTCCCTTCTTGATCTTTACGTTCGTGGAAATGAGGGAAAGAAGCCATCTGTCGAAGGCGTATCTGTCCATATTGAGATAATGCCTTTGATAATATCGAACCAGCTTTCGGTCGATGTCGATCGTCTCGACCGCAAAGATCTGCGGATCTTCAAGAACGCTCTTCGGAAGCACGAGATCAAATCTCGCGAGCAGCTTTTGTGCATCGGGTGCAAGAAGTCCTCCGCACGGCTTTGCTGAGCCCGGAGACTGTCCGTCGATCAGAATGATCCTCAGCTCGGGGCGTGCCTTTGCGAGCTCCTTTACAAAAATAGCCCCTGCAGGTCCGGCGCCCACTACGGCAATATCATAAACGGCTTTGTTTTCTTGCTCCATAATGATCCTCTTACAAATATTGTGGTGCTTCTGTTACGAACGTTGTTTCTATTATATTCTATTATAACAGAAGAACCGCAGAAAGTCAATCTGCGGTTCCTTCGTTTATCCGATCACGTCGACGTATGCGCCGTAAATACACGGAGCGGTGTGCGGGATATGATTCATATCGTAAACGGTCACTTCCCCTGCGCCCTCACCGTAGATGCGGATCATCGCACCCGCGACGAAATTCTGCGCATCATTTTTCTGCAGACAATCACGGAGCAGGAGTGTATAAGTACTGCCGTCAAGCGCCTCGCAGACGTAGTAGGTCGTGTACTCGTCACCGCCATAGTAGCCGTCTATATCCACGAACCGTTCCTTGACGAGAAGGGTCATCGAGACAAATTTTTCTTTGTAGCCTTCAGCATAGCGGTAAAAGTCCTCTGCCGGGATCTCCTCGCACGCCGAGACGTATTCCTCGCGCGATAAGGATGTATTCACAGGATCGCTGAACAGATTGATCGCCCCCTGCACGATCGAGCCGATCCCGATGCTTGTGAGGATGGTGTAGAGGACCGCGATCACGACGACGGTGATCTTTAAGCTCTTTTTATGCGGGCTCGTCAGGAGCAGAATGATGCCGACGAGGGGGAAAACGAAGAGCATCAGAATGATGAACCACCAACGGTGATACCAATCGACGGATGCGAGCTTGTACTGCGGACCGCTGTTCCGCTTCTTCTTTTTCTTTAGCGCTCGGCGGTTTCCCGCGCGCATATAGTCGGGGCAACGCTTGCCGCAAAGCGGACAGTCATCGCTTTCAAAAAAGCATCCGCAGTCGGGGCATTTGTTGAGGTCGGGGCGGTCGAGCTCATCGTCGTCCGCAAAGGATCCAAGCATTCTTCCCATTCGTCAGCCCTCCTTTGACTGTTGTGAGTTGTCATATCGCCGCAGAAACGCGCGCTTTAATACCCCTCTTCGGAGCAGGACGACCGTGACAGCGGAAAGCGCGACGAGAAGGATCAGCACGCCCGACAAGAGAATAAGCACCTTAGAAAGCCCCTCGGATGGAGGTTCCTCGGTGATACGCAGGGTAAACGCCGTTCTTTCGGGGAAAAAGGCGACGAGAGACTTGCCATACGACGATTTCAGCTCGGTTTCGGTGCCGCTTTCGTCGATCGACAGCACGCGCAACCCCTCGGCGTTCGTCGTCATGTGTTTGATCTGTATTTTGAGGGACTCTCGGTCAAACTCGAAGCCGAGGTCGATGTCGTAAACGACATCTTGGGGTAGTCCACCCTCTGCAGTATCGGGTTTGTTCGTCTCTTCGGTGAGCTCCTTTATGTAGATCAGGACGGGCTCACCTCTTCGAGCGATCTCCTTAACGAGCTTTGTTGAGAGATAAAGCTTGACGTCACCTATGCTAATGTACATCGAGCCGCCGTGTCCCGCAGTTTCGACGAAGGGGGCAAGCAGATCGACATCACCGCGTTCGGCGTACGATCTGTGCAAATGGAGTGAGCCTTGCGAGCTTTTCTCCTCGTAATTAAAGCTGTACAGCTTCGTTGGTCTGAGTGTTTCTTCCTCGTACGAGTCATCCTCGTCCCCCACCGCATAAACGCAGAACGGCGTGAGAAAGAGCAGGAGAAAAACGAGAAGGAGGGCATATATGCGTGACATTCGCGACATATCATAGACCTCCTTCTTTTTTTTGATTGTTCGTTTGTGTGATCAGTTCTTGAGGCTGTGGATCGGTGCGGGGATGCGTCCGCCGCGTCCGATGAATTTCGCAGGCGAGTGGGGATTCAGCTCGATGATCGGTGCGTGACCGAGCAGACCGCCGAATTCGACCGTGTCGCCGGGGCCCTTGCCGAATGCGGGAATGACGCGAACAGCCGTCGTCTTGGTGTTGACTACACCGATCGAGATCTCATCCGCGATGATGCCGCAGATGACGTCCTCGGGCGTGTCTCCGGGGATCGCGATCATATCGAGTCCGACCGAGCAGACCGCCGTCATTGCCTCGAGCTTTTCGATCGAAAGCGCGCCGCGCTCGACCGCCGCGATCATACCCGCATCCTCGGATACAGGGATGAACGCGCCCGAAAGTCCGCCGACGTGGTTCGATGCCATAACGCCGCCCTTCTTGACGGCATCGTTCAGCATTGCAAGGCAAGCGGTCGTGCCGTGTGCGCCGCAGGATTCGAGTCCCATGTCCTCAAGGATCTGCGCGACCGAGTCTCCGATCGCGGGCGTGGGCGCGAGCGACAGATCGATGATGCCGAAGGGAACGCCGAGTCTTCTCGACGCCTCGGATGCAACGAGCTGACCGACGCGCGTGATCTTGAATGCAGTCTTCTTAATGAGCTCCGCAAGCTCAGAGAGGTCGCAGTTGCCCGCGCGCTCGATCGCCGAGCTGACTACACCGGGACCCGAAACACCGACATTGATGACGCAGTCGGGCTCTCCCACACCGTGGAACGCACCCGCCATAAAGGGGTTATCCTCGGGAACGTTTGCAAATACCACGAGCTTCGCGCATCCGATTGAATTCCGATCCTTCGTCAGCTCTGCTGCACGAACGATGGTCTTACCCATCAGACGGATCGCATCCATATTGATGCCCGCCTTCGTCGTTGCGACGTTGACAGACGAGCAGACAAGCTCGGTCTCGGCAAGTGCCTCAGGGATCGCCGCGATGAGGTTGCGGTCGCCCGCAGTCATACCCTTATGCACGAGCGCCGAGTAGCCGCCGATGAAGTTGATGCCCGTTGCCTCTGCCGCCTTTTGAAGGGTGTGTGCCACCTTGATAAAGCCGTCCTTCGAGAGACTGCCGCCGACGAGCGAGATCGGGGTAACCGAGACGCGCTTGTTGACGATCGGCACGCCGTAGTCCTTTTCGATGGCACAGCCCGTCTCAACGAGATGCTCAGCAGAGCGGGTGATCTTGTCATATATCTTGCGGCACAGAACGTTCTCGTCGTCCGAAACGCAGTCAAAGAGCGAGATGCCCATTGTGATCGTTCGGATGTCGAGATTTTCCTGCCGTATCATCTGGATGGTTTCCAGAATGTCCTGTGTATTCAGCATTACGGTACTGTCCTTTCAGAGAGAGAATATGTGGGTGAGAGCGCGGTCAGATGTGGTGCATCGTATTAAAAATGTCCTCGTGCATCGAATGGATCTCGAGATGCTTCTTCTCACCGAGCGCGTGGAGCAGATCGGTGAATTCCGAGAAGGGAATTGTGAGATTGTTGATGTCTGCGAGCATGATCATTGCAAAATAGTCCTGAATGATACTCTGCGTGACGTCGAGAATGTTGACCTTGTATTCGGCGCAGACGGTTGCGACCTCTGCGATGATGCCGACCGAGTCCTTGCCCGTTACGGTGATGACTGCTTTCATAATGGATCTCCTTTTATGGGGTGTTTTTTTAATATTTGTTTTTTACTGTTTGGGACTTACGTTCGTTCCCTCTTTGCGACCGCGCCTCCTGCGTACAACTTCAGAAAGCGGTAGGCATTGTCGGTGAGCTCGAAGTAGAACGCGGCGGTCTTATCGTCCTCGCCGTCAAAGATGCAGCACCAGATCTCTTTTCCCGGATTATCTTCGGCGTTTTGCGACGAGAGTGCAAAATACTGCTTTTCGGGTGCGTGTTTCGATAACGTTTTCATGCCGTCCGCATTTCCGTACGGAAACGCTGCCTTGATCTCGCGCATATTCAGCTCGAATACGACCTTTCGTACGCTTCCACCGTAAATACGCGAAAAAACGAGAATGCCGCCCGTCATCGTGTACTCATACTCCACGCGCGTCCTGCGCCAGGTGACGAGAAACAGGGGGATATCAACGAGAATGGCTACCGCGAGGCAGGGCACGAGTGCCTGCCATACGAGCCCGAGCATCATAGCGACGAAGAGAATGAGCGCGTAAAGCAGAATGAAGCCGATGCGAAGCGCGATCCGCGCTCCCCCAAGCTTTTCCTTTACCGTGTGCTCGCAGATCTGACTATATTCCATAGCGGCTTACTGACGGTGGGTCATATCCCCGTAGGTAGGAAGCGGCCACGCGTCCTTCGCGGTGAGCGTTTCGAGGGCATCTGCCTTTTCGCGGAGCACCGCCATTGCGGGAATGACGCGGTTTGCGTAAAGAAGCGCACAGCGGATCGCGTGCTTTTCCTCGTTCGCCGCCGCTACCTCGGCGGAAAGCGCATTCAGCGCATCGTAGGTCTCGTCCTGCAGAGCCGACAGGCGCGTGATCAACTCCTTCTCCATGCGGCAGGGGACGTTCGGAAGGACGTCGAGCTTTGCGCGGAGGGTCTTTGAGAGCGAGAAGATATAGGATTCGACGGCGGGAAGGATCTCCTTCTGCGCCATATCGATCATCGTCCGCGCCTCGATGCGAACGGTCTTATAATAGTTCTCGTACAGGATATACTTGCGTGCCTCGATCTCGGTATCGCTGAAGATGCCGAATTCCGTGAAGAGTGCAACGTTCTTCGGTGCGTCGAACACGTCAAACGCCTCGACGGCGGTTCGCAGATTCAGAAGTCCGCGGCGTGCTGCCTCGGCCTCCCAGCCCTGCGTGTAGCTGTCTCCGTTGAAGATGATGCGTCCGTGAGAAGCGAAGGTCTCACGAATGATCTTTGCGATCATTTCCTTCTTGTTGTCCGATGCTTCGATGCGGTCTGCGAATTCGCGGAACTCCTTTGCAACCGTCGTGTTGAGGATGACGTTCGGCATCGCGATGTTCTGCGACGAGCCGAGCATACGGAACTCAAATTTGTTGCCCGTGAAGGCGAAGGGAGAGGTGCGGTTGCGGTCGGTCGTGTCCTTTTCGAAGACGGGGATCGAATGGATGCCGAGGTCCATCTTCGCGTGTGCGCCGCTCAGATATTCGGTGTCCGAAACGATCGAATCGATGATATCCGAAAGCTCCTCGCCGACGAACATCGACACGATCGCGGGCGGAGCCTCGCATGCACCAAGACGGTGATCGTTGCCCGCCGAGGAGATCGACAGGCGCATCAGATCCTGATATTCGTCGACCGCCTTGACGACGGCGGAGAGGATCAAGAGAAATTGCGTGTTCTCGATCGGGCTCTTGCCGGGATTTAGGAGGTTTTTGCCGAGATCGGTCGAAAGCGACCAGTTGTTGTGCTTGCCCGAGCCGCTGATTCCTGCGAAGGGCTTTTCGTGCAAAAGGCAGGCGAGTCCGTGCTTCTCCGCAACGCGCTTCATCAGCTCCATCGTGAGAAGGTTCTGGTCAACAGCCATATTCGTCGTCGCGTAGATCGGTGCCATTTCGTGCTGTGCGGGGGCTGCTTCGTTGTGCTTCGACTTCGAGCTGATGCCGAATTTCCAGAGTTCAAGGTCAAGCTCCTCCATAAAGGCAGCGACCCTCGGCTTGATCGGTCCGAGGTAGTGATCCTTCAGGTCCTGCCTTTTCGGTGCGGGAGCGCCAAAGAGCGTCCTGCCCGTATAAAGAAGATCGGCTCTTTCGTTAAAATACTCGCGGTTCACGAGGAAATACTCCTGCTCCGCGCCGACCGTCGTGGTAACGCGCTTCGTCGTTTCGTCTCCGAAAATCCGCAGAATGCGGAGCGCCTGCTCGCTGATCGCCTCCATCGAGCGCAGAAGGGGCGTTTTATAGTCGAGCGACTCGCCCGTGTAGGAGCAGAATGCGGTCGGAATATAGAGCGTTCCGTCCTTCACGAATGCGTAGGACGAGGGGTCCCACGCGGTGTATCCGCGTGCCGAGCAGGTCGCGCGAAGTCCGCCTGAAGGGAAGGAGGAGGCATCGGGCTCACCCTGCACGAGCGATTTCCCCGACAGCTCCATCACGACCTGATCGCCCGCGATCGGCTCGATAAAGCTGTCATGCTTCTCTGCCGTGACCGTGGTGAGGGGTTGGAACCAATGCGTATAGTGAGTAGCTCCCTTTTCAATCGCCCACTCCTTCATCGCAGACGCAACCGTGTCCGCGATAGAGCCGTCGATCTGCTTGCCCGTCGAGATCGTCTTGCGAAGCGACTTGTAGACCTCTTTCGGGAGCTTCGCGCGCATCACGCTGTCGTTGAATACCATACTGCCGTAAAGCTCTGGGATGTTTGCCATATGCCTGTATACCTCGTTATGAGTTTGATTTTATGTTTGCTGTCGAAATGGCTTTTCGGGAGATCCGAAAGGCTAAAAATTTATATTGCCGCTACGAATGCGCGGAAGATCGCCTTCGCGTCTGCCGACGACTCGTACAAAAGCTCGGGATGCCACTGAACGGCAACGAAGAAGGGGTGAGAGGGGTCCTCGACTGCTTCAACGAATCCCTCTTCGTTCCACGCAACGGCGCGGAGGGTCGGAGCAACGTCCTTAACGGTCTGATGATGGAGACTGTTGACCGAAACCGTTTCTTTTCCAATGATCGAAAAGAGCCGCGAATCGGGTGCAATGCGTACGCTATGTGTCGTGACGGCTCCCGCCTCGGTCTGCCGATGCCCGTCAATGTGCTGATAGAGCGTTCCGCCGCTTGCCACGTTCATGAGTTGTGAGCCGCGGCAGATGCCGAGGATCGGCTTGTTCGTTTTCAGAGCCTCGGGAAAGAGCGCAAGCTCAAAGCGATCTCGGTTAGGATCGGTAACTACCAGATCCGACGACTTTTCTTCGCCGTATAGCGCGGGCTCGAGATCAACGCCGCCCGAAAAGAGAAAGGCGTCAAAGCGTTCCGCGTAGGAGCGAATGACTGCAGGGTCCTCTGAATACGGAAGTGTAACGGGGATCACGCCGCAGTCAAGAAGGGCTGCGGGATACTCGGGAGAAAGCCTGATTTTTTCGTCGTCCGAATAAGCGGGAATGATGGCGACGAGGGGAGATGAGTTCATAATAGCCCTCCGTTCGAAAAACTGTCTCATCTTATTATATCGTATTTCATAGGGAAAATCAAGACCTATTTGGCATTTTCTTTACTGAATTGTATTTACAATTCGAGGAAAGTGTGCTAAAATGATACTAGTATCATCAAGGAAAAGAAAGCCGAAAGGAGAATGCGCGTGACGACGGGTATCATATGCGAATATAATCCAATGCACAGCGGACACGCGTATCAGCTTCGACGTGCGCGGGAGGCGGGCGCAGACTGTGTCATCGCTCTGATGAGCGGCTCGTTCACGGAGAGAGGCGAGCTTGCGGTTGCGGACAAATACACGCGCGCCGAGATCGCGCTTCTTGTGGGAGCGGATCTCGTTCTTGAGCTTCCCTACCCCTATTCTGCGGGTGGCGCGGAGTATTTCGCAACGGCGGGCGTTTCGATCCTTGACCGACTGCATACCGACACCCTCTGCTTCGGCTCGGAGTCGGGAGATCCCTCCCTGCTCGAGCGGGCGGCGGAGATCGCGCTGTCGGACGAATTTCGTGCGGCGTTTGCGGAGGCAGGCAGAAGCGGCAAGGGGAGCGCGGCGGCTTATTTCAATCTCCTCGGTGAATTTTTGGGAATTCCAAAATTCGGCTCAAACGACGTGCTCGGTGTCGAGTACCTCAAGGCGATCCGTTCGCTCGGCAGTGAGATGAAGCCGATTATTCTGAAGCGCGAGGGCGCATCGTATCACGAAGAGGTCCTCTCCGCAGAAAACATTCATCCGTCTGCGACCGCGATCCGCGCGGTGCTTTTTCACGCGATCAAGGAAAGCGGGAACGGCGCAGTAGCCGAGGCGTATGCCCGCGCGTCGGGACTTGACGCCGCCGCGACCGAGCCGTTTTTGCGCGCGGTCAAGGCGAATACAGCCCCCGTGTGTTTTGAAAACGCCCCTGCGGCGATCCTTTCGTTTTATCGGATGCACGATCCGCGCGATTTTTCGGGGATCGCAGAAATGCACGGCGGGCTTGCGGAGCGCATATGTCACGCGGCAAATAACGCTGCAACGCTACCTGAATTTTATCGCCTTGCGTCGACTAAGAAATATACCGATTCGCGTGTGCGCCGAGCCGTTTTGTACGGGCTTACGGGAGTGACGGAGGAAGATCTCCGCCGCCCGCCCGCATACGTCAATCTTCTCGGAGCGAATGAGGTCGGACGCGCTTTTCTCGCAGATTACAGAAAGCGAAAGGACGCGACGCTTCGCATCGTGACACGTCCCGCGGCGATCCTTGAAGACTGCGGGGATACGGATTTTGCACGGGAGTCAGCGCTTCAGCGCCGCGCCGAAGCGCTTTATACGCTCTTTTTGCCCGAGAAAAAGTCGGCAGGGATCTATTTACGAACTCGTGCGGTCATGCTCTGATAAAAAATCAGGCACACCACTGTGGTGTGCCTGATTTTTTCACGCGAAATTATTTGAGTGCCATTTCGAGCCAGACGAGTCCGAGCGAAAACGCCTCGTAAAGCCCCGACTTCTGTCCCTGCTTTACGATCTTCGTCGGATCCTTTGAGTCGATGACCTGAATGAGGATCAGATCGGGAACCTTGTTCCCGTTCACGTCCTTGTACTTCATGATCTCAAGGATCAGAATGCACTTTTCGGTCTTGTCGCCGTAGCAAATGGTATTGCCCTCGCGAACGAGCGGCTTGTCTTTATACATCAGGTACTTGCCCTCTACGAGCTTTGCGCCCTCGAACAGTTCTTCTGCCATCGTATACCTCCCTGAACGCGCTGTTTGTACGCGTCTTTCCCTATCATTTTACTGTAATAATGATATATATTCATCTTATTATAGCACAAGCGCACGGGAAAGTCAAGGGGGCGGCGCAATTTTGAGGGAAAATGGACGGTTGTCCACGCGCGGGGTGTTATACGATGACTTCCACAGGCTTATTCAGCTTGCGAAAGCACTCGATCGTATATTTGGTTCCGTGTGACCAGCTGTCCCAAAAGGCGAGGCATTCGTCGGCGTATTCTGCGATCAATTTGTTGCGAACGATCGGTGCGGCGCGGCCGTAGCGTTCGTAGTCGGGCAAAAATTCGGTTAGCTTGATACCGTTCTGCTTGGCGTATCTTGCCGCCGCTTCGTCAATTCCCTTTGCGCCACCCGAAACGATCTCGGTCACGCCATCGGGTAAGTATTCCTCGATGTTGGGGTCAGTAATCGATCTTGAGCCGATGATAGCAAGTTTCATAGTGGTTTCCTTTCACTTGAATATATTTTGGATACATTTTGCGTCCGTTTCTAACATAATACCATATTTTTTGTGTAAAATGGGAATATAAACACAAAATATGTTGATTTTGAGGTTATTATGGGTGCAAAAAGTTTGTCTGTTCGAATTGAAGAAGAAATGTTGGACAAGCTGCACGTAGTTGCAGATTACGAAGGTAGAAGTGCGAACAGCCAAATTTTAATTTTGATCCGCGATTGCATCGAATCCTTCGAAGGAAAGCACGGCGAGATCCAAATCGGGAAGCGCAAATAAAAGAACGCCCCGCAGAACCGCACAAAACAACAACCGGGCGATTCGTGAATCGCCCCTACGACACCGGCTCCCTTCCGAAAGGGAGCCTTATTTTTTTGTCCCAAAATATTGAAATCTTCGAAAAAATGTGATATAATAAGCCTTAACTCGTTGTATAAACACATTTTGATACCAAGCAACGGGCAAGGAGCAAAACATGGGAGTTATCTTAAAATTTATTGAATGGTTGAACGATAACGTGATCTGGGGACTTCCGATGGTCATTCTGATGATCGGAACGGGAATCTTCCTCGTGGTTCTCACAAAGGGCGTTATTTTTACAAAATTCCATATCGTGATGCGCTATACGACCAAAACGTTGTTCAAAAAGCGCGATAAGGCTGCGATCGAGGCAGGGGCGATATCACCCTTTCAGGCGGTCTGTACGGCACTTGCCGCCACCGTCGGAACGGGAAACATCGTCGGCGTTGCCCTTGCGATCGCAACGGGCGGTCCCGGGGCGGTGTTCTGGCTGTGGATCTCCGCGCTTGTCGGTATGGTCATCAAATACTGTGAGGTGACGCTCTCTCACGCATACCGTACCACGAACGAAAAGGGCGAGATCGTCGGCGGCCCGATGTACTACATCTCGAAGGGCATGGGCAAGAAATGGCTTGCTGTTTTGTTTGCCGTTTTCGGCGGTCTTGCCGCGCTCGGCATCGGTGCATCCGTGCAGGCGAATGCCCTTGCGGGCGGTGTTAACGCCACCTTCGGCGCTCCCACCTGGATCATCGGTCTTGTGGTTGCCGCTTTGGGCGCTCTGATCTTTATCGGCGGCATCAAGCGCATTGCGAACGTGACCGAATTCCTCGTTCCCTTTATGTCGATCTTGTACATCGTGGGCGCTCTTGTCGTTCTCGCGATCAATATAGAACACATTCCGAACGCATTTCTGCTCATCATCAAGAACACTTTTACGGGCACCGCCGCAATGGGCGGCTTCCTCGGTGCATCGGTGATGTATGCTTGCCGCATCGGTATGGCGCGCGGTGTGTTCACGCACGAGGCGGGCATGGGCTCTGCCCCGATCGCACATGCCTCCGCTTCCACCGACCATCCTGCACGTCAGGGCCTATGGGGTGCGTTCGAGGTGTTCTTCGACTCGATCGTTATGTGTACCATCACGGCACTCGTCATTCTGACCTCGGGTCTATGGCATAACGTTGCCTACGTGGGAGACACCCGCGCGATGAGCTCGCAGGCATTTGAAAATGCATTCACAGGCGGTCAGTACATCGTTACCGTCGGTATGTGCCTCTTCGCCTTTGCTACCATCGTCGCGTGGTATTATTACGGTGAAAAGTGCATCGAGTACCTGTCGAAGGGCAACAAGCTTGTGAAGCTTTTCTATCGGATCGTTTACACCTTGATGATCTTCTGGGGCTGTGTTGCAAGCCTTGATGCCGTCTGGGAATTCGCGGACCTCTTCAACGGTCTGATGGCGATCCCGAACCTGATCGCGCTTATTGCGCTTGCTCCCGTGATCAAGCGGCTCAGTGACAATTTCTTTCAGGATCCCGACACCATCCGTCCGAAGGATGCGGATTACAGTCATCTGCTCGTGGACAGGGAAAAGAAATAATCGTAAGAGAGGGCGGGCTACCTGCCCTCTTTTCGTATTTTTTGTAATTTTTATAAAAAGTTAATAAATCGTCGGAAAAATCACAAAACCACTTGCAATTTTAAGAAAAATCCTGTATAATAATATTTTGGTATAAAAGTCATAAAATCGTTATAAATTTTCGGAGGATATAAAAATGAACGTACTCGTAGTAAACGCAGGCTCCAGCTCCCTGAAGTATCAGCTCTTCGACACGACCACCGATACGGTGATCGCAAAGGGCGTGTGCGAAAGAATCGGCATCGACGGTCGTCTGAAGCACAACAGAATTCTCCCCACCGCGGCTGAATTCGTAGAGGATATTGCGATGCCCAACCACACCGCCGCGATCAAGTGCGTTGTTGACGCTCTTCTCTCGAAGGAGCACGGATGCGTTTCCAGCATGGAGGAGATCGAGGCAGTCGGTCACAGAGTTGTCCACGGCGGCGCATTCTTCTCGAAGTCGATGCTTCTCACCGACGACGTGCTCTCGAAGCTCGAGCAGTGCCACGATTTTGCACCCCTGCACACCCCCGCCCACATTCAGGGCATCAAGGGCTGTCTCGGTGTTATGCCGAACACCCCTCAGGTTCTCGTATTTGATACCGCATTCCATCAGACGATGCCGAAGGAAGCCTATATGTACGGACTTTCCTACGATATGTACGAGCAGTACGGCATCCGCCGTTACGGCGCGCACGGCACCTCGCATCGCTACGTTGCGGGCGAAATGGCAAAGCTCCTTGGCAAGCCCGTAGAGGAGACCAAGATCGTCACCTGCCACATCGGCAACGGCTCGTCGATCTCGGCAGTCAAGGGAGGCGAATGCATCGACACCTCGATGGGCTTCACACCCCTTGCAGGCGTTCTGATGGGCACGCGCTGCGGCGATATCGACCCCGCGATCGTTCCCTACATCATGAACAAGAAGGGCTTCACTCCCGACGAGATGGCTGACTATATGAACAAGCAGTGCGGTCTGCTCGGCATCTCGGGCATCGGCTCGGACTGCCGCGACCTTGAGGCAGCGATCAACGAGGGCAACGAGCGCGCACAGCTCTCCTTCGACATTCTCGGTTACCAGATCAAGAAGTTCATCGGCGCGTACTCCGCAGCTATGGGCGGTCTTGATGCGATCGTATTCACCGCAGGCATTGGCGAGAACAACGGTTATATCCGTGAAAAGGCTTGTGCGGGTCTTGAGTACATCGGCGTAAAGATGGACACCGAAAAGAACGCACAGACCTTCGGCAAGAACGGCAGAACCCGTCTTTCGACCGACGACAGCCGCGTGCAGATCTGGATGCTCCCCACAAACGAGGAGCTTGTCATCGCCCGCGACACCGAAGCGATCGCAAAGAAGGCGTAAGCTTCGCGCTGAATAAAAAAACACGGTTCACCCTGTGTGAACCGAGTTTTTTATTATGCTTTCTTGCGGAATTTTGCGAGGATCCAATCGTATGGAAGTGCGACGATCACGCCGACAAGGACGATCGCGAGCCAAACGAGGATGAGGTTGTCCCAACCGATTGAGGTCGCCGCGTTTGCAAAGATCAGATTTGCTCCCGCCGCCGCCATGTAGGATAGAAAATCGAGAAATCCCGTCGCGGACGAGACCATTCCCGTGTCGCGAAGGCTCGGGCAATATCTGCTCCAAAGCATCGACGCCGCGCCGTTCGACGACATGATCGCGAGGACGATCATAATGATGTTGAGAACGGGATTTTTTACGAAATAGGTCAGTGCGAAAAAGACGGTAGCACTTATGAACATCAAAAGGACGGTCTTGTGGATATCGTGCCCGAGTCGCTCGTAAAGGAATACCGCGATGAAGGCGGTAAAGGAGATCACGAGAGTTGCGGCGGTGAAGATGCCCGCAGATACCTTCGCGGAAAATCCGAGGTGCTGTGCGATGTAGGTTGGCAGCCAGAACACGACCGAAGTGCGGACGATGCCCGTGAGGATCGAGATGAGCGAAAACTTGACGATCTTGTGCCGAAAGAGAACGCGAATATTCTGCGCCCCCTTCTTCTCTGCCTTATATTGACCGTATCTTACGACACCGCGCCGCTCGAACGCCGTGAAAAAGAGGAAGCCGAGGAAGGACATCGCGAACAGCACCGAGCTGCTGACCGCAAACACGCTCTGCCACGCAAGAAAGGCGGCGAGAAGCCCTGCGGCGGGGGATCCGATGAAGGATGCGAACGTGTACCCGAGGCTGTAGCGCGTGGCGTGTATGGGCTCGGTGTTTTCGGAGACCACCTTCGTCATCGGGCCGTAGATCATCGAAAGGAAGAAGCCCGTGAGACCGTATACGATCATAGCCGCCGTCGGGAACATCGCGATCCTCGAAAAGACGAGATTCGTGATTCCCGCGCCAAGGAGTCCTATGCAGATCATCCATTTCGCGTGGATCTTATCTCCGATCGCGCCGTTGATGAGCTGACCGACGGCATAAAATCCGAGATACAACGAGGAGATGCTTCCGATGTATTCCTCGGTGTAGCCGCCCTCGACCATCAAGGGGGTGACGGCACTCAGAATATTTCGTGCGATGTAGACTGCAAGATAGGAGATCGAGCAGAGCGAGCCGATCATTACGGCGTTTTTGGCGGTTTGACTGAGCTTCATGATATCTTATTACAGCTGTTCTGCTCCTTCTGAAGAGGTGTTAGCGGTTGCCGCACGCTTTCTGCGAACGAGCGGCTGCTTTTTGGGAGCGTTCTCTTTTGCGAGGAAGTAGATCTCCTCGGTTGCGAGCGAGAGCTTTGTGATGACGTCGCGCTTTGAAACGTAGCACCAGAAGCTGTCGTCTATGACCGAAAGCTCGACGCAGTCTCCTCTCTTCAGGTAATCGTATTCGATGTGGATGCTTTCCTGCTCAAGAGGCTTCTTGTGAAGTGAGAAGGGCTCTCCGTAGCAGGTGCCCTCGATGAATGTGCCCTCGACGGTCTGGATGAGCTTCGCTGTTCCCTGCGCGTAGAAGCGATTTCCGCCGGGCAGAGTTTCGAGTCTGATCTCGTCCTCGAAGCGGTAGGTGCCGTTTCGCACCTCTTCGCGGACGCATTCGCGCTCCCAACGGAACCAATCGGGGATGTGTGAGAATTCGGTCTCCCCCTCAAGTGCGCGAAGAGAGCCAAGCTCGGTCATTTCCCACTTCTTGCCGCAGGCTCGGCAGAAGAGCATTGTTCCTTCCGAGTCGGTCTCGTGTTCGACTCCGCAGTGCGGGCACTTGTAAAGCAGAGCATGGAGCCCCTTCGCGCGCTCGGGGTGATCGATCACGAGTCCCTGCTCCTTTTGCCATGCAAAGTCATCGTAGGTGAACGCCTCGCGGATACGGGAGAAGATCTCCTCGGGGGTGAGCGATGAAAGCTCCTCCTCGCGAACGAGCGGATACATCCGCCCCTCGACGTAGGTTCCCTTGTTGATCTTATTCCACTGCGGGCAGGTGACGAAGTTGCCGTGAAGCTTCAGCATCACGACGGGGACCTTCATCATTTTTACGAGCCCTCCGAGCGATTCGGGCAGATACGAGCCCGTTCCGTCGAGCGAATAACGCGCCTCGGGAAAGAGTGCAAATACCGTTTTCAGCTCGTGCAGGCAGTAACGAATGTTACGGATCAGTGCGAGATCCTGAACGAATTTGCGCTTTGCGAGAACGCCAAGCATCCGCATAATGGGTGCTGTGTAGGTTTCGTACCCCTCGTGCGACATGACGTTGTTGACGGGATAGGGGTGCGTCGCTTTCAGCATCATATTGAGGTCAACGAGCGAGGAGTGATTGACGAGCAGGAGATAAGGCTTCCCCTCAAGCTCCTCCATATCGATCTTCTCGATCCTCGCACCGCGCTTTTTGAGGTCGGGAAAGCTGATAATGCCCTTCGCCACGTACATCAGGGGCGTCGGCTTGTTCGGCTTTCTGCGGAAGTTGAAGTGCTTGATCCTGTCCTTCGAGACGGTTCTTTTCGTGAGGCGTACGGTGTTCAGCATAAAAATGTCCCCTTTTGCCGGAATTTAATTTTTTGCGGTTGAGTCGATCTCTCCGCCTTCTATGATTTTTTCCGAGTCACTTATGAGCTTTTCGACGCGGGCGGTAAGGATATACATATCGCCCGTGAAGGTCTCTCCACCGTCACCCGAAACGCGAAGATAGGATTTTCGGGAGGTGAGATAGTAGAATTCGAATACCAGATCCTGCTCCGAGGTCTTGACCTTGATGCGAAGCTGAAGATTGGCGGGATTTCCGATCAGAGCCGCCTCCTCCTCGTCCGAGAGAATGTATTCCTGCTCGATCGAGGCGTATAGGAGCACCTCGTAATAGTCACGGAAGGCATCGGTGCTGACCAGCTTTCCGGTGTTGTCGTGCATTACGGTTATGTCTGAGGAGCTGACGCTGTACGATGCCGTGCCCCAAAGGCCGCTGCTTTCGTCGCAGAGGAGATAATTCTTATTTGGTAAGAGGTACGCCTTGCCGTTGAACCAACCTTCCGAGACACCTGCGCTCGGCATTCCGAAGCGGGCAACGTAATAATCCGATTGCGCGGCGGTCTTGTCTGCTATGCGGAAGCAAGCCGAAAGCGCAACAGGGTATTCAACGCCCCTACTGTCGAAAACGCCGTATTTGCCGTTTACCTTCTTCAGATGATAGGCGTTTGCGGTCTTTTTGTCAATGCCGCTTTCCTTCAGAGTCTCCTCTGTGTAATACAGATAGGAGCCGCTGCTGTTCGAGAGATAGAACTTATTCATGTCAAGCGGCTCGAATTTTCCTTGCTTTGACTCGGTGTTGTTCAGCGTGAAGCCGAGGGTGGACTTATTCGGTACTTCGATCTTGAGCGACGCGGCGTAAGCAATGTTTGCGCCGTAAAGCGAGGACTCGATCCACTCAAAGAAATTCCAACGGAGGAATTCAAGCTCGTAGGAGGGGATCTCGACGAGCATCCCGTACGCGGGGCTGTAAGCGAAGATCGTGTTGGAGGTCGAAACGTCCGAGAAGAACACGAGCTGCTCGGTCGTCGTTTCGGAGCCGTCGATCACTACGTCGAAGTTGTAAAAGACCGAGTACGGAGAGTCATAGCTATACTCCCACGTGCCGTTGCCCGAGACGGACTCGCCCGTTCCCTTTTCCGCATCAATACGAAGAACTGCGCCTCCCGTCGTCAGATAGGTTCCGTCGGGGTTTTGCGGGAGAAGCTCGCCGTCCTCATTTGTGAGGGCGTAAGAGCCGTCCTCCTGCAGGGAGACGAGATAGACCGTGGATTTTTTGTCAGCGTCCGTTTCGGTAAAGGTGTGAACGGGGTCGGTATAGACGCCGTATTTGACCAGGTCCTCCGTCGAGGGCATGAGCTTGACGCAGCGCGTGAAGGTCATGCTGTAAAAGCTCTCGAGCGCAAGCATAATGTTGTTTGAGTTGGCGGTGAAGCCGAGATGCTCGTCAAGGAGCATGACGAAAGGGGTCGTCGACCGCTCGGAGATCGACCGCTCGGCGATGTCGATATAATCGAAGGCTACGAAGGGCTCGCTGTCCTTCAGGAGGACGTAATTCTGAACGTCAAAATAGTTGTTCATGGAAACGCCGTACACGATCTGCGGGATCATCAGGTCCTCCACGGGGGCGTGGAAGGGCTTTTCGACGTACTCGGCAGACGTGTTTATCGTCTGATTGGCGGTGATATAGACCGCTTTTCTCGGAGTTTCGGTCATTGAGCTTACCGTGCCGTCTTTGTTCAGGACGGGGTTTGTGCACTCGACGTACTGAATGTAGTAGCCGTCACCCGAGGGTGTTTTGTCACCGACGATGACCTTGTAAACTCTGTTGTCGAGCGTTGTGACCGTCCAGAAGGTATCGCTGTTGTCAAGTCCGTATTCCGAGAATTTACCGTTTTCGTCGACGATCGGGTCAACGATCTTGTTCTGCGCGATCATCGTTCCTGTGCAGTGAAGGAATGCCGAGAAAATCTCCGTGTTGTACGTCATCAGATAATCTTCGGCACCCAACAGCGCAAAATCACCGTATTTGTTGCGGTAAAAGGTGAAGGCACCATGCTCGTTGTGCATTTCGATCGCCTGCATATTCGCTTGGGAGATCGCAGGGAAAACGAGGACAGTCTGTGTCGATACGTAATATGCGTTTTCGCTGTTTGCGTCGTTCTTGTCGTATTCAAGCCCCTCGACAGCCGCATAGACCGAATATTTGCCGTTTTCCTTGTCGACCGAAAGCAGCATCTCACCGTCATCCGTCATATAGTAATCGCCGCCGTACGCCTTTTCGCAGACGATGCCGTCGCCGTTTACGAGAACGTAGTCTCCGTCTCGCTTCACAACGCGATACACAACGCCGTTATGCTCGAAGGAGGTCTTTGCAAGCTCTACGAAATAATACGTGACCCCTACCGCGACCGCGAGGAGAACCACGAGGATCGCAAAGAGGATCGTGAAGCGCTGCTGCTTTTTAAAGGTGCCCGTCGGTGGGCGCTTCTCCTTTTTTTCTTTGGCAGTTGCAGTTTGCATTCTTTGTAAATGCTCCTTTATGCGTATTTTCTCTTAACGAGGATCACGACGCCCGTGACCAGGGCGGCTACGGTGGGGATCGCCGTCAGAGCGACCGTCCATGCGGTTGCCGCAGAGGTGGTCAGGCTGTCGATGGAGTAATCTCCGAATGCCTTGTGGATCAGACCGACGGGGACGGGCTCTCTGCCGATAACGGTCAGTGCGCTGAGCAGGAAATCGGTGTTTCCGTAGACTGCCGATTGCAGATATGCCTCGGTTGCAAAGTCGGTCGAGCCGCAGGCGATGACGTAGGAGTTTTCCTGAACGGTGGAGGCACCGTAGTTGTCCTCCTGCGTGAGACGCATCTCACACGACACCGTCATGAAGCGGAAGGGATCGTATTCACCTGCCGAAGCGACGGTCTTCCCGTTTGCCATTGCGACGGCATCGCTCGAGGAAACGAAGAGATCGTAGATCGTGCGCGAGACACCGTTGCTGTAATAAGAGCCGTAGACGTAGGGCTCGGAGGAGGCTTCGACGCTCGTATCATCACTATTTGACGGATCGTAGGTGGTCTTTTGATAGGTGTTCGAATACGAGATCGACATCGCGTTTCGGAAGATGAGCTTTTTCGGGAAGGAAACGTTTCTCATATCGGACGTGATCTGTCCGCCGAGGCCTGTCGTTACGTATTGCGCGACGGGCGAAAAGCCGTCGGAGGTCAGGGAGTTTGCGGTGTCCTTGATCATATACGGTGAAACGCTGTTCCCTTCCGTATGGCGGTCAAAGGAGATGCCCCATTCCTCAAGGTATTCTTCCAGGTTCGGAAGAACGGGCGACTGCGGGGACATGAAGACCATCATAGAGCTTTTGCCGTCGAGGAAGCGGTCAAGGGTGTCGATCTCGTCAATGTCGGAAACAGCGTTCCCACCGGCATCCGTTCTGCTTACGAGAAAGTCGGAATTCGGATTGTAGATGAGGATGAGACGAACGTCTCCGCCGTACTCCTCCTCCACGTTTTTGATCGTTTCATCGGTGAGATACTCCTTGGTCGAGGCGATCTCAAAGCCTGCGTCCTCAAGGGTGTAGAGGAGAGAATAATCGTGGAAGGCCTCCCCGTGTGCCATATCCACAAGGCAGATGGGGGATTCTGCGCGCGTGACCGCGAGGATCGCGGAGGCAAACTGCTTTTCTCCGTTGTATGCCGTGACCTCGTTTGTGGTACTGTCAAGGAAGAAGAAGCGCGTCTGACCGATCAGACGGAATTCGGTTCCGAATTCGACAACAACGTCGGTCTTTTCGATCGTCGAAAGCGAGGTCGTCAGGAATTTCTGCACCGCAGAGGGGTTTTTGTCAATGTTGATGTGGGAGACCTTGACGTATTCGGGGAATTTCTTCTCGATCTCAAGCGCGGTGTTCAGGACGTAATGCATCGATGAGCTTTCGAGAAGGACGTCTCTGTCGTCCATAAAGTAGATGTTGATCGTGATATTTTCATCACGTGCGACGAATTCGGTCTCCGCATCCTCTTCTTCCGAGGGGAGTCCACTGCCCGCGTCGGACGGTCTGCCACCGTTTTCGTTATATTCCTTGTTGTATGCGCGGATCTCGTCGACCATCGCGATCGCTTCGGTCTCGAGAAGCTCGAAGCATTCGTCGGAAACGGTATACATATCCTCGGCGGTCATATCGAGATACATCCACGAAGCGATCCCCGACAGAGCGGAGACGCAAACGTTCAGAAGAACTGCCGCCGCTACGATCGCCGCGGTCAGGATCGCGGAGGACGAGCCGTAACGGAGCTTTTTGCCGTTGTACTGTTTTTTCATAAATCGATTCTCCTTTTCTCTTATATCGCTCGTATTACGACCAACGGCGCTTTTCGTAAACGCGGACGGTCAGGAAAAGGAACACGGACGTGAGGGAGAGGTAATAGATCAGAGCGGCGATATCGAAAACGCCCGCGCTGAAATAGCTGTAACGGCTGAGCACACAGACCCAGTCGATGAGGAAGCGGATGAAGTAGCTGTCGATCAGCTCTGCCGTGTTGACGAAATTGAGCACGACCATGAGAAGAAGGACACCAATCGTGATCACGGCGGCGGAAAGCTGATTTTCACACAACGAGGAGATGAAGAGTCCGATCGCAAGGAAGGCGGCTCCGAGGAGCGTGATGCCAATGACGCATCCGATGATCTCGGCGGTCGCGGGGCCGATGTGCCTTGTCGCATCGGAATAGCTTCCCGAAAGCTCAGCGGCTGCGCGCTCCTCAAACGAAACGATGTAGAGCGGAACGAAATTGAGGCAGGACAGAAGCGTCGTGCCTGCGAACATCGTCATAGCGGCGAAGAATTTGCCCATCACCATTGCTGTGATGCTGACGGGTGCCGTGAGGAGAAGCTGTTCTGTGCGAAGCTTCTTTTCCTCTGCAAAGAGCTTCATCGTAAGAAGCGGAAGCATTACGATGAAGGCAACGATCAGAAGCGTAAAGTAGGTGGAGGTTTTGTAGCTACCCGAAAGCAGGGTGCTGTAGCAGGAAAGCAGAGCGGCAACAGCCAGAAAAACACCGACGTAGACAAATCCCACAGGGCTGATGAAATACGATCGCATTTCCTTTTTATAAATTGCAAACATTGTGCCGTTCTCCTTTCTTTAATCGTTTTTGTCGCCGTTCGTATCGAACAGATCATTGAGCGCGTCGGACTTTTCGCTGTTATGGGACTGACCTGATTTCGCGCGGTTCAGGATCTCGCGGGCGGCGTTCTGCTCGGCTCTCCGAGCCTTAGAGCGGGCATTTCCGCTTCCCTTTCGTCTGTCACCCTCGCGGGTGGTGTGGTCGACGATGTTGATGAAGATGTCTTCGAGGCTCATTCCGAGTGCCTCAAGACCGACGAGCGGCCAGCTTCTTTCGGCGAGCGCGTAGAAGAGATCCTTGCGAACGTCAACGCCGAGCTCGGTCTCGATCATATAGCTGTATGCGTCGCCGTCGCGACCTTGTCTCTGCTCTGCATATACGATCCCCCGTCTTGAACGCAGGAATGCAAGAACCTCTCTCTGCGGGCCGCAGATCTTAAGGACGTAGCGGCGGTTCTGCTCGACCGAACGGGTGATGTCCTCGGTCTTTTCGTCCGCAACGAGCTTTCCCTTGTTGACGATCAGGATACGGTCGCAGACCGCCTGAACCTCCTGCAGGATATGCGTCGAGAGAATGACCGTGTGATCCTTTCCGAGGGTCCTGATGAGGTTTCTGACCTCAATGACCTGCTTCGGGTCAAGTCCGACGGTCGGCTCATCGAAAATGATGACCTCGGGGTTTCCGACAAGCGCCTGCGCGATGCCGACACGCTGACGGT
>JAZNOQ010000092.1:0-21323 GCA_045589215.1 Eubacteriales bacterium
CCGCTTGGCCTTCCGACTTCCCGACGCGTTCCTCGGCCACGCGGTGTAGCGTCCGTTCTTCTGCCGCATAAATTTGACGGGCGCGTCGTCGTATACGCTCGCGTAGTTAATTACACCCCATTCGATCGCGGGCGCGTAGACCGACAGCGGCTTCAAGACAGAGCCCGGGGGACGCTTCGCGTCGGTCGCGTAGCTGTAAACGCGGTCACCCGTCTTTTCTCCGATCGCACCCGCAACGGCGAGGATATTGCCCGTTTTGGGATCGAGAACGATCATCGCGGATTCGGGCGTTTTGCCGTTCGCGAGGCGCGGGAAATGCGACGTGTCGCGGTAATACGTCGAGAGGGTGTCCTGAAGCGCGCGGTCGATCGGCGTGTAGATGCGGAGTCCGCCGTAATAAAGAAGATGCGACGCCTCCTCACGGCTGTATCCGTACTTTTCGCAAAGCCCGTCGACGACGTCGCGAATGACGAGATCGGTGTACCAGGAGTTGAACCCATCGGGATCTTTGCCCGCCTTCGTGCCTCCTTCCTTCACCGAGACGGGCGATTCGACCGCCGCGCGGTACTCGTCCTCGGTGATATAGTTTTGAAGAAGCATTTCACGGAGAATGCTGTCACGCCGCTTCTTGTTGTTTTCGGGGTGTTTCTTCGGGTCGTAGCGCGCAGGGCTCTGTGTGATCGCCGCGATCGATGCACACTCGGGAAGGGTAAGCTCCTTCGGCTCCTTTCCGAAATAGAAGCGCGACGCGCTCCCCACGCCGCGACAACCGTTTGCGAGATTGATGACATTCAAATACCGCTCAAGGATCTCCTCCTTCCCAAGGCTCCTTTCGAGATCAAGGGCGCGAAAGACCTCGGTGACCTTTCGCATCGGCGTTTTCGCGCTTTCGCCTGTGACGTTCTTCACGAGCTGCTGGGTGATGGTCGAGCCGCCGAAGCTGCTGTCGCCTTTCAGGAGATAGTTGAGGACCGCCGCCCCTGTTCGCCTGAGATCAACGCCGCGGTGGGTGTAGAAGCGCTTGTCCTCGATCGCGACGAAGGCATTCCTGAGATCCTTCGGAATCTCGGAGAGGGGCACATAGACGGTTTTTTCGCCCCCCGAGAGGGTTTCGAGGAGGGTTGCACGGTCTCGGTCGACGTATGGATCGTCCGTGCCGTTCTCAAAATAGTAAAGCTCCGCCGCGCCGTACGCCTTGGGAGAAGAGAAGCGGGCTAGGTCGATACGGAAGACCTCGGGGTGCATTTCGACGTACACCGCACCGACTGCGGCGCAAACGCCGAATACGGTCACGGCGGCTAAAATGAATGCGAGCACTCCGAGGAAAAACGTGCGCGCGCGGCGGTGCTTTCTTTTTTTTCTCTCGGTTGCCCTCTGCTTTTTTTCTTGTGCTTCGATCTCTCTTTCGTCCCGTTGCTTCATTGCTTTCCGTCCTGATTTCATCTATAAAATATGCGGTGAATGTCCGTACGGTTATTGTGCCACGGAATTTTGCATATATGAGCCTCTCCTCGGTAATAATAGGTGCAAGCGGCAGGAAACACGGGCAAGGTCTTCCGTTCCTTCCTGCAATTTCAAGCTTTTCATGGAGGAATTTATGAAGCTGTCAAGAAATATTATGATCCTTTTCGGGTCTTATCTCGGTGCCGTCGCACTCGTTGCGATGGTCGGACGGTTCACGGTGTCGCCCCTTGGGAACAAGGAGGACGTGCCCTCGGGTGAACAGGACGTTTTCGTCGACGTGACGGATCCTGCGGAAACCGATCTTCCCGTCGCGGTAACGCCCGACGGTGAGACCGACGCGCCGACGGTCGAAACGAACGGGGAAACAGATATCCCCGAAAGCGATGAGACGCCCGCCGAGCCCGAAAAGCCGACGGTCTACTACCTGAAGACAGTCACGGGGGAGGACGGCACGGGGACGAACGCGATCGGCCTTTACAATGCGGACGGTGCGCTTCTCGACGTGCTGTCGACTCCCGCATTTGCCCTTCCGTCATCCGACCGCGCGCTTCTTGAAAACGGCATCGAGGTCGTCGGTGACGAGGCGCTTGCCGCAGTCCTCGAGGATTTCGGGGGATAAAAGGGAACAGAAAAGGAACCGCTCGCGTTGAAACGGTTCCTTTTGATTTTTTGTATGGACTGCGTGTTTGTAGACGGTATGCAGAGGGAGGTTTACTGTTTTTCTTTACACCTCATTATAACACAAAATCGGCAGAGAAGCAAGACCCTCTCTGCCGAAGCTATTTTATAAAACCGTTCACACCAACATATAAACACTCGCCGCGAGGAGATATGCGACGATCGGAACGCCAGAACCGATGAGGTACTCGCGCGCCGTGTGGTGCTTTCCGCGGAGCGAAGCCCAGAAGATGAGAGACCACAAAATCACACCCGTGACCGCGCCCGCCGTGCCGACGTAAAGGCAGAGCAGGAGGATCGGACCCGACACGCTGCACGCGTGTCCGCTTGCCCGCACTCGGATGACCTTATTGAGGACAAGCAGAAGCACGACCGAAAGGAGATAGGTCAGATGAATGACGCGAAGCCCCTCGGTGCAGTGCGCGAGAAGTCCGTAAAGAACGACCGAAACATATCCGAGCGCCGAGAGGTACATCGCGAGACTGCGCTGTCCGTCGCGCCCCTTTCTTTTGATCGCGGGAACGGCGTAGGAAAGCGGATAGGCGAGAAGGGGAACGAGGGCGAGGAAGCACTGCGAGAACAGGAGATGTGACACCGAGGTGAAGAGCTCGGGGCGCGCGAACCACAGAAGGGTAAGGATCGCGGCGACCATCAAAGGGGGGACCGACACGATGCGGATGACGCGCGCGAGGCGGTCGAGTGCATTCGAAGGATTTCTTGCGGGATTTCTGACCTCATTTATCATTTTAAGACCTCATTTCCTCGCGCACCGATGCGGTGCGGAGAGCCGTTTTTTTATTATGTAGCCGCTACGAGACGGCGAAAAAGAAGAATTCAAACTATCAAATGTAGTATTGAAAACCACATCCAACATTATTTTATACCAAATCAAGTATTTCTACAACGGACAATTGCAGTGCGAATGTTCGAAAATTAGACAAAAAAAGCGATTTGCACAAGGATTTTCGGCGAGAGTGTTCGGGGTGGTTAGAAGGCTCCCTCCGGGAGGACGCTTAGCGGCGCGAGCGCAATGAATGACACCACGGTGTGGTGTCAGAACGCGAGCGAGACCGAGCCCGCGCGATGTTTGCCTTAGGGCAAACTCGACGGTTGGCTTTGCCAACCCGCAGGCGAGACGCTGTCGCGAAGCGACTGAGGGAGAATGCGCAGGGATGAGGTTTCATCAAAATATTTCGTGGCGCGGGCTCCCCCCGTCTTTTGCTTCGCAAAATCCACCCCCCCCCCCGGAGGGAGGCTTTGGACGGGCTGTCGTGGGCGCCAGCCCCTACCGAGGTGGTTGCGTATTTTTTTCGTAGGGGCGATTCAAGAATCGCCCGCCAAACGAACAGCCCACGGTCGCCCATCCGTCGCCTACGGCGACACCTTCCCCCACCGGGGAAGGCTTGCGTTGCCTCTCCCTATGGGAGAGGTGTCACGAAGTGACGGAGAGGGTAAACGTAGGGGAGGCTATCAGCCTCCCGAAAAGAGGACCGTCGAGGACGCCGGTTCCTACGGGTTGGTTGCGACTTCCATCTCGTCCGCGCGTGAGATGCTAGGCGATCTGCCGAGGGTCGGCCGAGGCAGTCAAGCGGGCAGAGCCCACTATGCCTTTGTTTTTCTGCGAGACTTGTCCGAAAGGCTTGACAGTAAGGGGGGATTGTGCTATACTAAATAGGATAAAAAAGAGTAAGCTCCCGTACATTTTCGGGAGACGCCCAGACACCGATCACGGGCGAAAAGGAGCTGTAAAACAATGGCTATCGAAACGAAAGAGACCGAGACGCGCGACGTGCGCGTGCACGTTCGTTCACTGCAATACGATTACAGAGCGTCGCTGTCGGAGCGCATTCAGAAAATGCGTGAACGGGCAGAGTCACTTCTTGAGGCACTTTCCGAAATTGGGATGCTCGACGACGAAGAAGAAACGCGCGAGGAGCTTTACGACGAGGCTCTGTGCGGAGACGCGGGCGAGCCCTTCGAGATGGTGACCGAGGGACGGCTTCGCGTCAAGGGAAACCTTTGCGAGCTTTCCTATATGGAAACGGGCGCGGAGGGGCTTGAGGACACGAAAACCACGCTCGTTTTTTCGAAGAACCGACCGAACGTTGTGACGCTGACGCGCACGGGTATGATGAAGATGACCCTTTCCTTCGAAACGGGGCGGCATCACATCGGTGACTACCACATCGGTGCGCTTCAGGCGCTCTTTTCGGACGGCAAGCGCGGGCTTTCGATCGCGTCCTACGCGCGGAAGGTGCAGAATGATCTCCTCACGAGCGGCACGCTCGAGCTTGACTACATCGTCGAGGTGCGCGGTATGGATACGCAGAGGACGGTGTTCTCGCTGTCGATCTCGGATCTTCCGCGCGTTCCGAACGGCTTTTCGGGGGGGACAGACGATTGTTCGCCCGACGGGGAAGGGGTTATTCAATGATCCCGAAGGAATACGATCTCGGGAACGGAATGACGCTTTCGGCACTCTCGACCGATCGCTTTAAGACCGCCAGCCTGACGGTCTCGACCGCCCTGCTTGCGGACAGCAAGCTGTCGCCGCAAAGCACGCTCCTGCTCGGCGTTCTCGGGCGCGGAAGCGCAAAGCATCCGACCCTTCTTTCCCTGAACCGCCGTATGGATGAATTGTACGATCTGACGCTCTTTTCACGCAATTACCGTATGGGCGACCTGCAGATCCTCGGCAGCGGCGCGTATTTCATCGATCCCGCCTTTCTGCCCGCAACGGAGGACGGTCGCGCGCTCGAAAAAGAAAATGTGCAGATGCTTGCGGACAGCCTTTACGCGCCGCTTTACGACGAAAACGGACTTTTCCGCGCGGACTACGTGGAGAAGGAAAAGACGGTGCTGTGCGACGTGATCCGCGATGAAAAGAACAATCCCGCCGCCTACGCGGAGCAGAGAAGCCGCGAGCTGACGTTTGCGGGCGAGCCCCACGGCGTGTCCTTTTACGGTACGATTGACGGGGTGCGGGAGATGATGCCTGAGGCAGTTACGGAGCGCTATCGCGCGCTCCTACCGCACGCTCCCCTTCGCTTTTTCTACGTCGGCTCGACCGAGGGAGAGCGAATGGCGGAGCTGATCGAAAACGCCTTCCGAACGGAGGGAGACCGCCCTGCGACCGACGGTGCGCTCGGAGCGACGTTGCCACCGCTTGGCACCAAAGACCTCGCACAGAAGCGGTACTTCGAGGAGACGCTCCCCGTGCCGCAGAGCAAGCTCGTCCTCACCCTTTCGAGCGGCGCGGATCTCAGGAGTGACGATATCTATACGGCAATGGTATATAACGAGATCCTCGGCGGGTCTCCGACGTCGAAGCTCTTCACGAACGTGCGTGAAAAAAAGAGCCTTTGCTATTATTGTTCGTCGGTGCTTGATTTTTATAAGGGATATTTTTCTGTCGCGTCGGGCATTCGCCTCGAAAACCGCGCAGAGACCGAGGCGGCGATCCTCTACGAGGTCGAACAGATGCGTGCGGGACATATTTCGGCACTTGAGCTCGAAAACGCAAAGCGCTATCTCGCGTCGGTCTATACGAGCCTTTACGACAGCGCGTCCTCGATCGAAAGCTATTTTCTGTCGCGCGGGATCTACGGCGTTTCGGTAACGCCCGAGGAAACGCGGGCGGCGATCGCGCGCGTGACGCGTGAGGACGTCGTGCGCTTCTCGTCGCGCGTAACGCTCTCGTCGGTCTACTTCCTCGCGGGAACGCGGACAGATGGTGGAGAGGAGGACGCAGAATGAGCGAGACCTTATTTTGGCGGAACGGAAGCCCCGTCCTCGTCGAGGAATTCGGGAGCGAACGGCTTCGCGAGCATTATTACCGCACGGTGCATCCCTCGGGGCTCGAGATCTATCTCTTCCCGAAGGATCACTCGACGGTGTCGGCACTTTACGCCGTGCGCTTCGGCGCCGCGAATTCGGCGTTTTCATGCGAGGGCGAGAATACAGAAAGAGAGCTCCCCGACGGATGCGCGCATTTTCTTGAACACAAAATGTTTGAGGAAGAGGACGGGAGCGATGCGTTTCTCCTCTTTTCCGAGCTTGGCGCGGATGCGAACGCCTACACCTCGTGGGATAAGACCGCGTATCTCTTCCACGCAACCGAACGGGCATCCGATTGCCTCAAGGCACTGCTCAAATTCGTCTCAACGCCTCATTTTACCGATGCATCGGTGAAGAAGGAGCAGGGGATCATTGCGGAGGAGATCCGCATGAACGATGAAAGCCCCGTCGAGCGATGCTTCATGAACCTGCTTCGCGCGATGTACGAAAGGAACGCGATCCGAAATGAGATCTGCGGAAGTGAAGCATCGATCGCAGAGATCACCCCCGAGGTGCTGTACGAATGCTGTGACGTCTTTTACACGCCCGAGAATATGGCACTCGTCGTCGCGGGCAATCTGCCGCTTTCGGAGATCATCGATGCGGTCGAAGCGGTGCTGCCGTCGGAGAAGCCGACGCATCCTCCCGTGACCGTGCGCGACGAAAACAGAGACGAAACGGCGGCGGTATTCACGCCGCGCGTCGAAGAAAAAATGCCCGTCGGAAAGCCGATCTTCGTGATCGGTATCAAGGATCACGCGGCGGTTTCGATGTCAAGCGAGGAACGGATGCGGCGCGACGCCCTTATGAGTGTGATCAAGGAAATGTATTTTTCGACGTCGAGCGAGCTTTATAACCGCCTGTTTGACGCGGGTGTGATATCCCCCTGTCTTTCGGCGGCATACGGCGCAACGCCTCTTTACGCATTTTTCGAGATCGCGGGGGAGAGCGATGAGCCCGACTACGTTTTGGGTGAAGTAAAGAAGACCCTCCGTGCGGCGGCAGAGGAGGGAGTTGATGACGAGACCTTCCTGCGGGCGCGGCGCGTGCTTTACGCAAAGACGGTCAAGAGCTTTGACAGCACGAAAACGGTGTCCGAGATGCTTCTCGACTACGTGTTTGCGGATTACGAGCTGTTTCGGTACGTCGAGCTTCTTTCGGATATTGAAAAGTGCGACGTCGAGGAGCTTCTCCGCACGGCGTTCCCCGACGAGGCGTTCGCCCTCTCGGTAATTTCGCCTCTCGACATAGAGGCATAAACAAACGGAGGTACAGATACAGTGAATACGATCTCTTTCCCCGGGCTCGGGATCGGGCCCTTTCAGGTAGATCCCGTGGCGTTCACCCTGCCGATCGGCAAGGGGATCGACATTATGTGGTACGCCCTCATCATTACGACGGGCTTCATCGTGGCGTTCCTTTACGCCTGCTTCCGCGCGAAAAGGAACGAGGGATTTGTCGTCGACGATCTCCTTGACCTCATGATCTTCATCATCCTCTTCGGCGTGCTGGGCGCGCGGCTTTACTACGTCGTGATGAAGCCGGGGGAGTTTGACAGCTTCCTTGACGTCATCAACATCCGTTCGGGCGGGCTCGCCATCTACGGCGGCCTGATCGCGGGGATCGGTGCGATCATCGGCGTGTGCAAGGTCAAGAAAATGAACCTGTGGAAGGTGCTGGATATGGTTGCCCCCGGTGTGATGATCGCGCAGGCGATCGGCAGATGGGGCAACTTTATGAACGGCGAGGCGTACGGCTACGAGCTTCTCGAGGGAAGCCCCCTCTATTTTCTCCGAATGGGGCTCTGCCCGAATATGGACAGTGCCTTCGAGATGCACTACTACCACCCGACCTTCCTCTACGAGTCGCTGTGGAATATCCTTGGCTTCGTTCTCCTGAACCTCTTTTACAGAAA
The DNA here is from genome assembly GCA_045589215.1 of Eubacteriales bacterium. GTDB lineage: Bacteria > Bacillota > Clostridia > Oscillospirales > CAG-272 > JAZNOQ01. The sequence continues at coordinate 7,895 of JAZNOQ010000092.1, forward strand.
AAAACGGTATAACGGACAGGTCACGCTTCTGTACGGCGTGTGGTACGGCTTTGGCAGAATGTGGATCGAGGGGCTTCGGACCGATAGCCTCTATCTCGGAGACACGCCGATCCGCGTGTCGCAGCTCGTGGCGTTCCTGTCATTCGCAGGCTGCCTCGCGCTCCTCATCGTGATGTGGGTGCGCGGAAAGAGCCGCACGATCGAAAACCTCTGCTCCTTCTGTACCGAAACGAAGGTCGCCGTGACGGCGGGCGAGGGAAGTGCGGCGTGTACGCCCGACACCGAGGAAAGGGCGGAACAAGAACAAAAAGAAGATCAAGATCAAGAACAAAAACAAGAACAAAATCAAGAACAAAAAGCAGAACCCCAAACAGAAAAGGAGCAAGAAAATGGCTGAACTGATCAACGGAAAGGAAATTGCGGCACTGAACCGCAGGGAAATCGCAGAGGAGACCGCGGCACTCGTGAAGGAGACGGGCGTACAGCCCGGCATCGCCGTCATCATCGTCGGGGAGAATCCCGCGTCGCAGGTCTACGTGCGTAATAAGCACAAGGCGGCAGTCGAATGCGGCTTCCGCTCGGACGTTTACGAATTGCCCGAAAGCACGACGCAGGAGGAGCTGAACGCCCTCGTCGACCGTCTGAATGCCGACAGCGGCATCCACGGCATTCTCGTCCAGCTCCCCCTCCCGAAGCACCTTTCGGACAATGAGATCATTCTTCGCATCGATCCGAAAAAGGACGTCGACGCCTTCCATCCCGTGAACGTCGGACGCATCATGATCGGGGACTACGATTATCTGCCCTGTACGCCTGCGGGCGTGATGGAGCTGCTCCATCGCTCGGGCGTTACGGTTTCGGGGAAGAAGTGCGTGGTGATCGGACGCTCGAACATCGTCGGAAAGCCGATGGCGATGCTCCTTCTGCACGAAAGCGGAACGGTCACGGTCTGCCACAGCAGGACCGCAGACCTGAAGAAGGAATGCCTTGACGCCGATATTTTGGTCGTTGCGATCGGAAAGGCGGACTTCATCACGGGCGACATGGTGAAGGAGGGGGCTGTCGTGATCGACGTCGGCATGAACCGCCGTGCGGACGGCAAGCTCACGGGCGACGTGGATTTCGCATCGGTCGAGCCGAAGGCATCGAAGATCACCCCCGTTCCGGGCGGTGTCGGTCCTATGACGATCGCGATGCTGATGCGTAACACCCTGACCGCGGCAAAGAGAGCCGCAGAAAAGAGTTCTGTATGAATAAGACTGTACGGAATGCCTTGATCGCTACGCTGATCGCCCTTCTTGTCGGTGCGATCGGATATTATCTGTTCCTGCCTCCTCTGAACCTGCAGGCAAAGAGCTTCTGGATCTTTCTTACCGTTGTGATCGCCGCCTTTACCGTCCCGTTCTGTATTATGGACGCAGTGGGCAGAAACGAGTGGTTCTTCCAAAAAAACGGCGGAAAGATCTATATAAAAAAGACGGACGGAAAGTCGGGTGCAAGGCTGCCCATATGGGCGGTCGCTGTTATCCTCGCGCCCGTTCTCGTTCTGATCGTTGGCGGGATCGTTTCCTCTACGCTCTTTCATGCAAAGGCATACGCAGGGATCATTACGGTCGAGGAGGCGGTGTTCGAGGAGGATATGCCCGAGACCGATTCGGTCACGAACATCGCTCTGATGGATTCGGACACCGCCGCAGTGATCGGAAACCGCACGCTTGGCTCGCTTGCAAATGTTGTTTCGCAGTACGGTGTCGCACCGAGCTATACGCAGATCAACTATCTCCGCACGCCGAAGAAGGTTGCAAATCTTGAATATCTCGGCTTCTTCAAGTGGCTCGGCAATCGAGAGAATGGCATCCCCGGCTACGTTATGGTCGACCCCGTAAGGAACGATGCGGAATACATCGAGCTTGATACGCCCCTTCTCTACACGGAGAGCGGATATTTCGGGGATGATCTCGAGCGAAAGCTCCGTTTCTCCTATCCGACAAAGATCTTTGACACGGTGGCGTTTGAGATCGATGAAGAAGGGAAGCCCTACTATATCGTTTCCTGTGTCAAGCCGCAGGTCGCAATGTTTGGTGCTATGGACGTCACCGAGGTCATTATTTTCGATCCAACGGACGGCTCGTCTGAGATAAAGCCCGTTTCGGAAGCACCCGAGTGGATCGACTGCGTATATAACGGATACCTCGCGTGCGAAAAGTACGATTGGCACGGACTCCTGTCGGGCGGCTTCTTTAACAGCGTGATCGGAAACGTCGGCTGTAAGCAAACGACCGATGACTTCGGATACATCGTGATCGGGGACGACGTCTGGTACTTCACGGGTGTTACGTCGGTCACAGCGGACGAATCCAACATCGGCTTTATCATCAGCAACGCGCGGACGGGAGAATATAAGTTCTATCCCGTTGTAGGCGCGGAGGAGTATTCCGCAATGGGTGCCGCCGAGGGTGAGGTGCAGGAGAAGGGCTATACGGCGTCCTTCCCGTCGCTCGTCAACATCTCGGGAGAGGCGACCTATATTATGGTCCTGAAGGATGCACACAGCATCGTGAAGCTTTACGCGCTCGTGAACGTAGAGAATTACAGCATCGTCGCGACGGGAGCAACGCAGGACGAGGTCATGGTGCAGTATAAGGAGCTTCTTGTGCAGAACGACGTGATCGCGCCGCCCGAGGAGGAGATCCCGCCCGAAAAGGAACCGCAGAACGTAACCGTTACGGTGAAGGACATCCGCATCGTGACGATTGACGGAAGCTCGTTCCTTTACCTCACCGCCGAGGACGGAGCGGTCTACAAGGGCTCATTCCGTGATGATGAGACGCTCATCCTGATCGAAAACGGCGATAGTCTTTCTCTCAAGGTTCTTCCGACCGAGCACGAGGAGATCTTTGCGATCCTCGAATGGGCGGAAAATGTGCCGTAGGACGCGCCTTTGTCGGAATACAATAACAAGAAGGACAGCTCGTAGTGAGTTGTCCTTCTTGTTCTTTTACTATTTAATTTTGCTTCTCGAGATACTCTTCAAGACACCAGCCGTGCTGCACGATCGCGCTTGCTGCATCAATGCCGACGAAGCGGTAATGCCAGGATTCGTAGGAATAGCCCGTCGTGTCGGTCTTGTCGGACGGATAGCGGAGGATAAAACCGAATTTCCACGCGTTCTCGCGGAGCCATTTGCACGCCTCGGTCGGCTCAAACTGCTCGTTCGTGAGATCGTTCATACCCGAGGCCCAGAAGTCGACGCACAGTCCCGTCTGATGCTCGGAGTACCCCGCGCGCGAGGAATAGGTCTCGACGAGGGCGACCGCATCCTCATACGAAAGCCCCTTCGCCATTTCGGCTTCGACGTAGCCGCTGAAGAGCTGTTCCTGATAGGTGTAAGGGCGGTACGCGCTCGTGATGCTGACGTTCGTCACGCCGTCTGCCGCCATTTCCGCGAACATCGCTTCAAGCGCACGCGCCGCAGACGCGCGAAGCTCCATCATCCGCGTTGCGGGTACGGTGACCTCGACGAGGTCGCTCGGCGCGTGATCCTTTCCGAGCGGATGCTGCTTGTTTGCGAGAAGGAGATAGGAGGGATCCGTAACGTACAGATCCGCGGTGTACGCGCTGACGTCGGTCTTGTAGGTGAGGTCAAGCGATACAGAGCCGCCGCCCTCGGTCTCGGTGCGGTTTCCTGCCGAGATATAGACCGCCTCGTACACGGGGGACAGCACCGTCCCCTCGGGGGTGGTATTACGCGTGACCGATATCGTATTGGTCTCGCGGTCGACCGTGACGGTCACGCCTGCGAGGATATCGTCGGCGAAATAAAGATCTACCCAAAGGTCGCCGCTGTCGTCATACTCTGCGGGGCAGTCCATTTCGTAATTCTTACCGTTCACGGTCGCGACGCGGCTTCCGCTTTTGAATTTCACGTAGGACGTGCCGCCGCGCACCGCGTAGCGAGGCTCGTTTCGCGTGCCCGAGATCGTGAGATCGCAGAGCGACGCGATCGCGTTCATATTGATCTTCATGGTCTTTCCGTTCTCCGTGATGAATTTGTAGGTCTCCTTGCCCGTTACGGCATTGAGCCCCTCAACACCGTATATGAGCTTAAAGTCATCCTTGTTAATGCGGCTTTCCTTCACGCAGAAGGTGATCCCGACGGTGAGAAGGGAGAGAAGAAGGACGAGGGCGACTATAGAGAGGGCGATCGAAAGCCGCCGATGCGCCGTAACAAAGCGCTCGATCCGTTCGCCCCTTGTCGGCGCGGGGGCGGGAACGTGTCCCTCCTCGCGTGCTTCGAGCTGCCTTTTCCGCGCGTTGTAGAGCGCGCGCTGACCCTCGTTCATCGGCGGTGCGGGGGAGTGCTTCGCCCTTCGATCCTCGTGGGGCTTCGGAAGGGGGAAGCGATCGTTTTTCTTTCGTATTTTTTTGTAAAGCGTGCGGTAGAGTGCCGCGCATTTCGCCTTGACTGCATGGAAAAGGCTGCCGATCGACGAAAGAAGCGCGGAAAACGGCGTGCGCTTTTCCTCTGCCGCGTCCTTTTCGGGGAGGGCTCGTCCCGTGGGCTTTTCGGACGGCTGTGTCAAACGAAAGCGTTTGTGGCAGGCGGTGCATTCCGCATAGTCCGCGTTGTCGGGGCGATGCACCTTCCCGCCGCAATGCGGGCAGGGGCGCGAGAAATAAATATCGGGCATAGGATCTCCAATCCGCCGCTCTGCGGCGGCATAACAAACTTTGAAATTCGCCTGTGTCGCACAGCGACGAAAATGGGCTCGGGTCCCATTTTCAGGGTGAATTTATGCGTGTTCGGCTATCGGCGGCTTCACGCTATTTGGTCTCTATGACAAAAAAGAAGGGCGACGTGGGGGAATTGACGATCTTGATCTTCGTACAGCAGACCTTGAAGCGGCTGAGGGAGGAGAAGTATTCCTCGACGGCGATGCCCTCGAGGTTGCCCTCCTCGTGACCGGGGTAGACTGCGACGGTCAGGACTGCATCCCTGTCCATCAGCGCGATCGCGTTTTCAAGCGCGGGCAGGGTGGTCTCCCTGAGCGTTGTGATCGACTTGTCCCCACCGGGAAGCCAGCCGAGATTGAACATCCCCGCCTTGAAGGCAGACGGAAGGTAATTCTTTGCGTTGTGGTGCGAATCGTGGATGAGGGTATAGTTCTCGGGCGCACCCCATTCTCGGAGGTTCTTCGCGGTCGAAGCGACGGCATCCGCCTGAATGTCGAAGGCGTAGACGTGTCCCGTTTCTCCGACGGTTTTCGACAGAAATTCGGTGTCGTGCCCGTTGCCCATCGTGAAGTCGACGGCTGTGTCGCCCGCCTTCAGGTGGTTCAATATGAAAAATTTCTGGAGAGAGAGTAGGTCAAGCATGGCTTTTATCCTTTACTGTAATCCGCCGCTTGGGCTCGGCTTTTTCTTCGGGTCTGCGCGGTGGAGATCGCTGCGGAGAAACTTGATCGCGCGCTCGACCGCATCCTTCGAGTTGCCCCACGGCTCGTCCTGATAACGGTAATCGAACTTCTTGCAGAACCACGAGACGTCCGCGCGAAGCTCGTCGAAGTACGCACCCGTGACTGCGGTGCAGACCGTCGTGAAATCGGCGGCACGCTTCTTCGAAAGCCGCCTCTCGGCGCATTCGAGGAGCTTTTTGTAGTGTGGGAGACAGAGGTAGGGCTGATTTTTCAGCTTCTCCTCGAACAATTCGTCCTTGTCGTAAAGCAGAACGACCGTTTCGATCATATGCTCGAAATGGAAGTCAATGCGCGAGCAGACGTAGCAGGAGCATTCAAGCTCCGAGATGCGCTTCACGGGCTTTTTCGCGGGAGAACCGAGAACTCCGGGGCGGATCTCCTCACGAAGCTCGTTGAGATGGCTCTCGAGCGTGAGTGCCATACCGAGACGGTTCTTGCGCGTGAACATCATATCGTAATGGATCCGGCAAAAGCCCTGATCGTTCGTTTTGATGCGGATATCGGGCTCCATCATCGATGCGCCGAGGATCAGCTCAAGCTCGTTCGCTTCAAGCATCCGATGGAGCGCGCAGACGGGGCATCCGAGGGCGTGATCCTCTGCCGAGGCTTCGAACGCCTCGTTTACGGGTATCGTGTAGATCTGTTCCATTCTGACTCCTTTTGCTACGGAAAAATTGCGGAAAAATCTCGAAATGCCTTGCAATTTTTCCCTTCATCGTGTATAATGAGACATGTTCATTATACCACGGATACGAGGGTCTGCGCAAGGGCTTTTTTGTGAATTCTTTCGCTTTTCCGAAATTTTGGAGGTCGTTCTTTGTTTTCTACGTTTCTGTTCGCGCTTGAAGCGGTGGCACCGCTCGTTCTTCTGATCTTCCTCGGTGTCTTTTTCAGAAAGATCGGACTTTTTACGGAGGAATTCGTCTCGAAGGGGTACAGCTTCTGCTTCCGCGTCGCGCTCCCGTGTATGCTTTTCTGTAACGTCTATTCGATCGGGGGACTTGGCGAGATCAATTTTAGGAATGTCCTCTACACGCTTTCCGTCGTGGTCGTTTGCTTCATCCTCGGCTCGCTTCTTTCGGTGCTTCTCGTGAAGGATAAGCGTCAGCGCGGCGTCATTACGCAGTGCTTCTTCCGCTCGAACTGTGCGGTGCTTGGCATTTCACTCACCGAGGCGCTCGGCGGAACGGATGCACTTCAGTGCGTTGCGATCCTGACCGCCTTTTCGATCCCGCTCTTCAACGTCTTTGCCGTGGTCTCCCTCACCGTCTTTACCGATACGAATGAAGGGAAGAAGGGGCTTTCTGCGATCAATTGGGGGCGGATCGGCAAAAGGATCGTCACGAACCCCCTCATCATCGGCGTTTGCCTCGGACTGCTCTGTCTTGCCGTCCGCTACTTCATCCCCGTGAACGATGCGGGGGAGAAGGTCTTTCTCATTTCAAGAGAGCTATCGATCGTCTATACGGTAATTTCGAACATCTCGAAGATCGCGTCGCCGATGATGCTCCTCCTGCTCGGCGGTCAGTTTACCTTCTCGGCGGTGAAGTCGATGAAAAAACAGATCACGCTCGGTGTCCTCGGACGCGTCCTGATCTCGCCCGTCATCGCTTTCGGCGGTGCGTACCTCCTCGACCTTCTCGGCGTGATCTCGATGGGGTCTGCCGAATACGCGTCCTTCTTCGCGGTCTTCGCGTCTCCCGTGGCGGTCTCGTCCGCGATCATGGCGCGTGAGATGGGGAACGATGACACGCTTGCGGGACAGCTCGTCGTCTGGACGAGCATCGCCTCGGTCTTTACGATCTTCTTTTTCGTGATCTTCTTCCGTACCCTTGGGATGATCTGATACGGTGTATTTTTGCCGTATTTGCAATCCGAAATGCCAAAAATGCTATTGCATTTCGCTTTTGGCAGAGGTATAATGGATTTATCTTGATGAAAACCGCAGGAGGAGCCTATCATGTCTGCTATTACGTCCTTGCTGAACGAAAGAAAGCTGCCCGCACTTCTGGAATTTGCCGACGGAACGCCCGTTACGCGCGAGAATTTCGGTGAACGCCGAAGGGAGATCCTGGAGATCCTCAGCAGCGAGATCTACGGAACAGCACCCGCCGCCCCGAAGGAGGTGCGTGCGACCGTCGATACTCCGAATAAAAAGAAATACGGACACTACGGTGGGAAGGTGAGGATCTCTGATCTCACCCTGTCCTTCGATACCGATAAGGGGGAATTTACCTTTCCCGCTGTCGAGGTCGTGCCGAAATCGGACAAGAAGCTTCCCGTACTCGTTCTTCTGAATTTCCGCCCCGACGTGCCTGACCGCGGCTTCCCGACCGAGGAGATCGCCGACGACGGCTGCGCGGTCGTGCGGATCTGTTATAAGGACGTTACCGACGACGCGAACGACGGCTTCTCAACGGGAATTGCCCCGATGTACGACCGCGAGAAATACTCGTGGGGCAAGATCCGTATGTGGGCGTTTGCCGCAAGCCGCGTGATGGATTATCTCGAGACCACGGATTACGCCGATCTCTCGCGCGTTGCGGTGGTCGGACATTCGCGCCTCGGCAAGACCGCACTCGTTGCGGCGGCGTATGACGAGCGGTTCGCACTCGCCTGCTCGAACGACAGCGGATGCTCGGGCGCGGCTGTCACGCGCGACAAGGTTGGGGAGAATATCAAGGCGATCACGAAAAACTTCCCGTATTGGTTCTGTGAAAAGTACCGTGACTATGTCGAAAAGGAGCATGAATTGCCCTTTGACCAGCACTTCCTCGTCGCATCGATCGCACCGAGACGCGTGTCGATCGGATCTGCATCGGCAGATACCTGGGCAGACCCCGTCTCCGAATATCTCACCGCCTCGGCGGCGTCTCCTGCTTGGGAGCTTCTCGGAGAGAGCGGCTTCGTACACCCTGACCGCCTGCCCGAGATTGGGGACGTCTTTATGGACGGAAGGGTCTCCTACCACCTTCGCGCGGGAAAGCATTTCTTCTCGCGTACCGATTGGCGCGTCTACCTTGACGTGATGAAAACAATATAAAACGCGTGAGCCGCTTCTTTTTATGGGGAGCGGCTCGATTTTTGCGACGCGAAAAAACTCTTTTCCTCCCCTCTCTTGACAAATGAAGGCGAAAATAGTATAATAAAGTCATTATGAAGATACGGAGGAATTTTCCAAAGTGAGACAGTGTATGGACAGCGCAAATCTGCACAGACGGTTTGCGCGCATTATGGGACAGCTTCAGGCAATCGACCGTATGATAGATGAGGACATTCCGTGCGAGGACATTCTGTCGCAGATCAACGCCGCAAAGTCGGCACTGAATAAGGCAGGTCAGGTCGTCCTCGAGGGACATATCAAGCATTGCGTCAAGGATGGCCTTGAGCATGGGGACGCGGACAAGACCATCGAGCAGTTTACAAAGGCGGTCGAGCGCTTCGCGAATATGCAGTAAGGCAGACGGCGCACGGCGGTGAAATTCATCGGTGCGCCCTTGCCGCTTCGGTAGCAAAAGAACGTATTATGAAAATTCTGATTACAACAGACCTGTTTACAACCGAAACGAACGGCGTCGTGACCTCGGTCAGAAATCTCGAAAGCGAGCTTCGCGCGAGAGGACACGAGGTGCGCGTGCTTACGCTGTCGGAAAATCGGCACAGCAGAAAAGAGGGGAACGTTTATTTTGTTCGCTCGATCCCCTTTGCCGTCTATCCGAACGTGCGGATGCCCACGTCGTACAGACACCGCCTGATACGGGAGATCGCACGCTGGAAGCCCGACGTGATCCACAGTCAGTGCGAATTCTTCAGCCTTCGCTTCGCAAAATACATCTCCCGCGTGACGGGTGCGCCGATCGTGCATACCTATCACACAATGTACGAGCAGTACGTGAAGTACGTCCTGCCGTCCCGCCGCCTCGGCAAAGTGGTCGTTCGCGTCCTCTCGCGGCTGTGGCTCCACCGCGCGCATACGATCATCGTCCCGACGAAGAAGATCGAGCACGTCCTGCGCGGATATAAAATGAAAAATCCGATCCGCGTGATCCCGAGCGGGATCTCGCTTGAGCAGCATAAAGTACGCATCTCCCATGAAAGGAGACAGGAGAAACGGCACGAGATCGGCATCTCGGATGACCGTACCATTCTTTTGAACCTCGGTCGCCTCGGCGCGGAGAAGAACATCGGAGAGCTTCTTCGTTTCTTCGCAGAGGCGAAGAAAAAGAACGAAGGACTTTGCTTCCTCATCGTCGGCGACGGGCCCGCGAGAGAGGAGCTTTGTAAGCTCGCAGAAACGCTCGGCGTCAAGGAGAGCGTGTTTTTTACGGGAATGGTAAAGCCCTCCGAGGTGCAGGAATATTATCAGCTCGGTGATGTGTTCGTCAGCGCATCCACGAGCGAAACGCAGGGTCTCACCTACATTGAGGCTGCCGCCAACGGTCTGCCCCTCCTTTGCCGCCATGATGAATGCCTCGACGGCGTTCTGTACGAGGGCGAGAACGGATTTTCCTTCACGGAGGAAGAGGAGTTCCTTGACCGCCTCGACCGTATGCTTTCAGAGGATGGCTTCCTCGAACGGGCGGGGAAGCGGAGTGAGGAGATCGCGCGGATATTTGATAAATCGACCTTCGGAGAAAGCGTCGATCTGCTCTACCGCGAGGTTATCGAGGACGTCAAGGGAAAGGCGAAATAAAATTACCTATATATGAGAAAAGGGGCTCGTCTCACCTAAGTGAGACAGCCCCTTTTTCGTTGTAAGACGAGCAGCCCTCTCACCCGCTTTCGCGGGAGCTCTCCCAAAGGGAGAGCCTCTCAAAAGCCTCGCCCCATGGGAGAGGTGTCGCCGTAGGCGACGGAGAGGGTATCTTGAGCTTAAACCCTGATCTCGATCGGGCTTCCGCTCTTGTCGAGGGTGAGCGTGCCCGTGTAGGTCTTGCCGTCCTTCTCGACGGTGTATTCGTACTCGCCGTAGAAGCCGCGGAAGGATGCCGCCCCCGCACCGTCGGTCGTGCGTGTTTCCTTCGTCGTGAAGGTCTCGTGAATGAGACGGTGGATCGTGTCATATGCGGGCTTTTTTGACATATCGAAGCGGAGGAGGCCGCCGTAGTAAACGTTTTCACCGACCGTCATGTCTCCGGGCTCTGCTGCGTGCGCGTAGCCGTCCGCGAGATTCCAATAGATGATCTTTTCCATCGCGGGATGCGAGAACCAGACCTTATAAAGCTTCTCGATGATGTCCGCCTGAAGCTGCTCGTCCTCGGGGTCCCACGAGTATGCGGGAATAGAGACCTCGGTGATCTCGAGAGGCTTGCCGAAGGTCGCGTAGGTGTCAAGGATCCAGAGCAGATGCTCGAGGTCGTAGAAGTGTGAGGTGAAATCCTTCTCAGGCGTTTTTTTGTTGAACATATGGTACTGCATACCGATCACGTCGATGCGGCAGCCCATCGCGAGGAGCTTCTCGATCTGCATATAGTACTGCGACCACTTGCCCGCGTGGGTGTTCCACGAAAGCGTGGAGTCCTCATTCACGGCGATCTTGTTGTTCGGGAAGTACTTCTCCGCGAGCTTGTAGCAGAAGGGCATATAATCGTCCTCGTAGTAGAAGGGCGAGTTCGCGGTGAAGCGTCCCGACTCGTTCGTGACCTCGATCGTCGGGATCTTGTCGGCGTAACGCTCGGAGATCTCACGGTAACGCTTTTCAAGCAGGAGCTTCGTTTCTTCGATCGACTTATCGTTCAGCCATTCCGGAAAGGAGAATTTGCAGGATCCGTAAGCAAGACCGTGCTCGCGGGGCTCGATGCCGTTTTCCTCGCAGAAGCGCACGCAACGGTCGGTGGGCGGACGGCGGTACATCTTCGGGCTGTTCTCATCGTAACGGAGCAGTCCCTCCTCGGGCTCATTGGCCTTCCAATAGAAGGGAAGAGTCGCGAGATTGAAGAGCTCCTTGAAGCGATCCTTGTAGATCTCGTTCTTTTCGGGTGTTTCAAGCTCGTCGAGCATAAAAATGTTCGCACCGAAGCGGAAGGCGTGGTTCTTCAGACGGACCGAAACCGTCGCTCCCGTAACGGGCGCACCGCTTGCGTCGACGACCGAAAGGGAAGCATTTCCCTTACGGTATTTTTCGATGTCATGCTCTACGCGCTCCTCCACCTTTTGGTAGCTTTTTTCGATCCTTTCGCGGATCGGGTATCTACTGGTCTTGATCATTGAATTCCTCGCTTTCTCCGCCTCGTGCGGGCGGTATTGCTTACCTCTGTTTCAATTGTAGCAGATTTATCGCGCCCGAACAACCCGATTTTCGCGCGAAAAGGGTTGATTTTCGCAACTGTTTGTGCTATAATGTGAAAAATCGAACGATTACGGGGGGTGATCCTTACGTTACCCGAAAATATTGCGATCGAGCTGCACGATGTTTTTCTCTATTACGGTAAAATGCGGCGCGTCTATACACCCGCGCGGGACTTTTCCGTGCTTTCCCTTCGCCTTTCGGGGGAATGCGTTTTTTATCTCGGCGAAAGGGCGTGCGAGGCACCGACGGGGAGCGTGACGTACATCCCCGCAGGGCACGGCTATACGCGCGTGCCGCGGCGCGAGGAGGAGATCGCGGTCTTTCACTTTACGGTACACGGTGTGGACGCACCCGATCTCGCGGTGTACGTTCCGCAGGATAAGGAGACGTGCCGCGCACTCTTCCTTGAGGCATTGCGCCTTTTCGAGGAAAAGCCGATCGGCTACCGCTATGCGGCAACTGCCGTCTTTTACCGCATTCTCTCGCTCCTTTCGGCAGACGGAGCCCCCTCCGCGACCGCTGCCGAGGGACTTGCCGCCCGCGCCGCGAGATTGATCGGACGGAGGTTCGCAGATCCCGCGCTGTCGATCGCCGCGGTCGCCGAGACGCTTTACGTCAGCGAGGCATATCTTCGCCGCGTTTTCCACAAGGAATACGGCAAAAGCCCGAAGGCGTATCTTTCAGACGTTCGGATCGCCCACGCAGAGTCCCTGCTCGAAACGGGGTACTATTCGCAAAAGGAGGTCGCAGAGCGGTGCGGATACAGCGACGTTAAGTATTTCAGGATCGCCTTTGCTGAGAAGACGGGCGAAACACCGTCCGCATACGCGAAGCGGTGCCAAGGGGAGACTAAGATGTGATGCGATCCTACCATATATTATATATTATATTGTCTTGATCGGAGGTAAAAATGAGTACTGAATTTCGGGAGCAGTGTAGCGATGAAGCTCCTGAGAGCGAGCAGACAAAACGTATCTTTTGCAGGAGGCGGTCGATCGTTGCGTTCGTTCTCTTCGGATTGTCGCTTCTTTCGTGGGTGTTTATCGTACTCGTGACGATGTGGTTTATGGCGGAGATGGGCACTGTGTCGCACTGGGTTATAGCTATCTTCGGGGTGTTTTATTGGGGATTTATACTTTGGCTGATTACGGGCTTTCTTACGATCACGGCGACTGCTGGAGGCGTGTTTGCGTTCAAGGCGCTGCGGCTTGCGGGACGTAGGGGACTTCGGATAGCACTGATCGTCGCTTTTGTACTTCAAGTGATCAGCGCACTTTTGGCAGCAGCGCTATTTGCCTATTTGTGTCGGGTCTTCATTCCGCTACTGTGATGCGGAGCGATGCGAAAAATTTCGAAAAAACTCCAAAAACTTTCAAAAACCCTCTTGACAAAAGAAAAACGATGTGATATAATGTGCAGGCTGTCACGGAAAAGGGACAGCAAAAACCGCATAAGAGAAGGCAGGAAGACAGGCAAGGGAAAAGCTTTGCGGAGGTTCTGAAGAAAAAACTTCAAAATTTCCGAAAAAACTTTTCAAAAACCTATTGACAAGCCCCTTGTGGTGTGGTATAATAACAAGGTCGGCGCGCGAAAAGGCGCACGGCAAACGGTCATTGAAAATTGAACAATAAGAGATGAAGTACAAAGCAACGACTTGCGGATC
>JAZNOQ010000093.1:0-12419 GCA_045589215.1 Eubacteriales bacterium
TCGGGGCTTGCGTTGTAGCAATCCTCGATCAAGGTAACGCCCGCGACCGTTTCGATCGATTGCCTTAGCGGAGCATTTCTGAAGGACGCAAGTCCTCTCCTGATCCCGACCTCGGAAACGCCCTCGAGAACGCCGACAGCGGCGGCAAAGAGTGCGCCGTACACCGTATGCAATCCCATTACGTTCAGCCTGAGATCGCGGTAGACCGTTTCACCGAAGTGCATATCAAAGATAGTGTACCCGATTTCCTGTCTTACGTTCTCTGCACGGAAATCTGCTGCTTTAGAAATTTTTTCATCATTTGAGACCGAAATATAAAGCGGGCGAATACCGCGTGAGAGAACCGTTTCCTTTGCCGCACGGAGAAAGGGATCGTCTCCGTTCAGGAGAAGCGTCGCGCCTTCCCGCATACCGCTCATCAATTCAAGCTTCGCTTTGGCGATGTTTTCCTGCGAGCCGAGTGACTCCATATGCGACGTGCCGATATTGGTGATCACACCGATGTCGGGATTTACGAGGTGTGAAAGATAATCGATCTCGAGGAACGCGCTCATACCAAGCTCAAACACACCGCATTCCGTGTCTCTCGGCATTGCGAGGACCGACATCGGAAGTCCGATATTACTGTTGAAATTCCCTTTTGAGGAATGGGTTTTATACTTTTCCGAAAGGACTGCGTAAATGAGGTCCTTCGTCGTGGTCTTCCCAACGCTTCCCGTAACGGCTACCGTTCGGCAGGAGCATTGCTGCTTTACCGCCTTCGCGAGCCGACCGAGTGCAAGCACCGTGTCATCCACAACGATCGCCGCGCCCGTATTCGGCGCCTTTTCGCAAAGGACTGCGGAAGCACCGTTCCGTATCGCCGCTTCACAGTAGTCGTTGCCGTCGACGCGCTCCCCTCTGATCCCGAGGAAGAGCGTCCCCTCCGTCACCTCGCGCGAATCGGTCGCGATGCTGTTCACATACGGAAACCGTCCGCTCTCATCGGGGCGAGCCGTGAGGCCTATGTATGAGGCGATCTCTTTGAGGGAGGCCGAACCGTTTCCAAGCTCTATTTTCATATACCCTCACCCCTCTGTCTCGCCGTTTATGTCAAAATTTTCTGCACCCTTACGCCGTCTGTACGCCTCTCGGACGATATCAGCCTCGCAAAAGTCATGCACACCGTCTCGGTCGACGGTATAACGCTCATGCCCCTTACCGCACAGAAGAAGAATATCTCCCTCGCGCGCCGTAAGCACCGCGTTTTCGATCGCAAGCCGTCTGTCTGTGATCACACAGTGCGGCTTTTCCTTGTCAATTCCCTTTAAGATGTCTTTTATGATCGCGTTCGGGTCCTCCGAACGGCTGTTATCACTCGTAATATAAACGAGATCCGCGAGACGGGAGGCAATGTGCGCCATTTCCCGCCGTTTTGAGGGATCTCTGTCACCGCCGCATCCGAACAGCACCGTAATGCGCCCCTCGTCCCTCCGAAAGCCGTGTACCGCCTTCAACAGATTTTCAAGTGCGTCGGGCGTATGGGCGAAATCCACGAACACCGCAATGTCGGCGCCGTGTCCGAGATCAATGCGCTCTGTCCTTCCGGGAACTCCGGGGAAGCATCGGAGAGCCTCCTTGATCTTCTCTTCCGAAATGCCGAGAAGTAACGCTGCGGCGGCACTTTCAAGAAGGTTCATGCCATTGTATTTCCCGAGGAGCGGAGACCGTACCACGAAGTCGTGCTTCCCCGTTCCTTCGGTCAAACGAAAGGTGATCCCCTCGTTTTCCCCGCCGAACGTCTCCCGAAGATCCGACAGAAGGAAGTCGGGATCCTTCGAACGGTCCGCGGAGCAGGTGAATACCTCTGCACCGCTTTCGCGTGCGATCCTCACGATCCTCTCCGCATACCCGTCGGGATCTCCGAACACCGCACTGCCGTCGAGGCTCATAAGTGCCCGTCTCGTTTGTCTGAAGAGCCGCGCCTTCGCTTCGAAATACGCATCCTTCGTTTTATGAAAATCAAGATGGTCAAGTGTGAGATTTGTAAAGATCAGAAGATCAAATTTCAGCGGATCAAGCTTATGAAGCGCCGACGCGTGGGAGGTTGCCTCCATCACCGCATATTCACATCCGTCGTCCCGCATTTCAGAAAGCATCCGATACAAGACAGGCGGATCGGGCGTTGTCATATGCGCCTCGGGATCGGCACATTCCGATCGAAGCACGCGCCCGCAGGATCTTCCCTCCACAGTTCCGATCCGTCCGACGCGCCTCCCTGCCCTTTCAAGGATCTCATAAAGAAGATGCGTTACCGTTGTTTTTCCGTTCGTTCCCGTCACACCGATCAGGGGAAAGCCGCATGCGGGATGCCCGTAAAAGGCATCCGAAAGTCTTGCAAATGCGCTCCTCGTATCAGAGAGCGATACGAGCAAAATCCCGACCGATCGGTCAGAGAAGCATCCTGCTTCGACCGCGGCACACACCGCACCGCGCTTCTCGGCTTCTTTAACGAGCGTGTGGGAATCGATCCTTCCTCCGCGCATTGCGACGAAGAGGTCTCCGTTCTTTACCGCCCGCGTGTCCGAGCTGATACCGTGTATCTCTATATCCTGCGGTACGGGAATTTCACCGTACCCCGCTTCATACAGAAGCGTTGAAAGCTTCATATCTCTGCCCCTCCCGAATTCTTTCGAGTTACATCCCGTTGTCGGGATGCGGAACATTCTATGAAGTTTTTTCCCTTTTTATGACACCGCGGTGCTTCTATCCGCCACTCTCGGGCAGCTCCTCAAACACCTCGTCGTCGATATAATCCTCGTCACCAAGGTATCTGAAGGTCACGGTAACGACCGTTCCCGCAGGAACCGCCTCACCCGCCGCAGGATACTGCTCGACTGCCGTCGCGCCCGTTCCCGAGAGGTAATTCTTCGTGCCCTCGATCTTGATGTTAAGTCCCTTGTTGACGATCGCCGCATTTGCGGCTACCGCCGTCTTTCCGACAACGTCGGGAACGATCACGTCAGACGCCGCGCTTTCACCGTTCGTGTAAAGAACGATCCGACCGCTCACCTTCTCGACGTACGAGCCCGATGCGGGGATCTGCGACGTTACAACCTCTCCGTCTCCGACAACGGTCACCGAGAGACCTGCGTTCGTCGCATATTCGGTCGCTTTGCTGACCGACCAGCCCTTGTAGCTCGACACCTTAACGGCGAGCTTCTTCAATTCATCCTCCGTGTAATCGGCTTCAACGCCGAGATACGGAAGCACGGTCTCCATAAATTTTCCGATATAGGGTGCCGCTACGGTACTGCCGTAAAGGCTTCCCTCCGTCGGCTCATCGACCATAATGATCACCGCGATCTGTGCGTCGTCCGAGGGGGCGAACGCAAGGCAGGAGCAGATGTATCCGTCATTGTCTCCGATCTTCTCGGAGGTACCCGTCTTTGCGGCGATCTTATATCCCATCACGTAGGCATTCTTCGCGCCGCCGTTCCCCGAAACACCCTTCTCAAGAATGTCGCATACCGTTTCGGAGACCGATCCGCTGATGACCTGCCGTCTGATCTCTGTCTCGTGATCGTAGATCACGTTTCCGTCGTTGTCGGTGATCTGTTCGACGAGGTAAGGCGTTACAAGATAGCCGCCGTTTGCCACCGCCGAGATCGCTGTCATATGCTGAAGCAGTGAGATCTTGAAGTTCTGACCGAAGGAAGCAGTCGCGAGATTGATCGGGCTGAAACTGTCCTCGGCATAAAAAATACTGTTTCCCTCTCCGGGAAAATCAATTCCCGTTTTTTCGAGGTAACCAAAGGATTTAAAGTAATCGTAGAAAGCATTCAGACCGATCTCCTGCCCGAGCGTCATAAGGATCGGGTTGCAAGACTGCTGAAGCCCCTCGGCAAAATTCAGAGTGCCGTGTCCCGTCGTTTTGTGGCAACGGATCTTTCGCCCGCCGATGATATAGTATCCGGGGCAATGAAACTGCTGATCGATCGTCGCAACGTTTTCTTCCAAAGCGATCGATGCCGTGATCGGCTTGAAGGTCGAGCCGGGGATATAAACCTCGGTGATCGCCTTATTCGACCACATGACCTGCCGAAGCTCTGCCTGCATCGCGTAATATTCATCGGACGAGCTGTCAAGCCCCGATGCCTCGAGCTTTGCCTTGGAATCCGCGTCAAGCGTCCAGGCATCGTTCAGGTCAAAGGAAGGATAGGTGGACATCGCAAGCACCGCACCGGTGTTGACGTCGATGACCATACCGCAGGCGCGGTTCTGTCCCGCCGACTCGATGCAAGCGGCAGCGACCTGCTCGTCAAGGGCCGCCTGAATGAAGGTGTCGATCGTGCTCGTCAGATTAGAGCCGTGGATCGCCGCAACGTACTTTTCGTACTCATACGGCATTTCCGATCCCTCGGAGTCACGCGCCGTTACGTAAACGCCATCCACCCCCGCAAGCACTTTGTTATACTCAAGCTCAAGACCGTACAGTCCCGAGCCGTCCGATCCCGTAAAGCCGATCGTCTGCGCCGCAAGCGTTGAGTGCGGGTAATAGCGGCTCGAGGTCGCCGTGAGGAAGATCATATCCTCAAGCTCGTATTCCGCGATCAGCTCCCTGACCTCGTGGGCGATCTCCTCGCCGACGTTCTTCTTGATCTCTCTTCCGAGCAGATGAGTCTTCCCGATGTGCTCGTACATTTTCTCTTCGGAGACTTCAAGAATTTCCGAAAGCCCCGAAGCGATCACGTCGCGATAAATGACGTACTCGTCTTTTGAGATCTTTTTGTCCGAAAGCTTTTTGTCAAGCTCCTTTTGCTGTGCCTGAATGATACTCGGCGCAATGCTGACGGTGTAGGTCGTTACGTTGGTCGCAAGCACCTTTCCGTTGCGGTCATAGATCGTACCGCGCTCGGCGGGAATCGTGACCGTGGTGGTAAGCTGGTCTATGACCTGCTGCTGATACCGTTCAAAGTCCACCGTCTGAAGAAGCAGGATCCGTAGAAGAAGGAGAGAGAACAAAAGTCCGACGATGATAAGCACAATGCCGCCCCTGCGTATCGTGGGGGCTCCGATCGGATCCCGTTCCATAAACCGTCTCACTTTCTTCCCGAATTTTTGTCGGGCACTGCCTGCCCGTGTTTACTATATGTCTCGTCCGTGCGCTTTATGACAGCGTGCGGGACATGGCTGCAAGATCAAGAGCCGATACCAAGTGCGGAAAGAAGCGTAGAAAGTCCGAAGGAAGGCTTTTCCTCCTCGTAAACCTCTACCGCCTCTTCCTTTGTGCCGTCGAGGTACACGCCCTCCGCATAAGCCCTGTCGACCATACCGAGCGTGTCGCGTGCGTAGCTTTCGATATCTGAAAGACTCATACGGGCAGAAAGCTGATGCTCAAGGCTGAGCTCCTCGGCTTCGATCGCCTCAAGCGCATTCACCGCATCTCTGTATTCTTCGTTCGCGGTGCTTTGCATGACCGTTCCGCCGACAACGAGTGAAAGCGAGATCATCATTACAAGGATCGCGCTCGCCACCGAGATCGGGAACTTCCGCTTCTCGGAGATCGGCATTTCGCGGATCGTCTCCGACTTCATCCATCTGTGCACCTCTGCGGTGCGCTCCTGAAGCGCGGGGTGCTTTTCCCTGACCGATGCGGGGAGCTTGGAAACGATCCTCGACGCAAACCTGCGATCCTCTTCTCCCGCAGGAGCAAGGAAGGGCTTCTTCTGCTTCGGCTTCGGGATCTTTCTTCCCTCGTCGCGGGTGACCGCCATATGACCGAGATCCGCATCGGGGCGCATCTTCTTGCGATGCTCCGCATAATAACGGACGAAATCCGCACTCGTCATATAACGCTCACCGTTATACTCGCCCGTGCGGAAGCGATCGTGGACCGAGGTCCGCACACCGTACTCGGCATATGCGCCCGGTGCCATTGCACGCGTGGACATCGCAGCCGCCGTCTGACGTCTTGCATCGCGGCGCACACTGTGCATCATGCCGCGGTCCTCAAAGCGCGTGCGAAGCTCGTACAGACATCTGTCAAAAGAATCGTATTCGTTTCTGTTCTGCGGCAATTTTGCCCGCGGACGGATCGACTGTGCAAGCGATTCGGTCACTTTTTCCTCCATTTCCTTCGTGCGGGCCTCGCGTTCCGCCTTCAGCTTCATCAATACAAATATGATAAGTGGTATAAACATATCTAAACCCTCTCCGCGATGCGAAGCTTAGCGCTTCTGGAACGGGGATTCACCATAAGCTCCTCTTCCGTGGGAAGGATCGGCTTTCGGTTCACGAGCTTTAAAATCGGCTTGTTTCCGCACACGCAGACAGGCAAGCTCTTCGGGCAGGTACAGCCCTCCGAAAGCTTCTTGTACGTTTCCTTGACGATGCGGTCCTCAAGCGATTGGAAGGAGATGATCACGATACGGCCGCCCGGGTTCAGAAGTCTCGCCGCCGATTCGATCGCAGGTGCGATCACGTCAAGCTCTCCGTTGACCGCGATCCGTATCGCCTGAAAGGTTCGCTTTGCGGGATGATGTCCGCCGTCTCGTGCTTTTGCAGGGATCGCCCTCTTGACGATCTCCACAAGCTCACCCGTCGTCTCAAGAGGTTTTCTTTCGCGTTCCTCGACGATCAGTCTCGCGATCCTTCCCGAAAACTTCTCTTCACCGTATACCCAGAGGATGCGCTTCAGCTCCTCCTCGGAGTAGGTGTTCAGAACGGTCGCCGCCGTCACGGGGTTCCGATCGTCCATTCGCATATTCAAGGGCGCGTCGGGATATCGGTAGGTAAATCCGCGCGTCGGCTCGTCGAACTGACGTGAGGAGCATCCGAGGTCAAGGAGAAGTCCGTCGATCCCCGTGACACCGAGATCCTCACAAACCGACAAAATCTCGGAAAAGTTACTGCGCACCACGGTCGCGCGCTCTCCAAAGAGCTTAAGGCGTTCGGTCGCGACCGCAACCGCTTCCCTGTCCTGATCGATCGCGATCAATCTGCCGCCCGTGAGACGCTTCGCGATCTCGCGCGAGTGTCCCGCGCCGCCCGCAGTACCGTCTACGTAAATTCCGTTCTCGCGGATGTTCAGTCCCTCGATGCATTCGTGAAGCAGCACCGAGTAATGCGAGAAGGAAATCTCTTCACTGTTTTCTTGATTCAGAAGCTCGTCCATGCGTGCCTCCTCACGAATGCTCCGAGGTCTTCGGACGCTTGCGGGCAAGGATCGCCTTGAGAGCCGCAAAATCGTCGTCTGCCGCGCGCATTTCATCGTAAACGTTAGCCGCCCAGATCAGCGCGTGATCACCCGCACCTGTAATGACGACCTCCTTCAGGATCTCCGCGTAATCCACAAGCTGCTTCGTCAGAGTAACACGTCCCTGATCATCAAGCTCGGCGGGGATCATTCTACGGCAAAGAACGTCAAGCATCGTCTGACGCTCCTCTTCGCTTTCACAGACCGACAACAGGCGCTCAATGCGCACGTCCCACCCTTCAGCGGAATAAATGCAAAGGCAGGGGCGATCGTTCGTGATGTCACCCGAGATCACGAGATCCTTTCCGAGGAGATCTCGAATTCTTGCAGGCACGAACACACGCTTTCTGCTATCCATATTGTGTCGGTTTTCACTTCCGACGCCGTATTTCATTTGCATTTCGGTCTCCTCCTTTCCGATCGGTCTTTTTGCGGTGCTTTCGGGGGGGCGATCGTGGGCATTTCCTCCCGCTCGCTTTCATTTCCCCCACTTTCGTGGGCAATCAACCCATTTTCCACCACATTCAGTGCCTTGATTATAGCAAAAAACAAATATATATGCAAGTGCATTTTGTAAGTTTTCGGAAATTTTCAAAAAAATCGTTCAGGTTTTTCCACAAACGGAGTTCTCTTCCGTCAAAAATATCTCCATTTTCGGAAAAAGTTTTCTATCCCTCTTAAATATTACCTGTTTTTGCCTTTTGCTCCTCTTTCTGCCTATCACCGTCAAATTCCTTCCCGTTTTCCACTCCTTCGTCACGATCTTTTTTCCCCGAAAATTCTCCGCCCTCACTCCGCATTTTTATGGGCAGCTTCCCCACCGAGAAACGAGAAAAAGGCGAAGAAAAAAGACCGCCGCATCCGAAGATGCAGCGGTCATTTTGCACAAATTCAATTAAAACAAATGATTATTTTCTACAAATCGTCCATTTTTTTGAGGCTCTTCCGCTCTTTTTCCGTCGAGAAGCTCTCGAAAAAGGCTCCACGGATGGCATTCGGGCGGCGCGGATACGACCTGCTCAACGCTTCCCGAGGACATAGGAAAGGCGAGCTTATTTGACCACAGCGCGATCGCTGTGCCGGGAAGCGATACACGGCTTCCGTACCGACGGTCTCCGAGGATCGGCAGTCTCCGCGATGCAAGCTGCGCGCGGATCTGATGCGTTCTTCCCGTCCGAAGCTCGATCGAGAGAAGTGACAGCTGTTCCCCCTCATGCTCGACCGTCCCGACCACTTTATAATCGAGGATCGCCTCCTTCGCTCCCTTCCTCCCCTTCTTCACCACGAACACCTTGTTTTGCCTCTTGTCGTGATAGAGGTGATCCGTGAGCGTTCCCTCACGCATCTCGGGACATCCAACGACCACCGCAAGATAGGTCTTCTGCACCCTCCGCTCTGCAACGGCGAGAGAGAGCCGCGCGGCACTCTCTCGCGTTTTGGCGTAAAGGATCGCACCTCCCGTGGGCTTATCAAGGCGATGGACAGGATAGATCTCCGTCTCTTTCCCATTCGCCCTTAAAGCTTCCTTTATCAGTAAGGGAAGACATACACAGTCCGCATCCTCCGACAAAATGCCGTGCGGCTTCACGACCGCGATCGTATCGCTATCCTCATACAAAACCGTCAAAGCCTCCGTACCGTCCAAAGCACACACCTCTTCCTTCCATTCGTCTATACCGAATGCATTATATCACAAAATCCGCGCCGATGCAAGTAAAATTTCTGTGTCACTTTTACGATTTTGTTTTTCGAATGAAGATTTTCATCCGCATCTTGTTGACACCCGCTTATTTTTATTGTATAATAAGCATATCTGTAATTCGACTTTATTATTATGGAAGAAACCAAACGGAAAGGATCCGAAAAATATGTCAGTACCGAAAAAATTCGTTTCCCTCTCGGAACGCGGCGTGTTTCTCGCAGACGGCAAGATCTGTGATACAGCAAGCATCTCTAAGGAAGAGGCGAAAAAGAATACCATCACCTATTCTATCCTGAAGGAGCATAATCTATCAGACAGCGACGTCGACCTTAACATCCGATTCGACGCGCTCGTTTCTCACGATATCACCTATGTCGGTATCATTCAGACCGCACGTGCAAGCGGACTCAAGGAATTCCCCCTACCCTACGCGATGACCAACTGCCACAACTCTCTTTGTGCGGTCGGCGGAACGATCAACGAGGATGACCACGTGTTCGGTCTCTCGGCGGCAAAAAAGTACGGCGGCATCTACGTTCCCGCCAATCAGTCGGTCATTCACTCCTACGCGCGCGAGGAGCTTGCGGGATGCGGCAAAATGATCCTCGGCTCGGACTCCCACACCCGCTACGGTGCACTCGGCACGATGGGTGTCGGTGAGGGCGGCCCCGAGCTCGTAAAGCAGCTTCTCCGCAATACGTACGATATCAAAATGCCCGAGGTCGTTCTTGTTTACGTCAAGGGTACGCCGAAGAAGGGCATCGGCCCGCACGACGTTGCGATCGCACTTGTCGGAGCCACCTTCGGAAACGGATTTGTCAAGAATCGCGTGCTGGAATTCGTCGGTCCCGGTGTGAAGAATCTGCCCACCGACTTCCGTAACGGCATCGACGTCATGACCACCGAGACCACCTGCCTCTCCTCGATCTGGGAGACCGACGAGGAAACGAAGGCATTCTTCGAGGCACACAAGAGAGGAGAGGCCTACAAGGAGCTGAAGCCCGGAAAGATCGCGTATTACGACCGAATGATCACGATCGACCTCGACGCGGCAGAATCGATGATCGCGCTTCCCTTCCACCCCTCGAATGCATACACGATCCACGAATTCCTTGAAAATCCGAAGGAGATCCTCGCCTCGGTTGAAAAGGAAGCAAAGGAGAAGTTCCCGAAATGCACCTACGATCTTCAGTCGAAGGTGCAGGCAGACGGCTCGGTGCTTGCCGATCAGGGCATCATCGCAGGCTGTGCGGGCGGTATGTTCGACTCGATCGACGAGGCGGCATCCATTCTTGAAACCGGTAATCCCGGAAGCGGATACTTCTCGCTCTCGGTCTATCCGACGAGCGTCCCCGTTTCCCTCGAGCTCACAAGGATCGGCGTAACCGCATCCCTTCTGTCCTCGGGCGCGGTGATCAAGCCCTCCTTCTGCGGTCCTTGCTTCGGTGCAGGCGACGTTCCCTCCAACAATGCGCTTTCCCTGCGCCATACCACGCGTAACTTCCCGAACCGCGAGGGCTCAAAGCCCGGTGAGGGTCAGATCTCTGGCGTTGCCCTGATGGATGCACGAAGCATCGCGGCAACCGCACGGAACGGCGGCAGGATCACGGCTGCGACCGACGTCGACTATGAGCATACCCCTCACGCATATCATTTTGATAAATCGGTCTACGAGAAGCGCGTGTACTACGGCTACGGCAAGGCAGATCCCGATGCCGAGCTCATCCTCGGTCCGAACATCACCGATTGGCCGAAGCAGTACCCGCTTGCAGACAATCTCCTCGTTGAGCTTGCGGCGGTCATTCGCGACCCCGTTACAACGACGGACGAGCTGATCCCCTCGGGCGAGACCTCTTCGTATCGCTCAAATCCCCTCCGTCTCTCCGAATTTGCCCTCTCCCGCCGTGTTCCCGAATACGTCGGACGGTCAAAATCGGTCGCAGAGGACGAAACGGCACGCAGAAACGGACAGCTTTCGGAGCGCCTCACAAAGGCTCTTTCGGCAGTCGGGAACGCCGAGGAGCTCGCGAAAAACACGCAGTTCGGCTCGTGCGTCTTTGCAAACAAGCCGGGTGACGGCTCCGCACGTGAGCAGGCCGCTTCCTGCCAGAAGGTGCTCGGCGGCTTTGCAAACATCTGCTACGAATTCGCAACCAAGCGTTACCGCTCGAACTGCATCAATTGGGGCATTCTTCCCTTCACCCTCGACAGGGATACCGAATTCCCGTATGAGGTAGGCGATCTCGTCTTCGTCGAGGGCGTCCGCGAAAGGATCGAAAGGGGCGAGGAGATCTTCCCCGCAACCGTTGTGAAAAAGGACGGCTCGACCGCTGCGGTCACACTCTACGTAAAGGGACTGACCGAGGACGAAAAGGACATCATCCTTGCAGGGTGTCTGATGAACTATTACGCACTTCAGGCGAAGAAATAAGAGGTAATACAATCATGAAAAAGATCCAAATGACAACCCCCCTCGTCGAGATGGACGGGGACGAAATGACGCGAATTCTGTGGAAGGTCATCAAGGACGAGCTCCTTTACCCTTTCATTGATCTTAAGACCGAATACTACGACCTCGGGCTCCCCGAAAGAGAGCGCACAAAGGACCGGGTCACGATCGACTCGGCAAACGCAACGAAAAAGTACGGCGTTGCCGTCAAGTGTGCAACAATCACGCCGAATAAGCAGCGCGTAGAGGAATATAACCTTTCGGAGATGTGGAAGTCTCCGCACGGCACGGTCCGCGCGATCCTCGACGGCACGGTCTTCCGCGCACCGATCCTGATCGACTCGATCAAACCCGCTGTCCGCAATTGGAAGAAGCCGATCACGATCGCACGTCACGCATACGGCGACGTTTATAAGTCGACCGAGCATCGCGTAACGGGTACGGGTAAGGCAGAGCTCGTTTTCACAGGTGACGACGGAAGCGTATTCAGAGAAACGATCTATGATTTCGAGTGTGGCGGCGTTCTTCAGGGACAGTACAACAAGGACTCCTCCATCATCTCCTTTGCTCACTCCTGCTTCCAATACGCGCTGAACACAAAGCAGGATCTTTGGTTTGCGACGAAGGATACGATCTCGAAGCAGTACGATCAGACCTTCAAGCTCATTTTCCAGGATATCTACGACAAGGAATATAAGGAAAAGTTCGAGGAGCTTGGAATCTCCTATTTCTACACCCTGATCGACGACGCGGTTGCCCGCGTGATCAGAAGCGAGGGCGGATACATCTGGGCGTGCAAGAACTACGACGGCGACGTGATGAGCGATATGGTCTCGACCGCATTGGGCTCGCTCGCAATGATGACCTCGGTGCTCGTTTCCCCCGACGGAAACTACGAGTACGAGGCGGCGCACGGAACGGTCACGCGCCACTATTACCGCTACCTCAAGGGCGAGGAGACCTCGACGAACCCGATGGCAACGATCTACGCGTGGTCGGGAGCACTCCGTAAGAGAGGCGAAATGGACGCC
>JAZNOQ010000094.1:0-10296 GCA_045589215.1 Eubacteriales bacterium
TAGAGCGCATGACTGTTAATCATGATGTCGCTGGTTCGAGCCCAGCAGGGGGAGCCAACAAAGAAGCAGGTCATTTGACCTGCTTTTTTCGTTGGCTCTTTTTCTTGGCTTTTACTGTCAACGTTTTGCTTGACGGTTATGCCTCCCCCGACTGATCGGGAGATCACCAAAACAAGGAGTCCCGAAGCCGATCAAGCGTAGGCGCGCGGGACGACTATGTTTTGGGAAGAGATGACTGTTAATCATTATTTTAGCTTTGCACTTTTTCTCCGACCTTTTGGACTTGAAGGCGCGACTTTATAGAAATGCATTGAAAAAATGGTGATTTTGTGATACAATACAATATAGTAAAGAAAGGCGGTGGATATATGAGTTGGAAAGATGATTTCAAAAAGAGCTTTGATTTAACTTATGAACTTGTTAATGGAAAAGTGTGGAACTTAAAATATCCATGCTATGGTGGTAGGTTTTATTGGTTTTTAATTTCACGACATTTTGAGAATCTATATTTCTATTTAACGCAAAATGCTCTGATATATACGGCAAGCAGTGCTTATATCACCGAGATCCCTTTTGATACGATAAAGAAATTATCAATTAAGAGAGGCTTGTTCGTTAAGGCATCAATCCATATTCATATAGTTGCCGATAAAAACTATCATTTACTGCTCAAAGATATGAAATGGTTATCTACCAGGATGACAGGCAATAACGAAGATAATATAAGCGGCTTTATAGCGACACTTCAAGCAAGTGTCAAGAATAATAAATAAAGATTCAAAATTGTTGGGTCAACTCAAAAGAAAGCCTGAGGCAATCGCCTCGGGCTTTCCTTTTGCTTTCTCTTTGTTCTGCTCGAACCGGAAAGGCATCGTGATCCTTTCAGAAAATGGTATACATTGATTGACAAGTCGAATTCTTTATGATACAATAGAATATACTGTGAAATGTGAACGATATTCCCTACGCACAAAGCAGTACTTGAACCGAATTTTGCCATATGAAAACTGTTATGCTTATCTTTGGCACAAGACCCGAGGCCATCAAGATGTGCCCGCTTGTGAATGAACTGAAAGCAAGAGAAGGCATCAAAACCGTAGTCTGTGTGACCGGTCAGCATCGGGAGATGCTCGATCGGGTTCTGAACGCCTTCGGCGTTATCCCCGACTACGACTTGTCTATCATGAAGGACGGTCAAACCCTTTTCGATATCACGGCGAACGTTCTGAACGGGCTGAGGGACATCCTTGACGAGGCTCGTCCCGACGTCGTATTGGTTCACGGAGACACCTCCACGACCTTCTCGGCGGCTCTCGCCTGCTTTTACAGACAGATCCCCGTCGGACACGTTGAGGCGGGACTTCGCACGTATCACACCATGAGCCCCTACCCCGAGGAATTCAACCGACGAGCCGTTTCGATCATTTCTGCATACGATTTTGCTCCCACCGAGCGGTCGAAAAATAATCTTCTCCGCGAGGGCAAGCGTGAAAGCAGCATCTTTGTCACGGGCAACACCGCGATCGATGCGCTGAGGACCACCGTTCGCGCGGATCACTTCCATCCCGAGCTTATGTGGGCAGAGGGCAGCCGCCTCATCCTGATCACCGCACACCGCCGTGAAAATCTGGGGAAGCCGATGCATCATATGTTCCGCGCGATCCGCCGCGTGATGGATGAGCATCCCGACGTGAAGGCGATCTGTCCGGTCCACCCAAACCCCGCCGTCCGCGAGGCTGCCGAAGCAGAGCTAAAGGGATGTGACCGCATCCACGTCATCGATCCGCTTGACGTTTTGGATTTTCACAACCTTCTCGCCCGCAGCTTTTTGGTTTTGACCGACAGCGGCGGAATTCAGGAGGAGGCACCCGCTCTCGGTAAGCCCGTGCTCGTGATGCGCGACACCACCGAGCGCCCCGAAGGAGTCGAGGCGGGAACGGTAAGACTCGTCGGAACAAACGAAGGGGGCATTTACAAAAGCTTCAAGGAGCTTCTTGAAGACAGCGCGGCGTTTCACGCGATGGCGAAGGCGAAAAATCCCTACGGGGACGGCTTTGCCTGCCGTAGGATCGCTGACGTAATAGAAGGAAAAGGACATTTTTACGCTTGACACCACAAGCGACCAAGTACAAAGCTACCGTTTCATCTCGATAAACAAATATACGGGAGGATCTTATAAAAATATGATACCGAAAAAGATACATTACTGCTGGTTTGGCGGAAATCCGAAAAGCGAGATCATTGAAAAATGCATCGAAAGCTGGAAGAAATTTCTCCCCGAATACGAGCTTGTGGAATGGAATGAAACGAATTTCGACATCCATATCTGCAAATACGTCGAGGAGGCTTACGAACGGAAAAAGTGGGCGTTCGTTGCAGATTACTGCAGGATCTGGGCATTAAACCGCGAGGGCGGCGTCTATTTTGACACCGATGTTGAGGTGATCAAGCCAACGGGGGATATTTTCTCCGCCCCTTGCGTTGGCTTTGAATCGGAAAAGGTGATAAACCCCGGGCTCGTGATGGCATGTCCCGCAAACGATTGGCTGTGTCAGCTGATGCTTGAGGAGTACGACGAGGACTCCTTCATTCTGGAGGACGGTTCAAACAATTACAGAACGATCTGCGACAGAATGACGCGTTTTCTGACAGAAAAGGGGCTTCGCCTCGACAATTCCCTTCAAGAGGTCGAGGGCTACAACGTTTATCCCACCGAATATTTTAATCCCTACAATTCGAAAAAGGACTGCTTTGAGGTCACGGAAAAGACCGTAACGCTGCACCGTTTTCTTGCGTCGTGGCAGACCGAGGATTCCTACACGATCACGAAGGAAATGAGCTTCAAGGGAAAGATCTTCGTCCTTCTCGTGAAGGTTTTCGGGCTCGAAGGCGCGAAGAAAATTCGGAAATTCATCAAGCACCCCTTCGGGAAATAAAAAGACGGGGCTGATTCACTTATTCAGTGAATCAGCCCCATTTTTATCTGTCACGATCACTCGGTCGTGTAGTTATCAAAGTAGCCCTGGATATAGATGATCGGCGTTCCCTTGTCGCCCGAGCCCGAGGTAAGGTCGCAAAGCGAACCGATGAGGTCGGTGAGGCGGCGCGGGGTGGTTCCCATCTGCCCTTCCTGCTTCGTATCCTTGTGCTGGATCTTTTCTTCGATCGCGGCACGGAGCTCCGCACCCGAAAGATTTGCAAAATCGTTGTCTGCAAGGTACTTCAGCTTCAGCTCGTTCGGCGTTCCCTCAAGTCCTGCGGTGTATGCGGGGGAAACGACCGGGTCTGCAAGCTCCCAGATCTTACCGACGGGGTCCTTGAACGCACCGTCTCCGTAGACCATGACCTCTACGAGCTTGCCCGTCTTTTCGAGAAGGCGGTCCTGGATCGCCTTTACGAGGGGATAGCAGTCGCGGGGGAAGAGCTTGACCTTGTCGTCAGTTGCCTTGTTCGAGCCGAGCAGTCCGTACTCGGGATTGTAACCGCTGTCTCTGATCGGAGCGGACATGATATCGTCCATACCATAAACGTTCTTGGCACCTGCCGCCTTGAGGAGACGCTTCGTGCGGTGACGGCTATGGATATCGCAAGCAAGCACGTTATCCGTATATTTCAGGATCGCGCGGGGATCGTTCGCGAAAATGATCTCGCAATCAGCGCCCTCGGCTCTGACGAGACTCTCGTAATATTCTACGTAATCAACACCCGTGAAGGTATGCTTTTCATAGCCGAAGCACTCGCGGTAACGCTTCACGTCAAGCACGTCGCTGTACGGATTGATTCCCTTCTCGTCGATCGCGTCGAGGCTGACGAGATGATTTCCGACCTCGTCGGAGGGATAGGACAGGCAGATCACGATCTTCTTCGCACCTCTCGCGATACCCGTGAGGCAAACCGAGAAGCGGTTGCGGCTGAGGATCGGGAATACAACGCCGACGGTCTCCCCGCCGAACTTCGTGCGAACGTCCTCTGCAATATTATCGATGGTAACGTAATTCTCCTGTGCGCGAGCAACGATCGACTCGGTCATCGCAACGATGTCGCGGTTTCTGATTTCAAAGCCTCCGTCTTTCGAGGCATCGAGAACACTCTTCGTAACGATTTCTACGAGATCGTCTCCACCTCGGATAATGGGGGCACGAACGCCACGGGATACAGTACCGATCATACGGCTCATAAAAAGACCAACTCCTTCTTTTTGCTGCCAAGCGCATCGTTTTACGCCGGGCAGGGGCAACTTAATTTTACCACCACTCCATAGTATACCAAAAAAAATTGTCTTTGTAAAGGGATTTTGAGAAAAAAACGGAAGCAATTTTAATTTTTTTTACATTTGTGCTTCTTTTCTACCGTTTGAAGTCATAGTCGTACTGCGATGGGGATACGCCGATGATCCGCTTAAACTGCACGGTGAAATGCTTATAATCACGAAAGCCGCACCGCTCTGCGACCTCCTGAAGGGTGAAATACCCCGATAGGATCAGGGTTGCGGCGTGTCTGATGCGATACTGCAGGACGTATTGCTTCGGGGACATTCCGAATTCCTCACGGAAAAGCCTTCTGAAATAGACCTCGCTCATAAAGGCATGCTCTGCCGCCGAGGAGAGTTCGAAATCGGGGCAAAGACAATTCTGTTCGATATAGCGCACTGCGGCATCGATCTTCCCGTGCGGAGGTCTTTTCTCCGCGTTTTCGCGGTAGATCTCGGCAAAAATGCGATTGAGGATCGCCGTGCAGTCATAGCGGTACGCCGTTTCTTTGCGATTCCACGTGTCGAGAAGCTGCTCAAAAAGCGCGCGGTATCGCTCGGGCTCCCTTGGGCGATAGACCTCGATCTCACTTCCCTGAAAGTTCAGCGGGCTGAAATGAACGACGATCAGACGGTCCCTCCGCGAATGCCGCACGTATTCAACGGCGGACGGGAAATAAGTAACAGTGCCGTCCGTAAGATGGAGACTCGTATGACGGGATTCTATGTCCGCGTCGCCCTCAAACCGAAAGGACAGTGCGTCAAAATTCCGTCCGCCCGTTTTTGCATGAGAGCTTCCGTGATCTAGATACAACACGTCAAGAATTTGAAAGGAGAGTGCCTCCTCTGTAAAGATCATCCGATCACCTCCAACTGTTCTGTTTTATTATAAATCATTTTTATTATAAATCATTTGTTTCGAAAAGTCAACTCCCTCGAAAATTTCGGTACATTCGGGAAAAGACGGGGTTTCCATCGGTCGTGTTGCGAAAATTATCCTTTTTTGCGCGAAAATCGGGTTGTTTTGGCGCGATAAATCTGCTACAATAAAATCGTTGAATGAAAATTCATACTGAACTCTGTATATCCACCCGAAAGGAGAACCAAAAATGGAACGCACATGTGAAAGATGGCAGGTCCTCGAGATGTTTGAAGAAAACAAAGAGGAGCTCCGTACCCGCATCAACGCAGGCATCGAAGTAAACCGTAAGGGCAGCGCAACGATCACCGTGAAGGACAAGGACGGCAACGTGATCCCCGGAGCACGAGTCAAGGCTGTACAGAAGAGCCACGAGTTCCGCTTCGGCGCGAATCTCTTTATGCTCGACGAGCTTGAGACCCCCGAAAAGAACGCACGCTACAAGGAGGTCTTCAAGGATACCTTCAACATGGCAACGCTTCCCTTCTATTGGGATGCGACCGAGCCTGAAAAAGGAAAGACACGCTACGACAAGGACAGCATCAAGTTCTACCGCCGCCCTCCGATCGACCTCTGTATGGAGTTCTGCGAGGAAAACGGCATTGAGCCCCGTGAGCACGCCCTTGCATACGATCACTTTTTTCCGAAATGGCTCTACGGTGCGAGTACCGCTGAAACCAAAAAAGCACTTGAACAGCGCTACAAGGAGATCTCCGAGCGCTATGCCGATAAGATCCCCACAATCGAAGTCACGAACGAGATGGAATGGTCATCCGGCAGAACCGAATTCTACGACGATCCCGAATTCATCGAGTGGTGCTTCAAGCTTGCCGAAAAGTATTTTCCCGGAAACGAGCTTGTCATCAACGAGCATACGGCACGCGCCTGGGCAGATAAGTGCCGTGCAAGCGACAAATATTACTCTTACATTGAATCAGCTATAAAGAAGGGCGCGCGGATCGACGCCATCGGTATGCAATTCCATATGTTCCACAAAAAGGAGGTCGATCACGCGAGCACACGCAACGGATACAACCCCGAGGCGCTTTATCGCCATATGGATCTCTACTCGAATTTTGGGAAGCCGCTCCAGGTAACAGAGGTCACGATCCCTGCGTACTCAAAGGACGAGGAGGACGAGGCGATCCAGGCAGAGCTCCTCAGCTACCTCTATCCGATCTGGTTCTCCCACCCAAACATGGAGCAGATCATCTATTGGAATCTTGTCGACGGCTATGCACACGTTTCAAATCCCGATCCGATCAAGATCCGCGAGTCTCAAGGGAATATGACCCTCGGTGAAAATTACTATCACGGCGGTCTCCTCCGCTTCGATATGTCCGAGAAGCCCGCATACCGTGTCATCCGCGACCTCATCAAAAAGGAATGGCACACCGAGGCCGAACGCATGACGAACGAGAACGGCTCCTGCACCTTCCGCGGCTTCTACGGCAACTACGATGTCGAGATCGCAACCGAGAACGGCACGGTAACGAGAACCATTACCCTCTCGTCGAAATCAAAGAACGAGATCTCCGTATCTCTCTAACTCATTTTTGAAAGGATAGAATTATGGAACGCACAAGTGAAAGATGGCAGGTCCTCGAATATTTCGAGGCAAATAAAGAAGAGCTTCGTGCCCGCATCAACGCAGGCATCGAAGCAAATCGCAAGGGTGATGCAACGATCACCGTGAAGGACAAGGACGGCAACGTGATCCCCGGAGCACGTGTCAAGGCAGTTCAGAAAAATCACGAGTTCCGCTTCGGCGCGAACATCTTCATGCTCGACGAGCTTGAGACGGACGAGAAGAACGCACGCTACAAGGAGGTCTTCAAGGATACCTTCAATATGGCGACCCTTCCCTTCTATTGGGACGCGACCGAGCCTAAAAAGGGTGAGCAGCGTTACGACAGGGACAGCAAGAAGATATATCGCCGCCCCGCGATCGATCTCTGTATGGAATTCTGTGAGGAGAATGGCATCGAGCCCCGTGAGCACGGACTTGCGTATGATATGTTCTTCCCGACGTGGCTCCACGGTGCAGATTCCTTCACGACGAAGAAGGAGCTTATCCGCCGCTATAAGGAGATCTCCGAGCGCTATGCTGATAGGATCCCCACGATCGAGGTCACAAACGAAATGGCACACGTTGCGGGCAGAACCGAATTTTACGAGGATCCCGACTACGTCACGTGGTGCTTCAAGCTCGCAGAAAAGTACTTCCCCCAGAACAAGCTCGTCATCAACGAGGGCACGACCGCCGCGTGGCGCGACAAGTGCCGTTCGAGCGACAAATACTACTCCTACATCGAATCGGCAATGCTGAAGGGCGCGCGCATCGATGCGATCGGTCTGCAGTTCCACGTCTTCCACAAGCGCGAGAATGAGATCGCAAAGATCCGTCACACCGACTATAATCCCGAGCGTCTTTACCGTCAGATGGATCTGTACACAAATCTTACGAATGCACTTCAGATTACCGAGGTCACGATCCCCGCGTACTCGAACGATGAGGAGGACGAGGCAATTCAGGCAGAGCTTCTCAGCTACCTCTACCCCATCTGGTTCTCGCACCCCGCAGTCGAGCAGATCATCTATTGGAATCTCGTCGACGGCTACGCGCACGTCTGGTCGGACGACCTTGAGGCGATCCGCGCGTCACAGGGCAACATGACTCTCGGCGAAAACGTCTATTACGGCGGTCTCCTCCGCTTCGATATGTCCGAAAAGCCCGCACTCAAGGTCATCCGCGACCTCATCAAGAAGGAATGGCACACCGAGGCCGACCGCGTGACGAACGAGAACGGCTCCTGCACCTTCCGTGGCTTCTACGGCGACTACGACGTCGAGATCGCGACCGAAAACGGCACGGTTACAAGAACCGTTAAGATCTCCTCTGCCGCGAAGAACGCCTTCACGGTCACCCTTTGATCATTTGTCCCAAAAGAGCATCGAATGCTTCTGCGTTCGATGCTCTTTTTTTGTTACTGTGACCGCGTCACGCAATGTGAACAGGGCTCACGAAAAGCGCAAAAATTCTGAACAAAACCACTAAAAAATCAAGTGAAAATCTGTCAAAAAAACGGTAGTATTATGTCGTGTTTTCGCTTGACAAGAGAAACAGAATATTGTATAATGAAGATGTAAGAACATAACTGACGGAAAACGCGGAGCACCGCGAGGGAATGATTTTAACGGTTATGCCGACCGTCTGGGCGAACCGTTTGCGAAAAAAAAGCACAAACGGAGGTCATTTTCATGGAGCATTTCAATTGGGACGGCTTTCAAGCCGGCGTATGGAAGGACGAGATCAACGTCCGCGATTTTATTCAAACCAACTACAAGGAATACACGGGTGACGACAGCTTTCTCTCGGGCGCAACCGCGCGCACGAAGGAGCTGATGGACGAGGTACAGGAGCTTTTCCGCAAGGAACGCCAGGCAGGCGGTGTCCTTGACGTGGATACCGAAACGGTCTCCTCTCTCACAGCCTACAAGCCCGGGTACATCAACAAGGATAAGGAGCTGATCGTCGGTCTGCAGACCGATGCGCCCCTTCGCCGCGGCATCAATCCCTTCGGTGGGATGCGTATGTGCCGTCAGGCGTGCGAGGCTTACGGCTACAAGGTGTCTGACGAGATCGAGAAGGAATTCCGCTTCCGCACTACCCATAACGACGGCGTATTTCGCGCCTACACCGACGAGATGCGCGCCGCTCGTAAGAGCCACGTTATCACGGGTCTGCCCGATGCATACGGCCGCGGACGGATCATCGGTGACTACCGCCGTGTCGCGCTTTACGGCGTTGACCGCCTGATCGAGGAAAAGAAAAAGGACAAGCAAGCACTCGCATCGAAGGACTTTGACGCTGACACGATCCGCCTTGACGAGGAGCTTTTCCGTCAGATCGTCTTCCTCGGACTTCTGAAGGAAATGGCACAGCAGTACGGCTACGACATCTCGGAGCCCGCGAAAAACGCGAAGGAAGCCATTCAGTGGACCTATTTCGGCTATCTCGCGGCGATCAAGGAGCAGAACGGTGCCGCAATGTCGCTCGGCAGAGTCAGCACCTTCTTCGATATTTACATCGAACGTGACATTAAAAACGGCATTCTCACCGAGGAAACGGCGCAGGAGCTGATCGACGATTTCGTCATGAAGCTTCGCCTTGCGCGCCATCTCCGCACGCCCGAATACAACGAGCTTTTCGGCGGCGACCCGATGTGGATCACCGAGGCGGTCGGCGGTATGGGCGAGGACGGCAGAACGCTCGTTACAAAGAGCAGCTTCCGTATTGTGAATACGCTTTATACCCTCGGCTCTTCTCCCGAGCCGAACCTGACGATCCTCTGGTCGAACCATCTGCCCAAGGGCTTCAAGCAGTTCTGTGCGAAGGTCTCGGTCGACACCGACTCGATCCAATACGAAAACGACGACGTGATGCGTCCGATCTACGGGGACGACTACGCGATCGCGTGCTGTGTTTCCGCAATGAAGGTCGGTAAGCAGATGCAATTCTTCGGCGCAAGATGTAACCTCGCAAAGCTGCTCCTGATTGCGATCAACGGCGGCTACGATACGACGAGTGGTATTCATATCGGTCCTCAAATGCCCGTGCTGGATGGCTTTACGCTCGACTACGACACCGTCATGCTCCGTTATGAGCATTACATCGCGTGGCTCGCACATCTTTACGTCAACACGATGAACGTCATTCACTATATGCATGACAAGTATGCATACGAGAAGATCCAGATGGCACTTCACGACTCCGAGGTCGAGCGTTTTATGGCGTTCGGCATCGCGGGACTTTCGGTCGTTGCCGATTCGCTGTCTGCGATCAAGCACGCATCGGTTCGTCCTATCAAGGATGAAAACGGCTATATCGTCGACTTTGAAACGATCGGTGCGTTCCCGAAATACGGAAACGACGATGACCGTGTCGATCTGATCGCGAAGAATATCACCCGCCGTATGATCAACGAGCTTCGTAAGACGCCGACCTACCGAAACGCAGCCCACACCCTCTCGGTTCTGACGATCACGTCGAACGTGATGTACGGCAAGCACACCGCCGCAACGCCCGACGGAAGAGCGGCAGGCGCACCCTTCGCACCCGGTGCAA
>JAZNOQ010000095.1:0-9808 GCA_045589215.1 Eubacteriales bacterium
ATATATCAAGATCGGACAGTCCTCCACGACGCTTTCGGGCGGAGAAGCGCAGCGCGTGAAGCTCGCGACCAAGCTTTCAAAGAGAGACACGGGACGGACGATCTATATCCTCGACGAGCCGACCACGGGACTGCATTCGGCAGACGTCAGGAAGCTGATCGAGATCCTGCGCCGTCTCACCGAGGGTGGAAACACCGTGCTCGTTATCGAGCATAATCTCGACGTGCTGAAAACCGCCGACTATATCATCGATATGGGACCCGAGGGCGGAGACGGCGGCGGAACGGTCGTTGCCGTCGGTACACCCGAGGAGGTCGCGGAAAATCCTGCGTCCTACACGGGGCAATATCTGAAAAAAATACTAAAAAAACAAAAAGCGAGAGAAGCGGTCACGAAGTAAAAAACGCTTCTATGGAAAAGTCTATAGGGAAGGAGGAACGGTATGAATTTTGCGGAAAAGATCGGCAAGGGGATCCTTGCGTTTCTCGTCGGCGTCCTTTACGCGATCTGGCGGCTCATCTGCCGCATCTGGAAAACGGTGGTCGGTCGCTACGTGATCGTCGGCGTACTGCTGCTTCTGACACTCATCCTCTTTCTCCTCATCTACCGTCCCTCGCACCGTATGAGCGTGACGCTTGAGGCGGGCGAGCCCCTCCCCGATCCCGTCGAGCTTATTGACGCGGTCGATGCGGAATATTTGAACGCCGATGCGTTTAACCCATCGGTTCCGGGCGTATATCAGCTGAAGATCGATACGAAGGACGGAAAATATCACCTGAAGGTCAAGGTGAAGGATACCGTCGCACCGATGGGTACGGTAAGGAAGCTGAATTGGGGGCTTGGCACGGCAAGACCGAAGGCGGAGGATTTCTTTACGGAAATTACCGATGCCACCGAGGTCACCGTGACCTATCTCACCGAAAACGCATACACCGCGATGGACACCTACCCCGTGAAGCTCCTTCTTACCGACCTCGGCGGGAACAAGACCGAGTATGAAACGACGGTGACGCTCGTTCGGGATACGACTCCTCCGACCGTTACGAAGCAGGAGCTGTCGGGCTGTATCGGCTACGGTATTGTTTACAGCGCGGGGGTGATCGCGACCGACGACTGCTGTGGGGAGCTGACCGTCACGTGGGATTCCTCTGAGGTCGATACGAATACCCCGGGAGAGTACCCCGTGTATTATACCGTGACCGATGCATCGGGTAACGCGACACAGATCTCATCCACGATCTATATTTACGAGGAGGAGATCACGCCCGAGATGCTGTATGTTCGCATTGACAAGATCCTCGACGAGATCATGACTCCCGATATGAGCAAGGAAGCGCGTGTGCGTAAGGTCTATGATTACGTTTATTCACACATTGCCTATTCGGGCACGTCGGATAAATCCGACCCGATCCGTGCGGCGTATCAGGCTTTGACGACGGGTGACGGCGACTGCTATTCGTATTTCGCACTGTCGAAGGTGTTCTTTGACCGCCTCGGACTCGAAAATCTCGATATCCAACGTACGACGGGACTGACAGAGGACAGACATTATTGGAACATGGTCAACATCGGCACGAAGGATGCACCGCAGTGGTATTACTACGATGCAACGCACCTGAACAGCGCCGACACGGGCGTTTCGTTCAGCGGCGCACTCCTGACCGAAAAGCAGATCTCGGCGTATAACAAGGTCAGAGCGAATTTCTATACCTTTGACCATACGGGCTATCCTGCGGCATCGACCGAGGAGATCACGAAAACGCCCGATCTTGTCCCGTATTACTGATTTTGAACGAGTGAAGGGGAATCTATGAACCGCATAAACATTCTTGAATATCTCGAAGAGACCGCACGGGAGGTTCCCGATAAGGTCGCATTTTCAACAGGAAGCGAGTCGAGGACCTTTATGGAGGTGCTGACGCGCTCTCGCGCGATCGGTACTTATCTCCTGAAAAACGGCTACCGCAGTGAGCCCGTCGTCGTTCTGATGGAAAAGCACCCCGATACGGTCATTACCTTTCTCGGTGCGATCACGGCAGGCTGCTACTACGTCTGCCTCGACGGATCAATGCCCCTGTCCCGTATGGAGCTGATCCTCGAAAGCCTCCGTCCGCGCATTCTTGTGACCGATGCGAAAAACAGCAAAAATGCAGAAGCCCTGAAGGTCTCCGCCGCAGAGCGGGGAATTGTACTTTCGGTCGTTTCGTCCGAAGATGTGCGCGAATGCGAGGAGGATGCACGTCTCCTCTCGGAGGCGAGAGAAAGACAGCTCGACACCGATCCGATCTACGTCGTATTTACCTCGGGCTCGACGGGTGTGCCGAAGGGGGTCATCGCCTGCCATCGCTCGGTCATCGACTATACCGAAAACCTGTGCCTCGCGCTCGGCTTTTCGCGCGACACGGTATTCGGCAACCAAAGCCCGCTCTTCTTCGATGCACCGTTGAAGGAGCTGATGCCGACGCTCAAATACGGCGCGACAACGTATTTTATCCCGAAGGTGAACTTCATGTTTCCCGTTCGGCTCGTCGAATATCTCAACACCTACCGCATCAATACGGTCTGCTGGGTGGTTTCGGCGTTCGTACAGATCTCGCGGCTCGGCACGCTTGAAAAGGTAAGGCCTGAATTCCTCACGACAGTAGCCTTCGGAAGCGAGGTCTTTCCGCGAAAGCAGTACGATCTGTGGCGCGAGGCGCTTCCGAACGCAAGATTTTTTAACCTCTACGGTCCGACCGAGGCGACGGGAATGTCCTGCTATTGGGAGGCGAGGCCGCTTCTTTTGGACGAGCCCATCCCGATCGGAAGACCCTTCCGCAACACGGGGATCCTGCTTCTTACGGACGACGGCAAGGAAGCCGCGGACGGCGAAGAGGGAGAGATCTGCATCCGCGGCACCTGCCTTACGATGGGCTACTTCCGCGAGAGAGAAAAGACCGATGCGGTCTTTACCGAAAACCCGCTTCAGGGGGCGTACCGCGAGCTGATCTACCGCACGGGAGATATCGGAGTACGCAACGAACACGGAGAGCTCGTTTTCCGTTCCCGCAAGGATTATCAGATCAAGCTGATGGGCAGACGGATCGAGCTTGGCGAGATCGAGGCGGTCGCATCAGATTGCGACGGCGTCGGCAGAGCGTGCTGTACCTTTGACGAGACAAGGCAGCGCATTACGCTTTTTTACGTCGGTGCTGCAAATGAAAAGGACGTGACGGCGTATCTCAAAACGCGCCTGCCGTCCTATATGATCCCGTATAAGATCCTCAGGATCGATGCAATGCCTCACACACCGAATGGCAAGCTCGACCGCCGCGCCCTCAAGGAACGCGCGGAGGCACTTTGACACTACTTTGACAGAACTATTTCGAAAGGAATTTGAACCGCTATGGAAACCAAGGAAACCGTAATCCGCATTTTAACCGATCTGCATCCCGACGTGGATTTCGAGACGAATGAGGCACTCGTTGACGACGGCGTGCTCGATTCGCTCGACATCGTCTCGCTCATTTCCGAGATTGCGGCAGAGCTCGATATCACGATCCCCCCCGAGGAGATCATCCCCGAGAACTTCAACTCGGCGTCGGCGCTTTCAGAGCTCCTTTCCCGCCTTGACGAAGAATAACGAGGCGAGCGGTGCTGTTCACTTCGTATGAATTTATCGTTCTTCTCGCGGCACTTTTTCTCCTCTACTACGGACTTCCGAGGCTGACGAAGGGGAAGCTTCCCGCACTGCAGTGGTCGATCTTACTTGTGTTCGGCTATCTGTTCTATCTGTACAGCGGCGTACAGTACCTCCTCTTCATCCTCTTCACAACGCTTTCTTCCTACGTCGTCGCACGGTTGATCGACCGTCACAGAGAAAAGGAGGAGGCGTACCTCGCAGAGCGGAAGGAGGAGCTTTCGAAGGAAGAGCGAAAGGCGTATAAGGCGAGAGGGAAGAAAAAGAGACGTGCTGTTCTTGCGGTCGGGCTCGTCCTGAATTTCGGTATGCTCGCAGTCCTCAAATACACCGCGTTTGTCGTAACGAACCTCAACGCGTTGCTCCATACCTTCGGGGCAGAGAATACGGTAGCAGTGCCGTCCCTTCTTCTTCCGATGGGCATTTCCTTCTATACATTTCAGACGATGGGATATCTCATCGACGTCTACCGCAAAAAGACGAACGCAGAAAAGAATCTGGCGAAGCTGATGCTTTTCGTTTCCTTCTTCCCGCAGCTCGTGCAAGGACCGATCAGCCGTCACAAGGATCTCGCGCATCAGCTTTACGAAACGCACCCCTTCTCGGGAGAGAATTTCTATAAGGGCTTTCAGCGCGTTCTTTGGGGCTACTGCAAAAAGCTGATCGTTGCCGACCGCGTGATGATCGCGATCAAAACGCTCCTTGAAACGCCCGAACGCTATACGGGAAGCTACGCGTTTCTCCTCATTCTTCTGTATTCGGTTCAGATCTATGCAGACTTCACGGGCGGTATCGACATTACGATCGGTGTCGCAGAAATGCTCGGGATCCGTCTTTTTGAAAACTTCCGCCGCCCCTTTGCTTCTCGCTCGACCGAGGAATATTGGAAGAGATGGCATATCACGATGGGAACCTGGTTTCAGGATTATATCTTCTATCCGCTTGCCGTTTCCGAGGGAATGCTTCGTTTGACGAAGTGGAGCCGCGAGAAATTCGGCAGATTCGGAAAGGGGATCAGCAGACGCCTTTCGGTCTATTTCTGTACGATCGTTACTTGGTTTCTGACGGGACTCTGGCACGGCGCGGGGTGGAACTTCATCGTTTGGGGGCTTCTCAACTGCGCGGTTCTTCTCGTTTCGCAGGAGCTGAAGCCGTTTTACGAGCGCTTCCATAAGAAATTTCCGCGCCTCACGGCA
The DNA here is from genome assembly GCA_045589215.1 of Eubacteriales bacterium. Classification (GTDB taxonomy): domain Bacteria; phylum Bacillota; class Clostridia; order Oscillospirales; family CAG-272; genus JAZNOQ01. The sequence continues at coordinate 4,876 of JAZNOQ010000095.1, forward strand.
TCCGCGCCATACGGTGTCTTTATGGCGGTCAGAACCTTCCTTCTGATGGGCTTTATCCGCGTGCTTGACTGCTACCGCGACGTCCCCCTGACCTTCCGAATGGTCGGATCGATCTTTACGGATTATAACCTCGGAGAGCTTCTCTCCGGAGGCGTTCTGAAGCTCGGGCTCACGGTCTTTGACTTTGCCGTGATCCTGTTCGGCATCCTTGTGATGTATGCGGTCAGCCGTCTCGGTGACGACGCGACGGGAACGGGTACGCTGCGCGATAAGCTCTGGCAGAAGCCGTTGCTCTCTGCGATCCTCTGCGGCATGATGCTGCTCGCCGTGATCCTGCTCGGAACCTACGGCCCGGGCTATGACGCGTCGCAGTTCATTTATAATCAGTTTTAAGGAGGGCGCGAATGATCAAGGAACATAAAAACCGAACGCGCCTCCTGTGGCTCGTTCTCGTGGCAGTCCTTCTTATAGTGCTTCTCGTATTTTTGCAGTGCCTCCTCGTGCCGAAGCACGGGGATGTTCCCGAAGGACTTCTCGTCAGGGAATATTATGGAGCGAAGACACGTCACAATCTCATTTTCGTCGGGGACTGCGAGGTGTACGAGAGCTTTTCGACCGTTACTCTTTGGGAGGAATACGGCATCAGCTCTTACATCCGAGGCTCGGCACAGCAGCTCATCTGGCAGTCTTATTATCTTCTTGCCGAAATGATCGCGCGCGGAGAAGCACCCGAGGCGGTCGTGTATAACGTCCTCGCGATGAAATATGACGATCCTCAGCACGAGGAATATAACCGAATGACGCTCGACGGGATGGAGTGGTCGCAGTATAAGACCGACGCGATCCGCGCGTCCATGACAGATGACGAGGATTTCTTTTCCTACGTTTTTCCGATCCTACGCTATCACGATCGGATCTCGGAGCTGAAAAGGGAGGACTTCACCGCGCTTTTCTCGGAAAGGGAAACGGTATCCTATAACGGCTACCTGATGCAAACGGGGATCGTTCCGATGGAAGAGGAGATCGAGATCGCATCCCCCTTTCCTGACGAATTGATCTCGGACTACTGCTTCGGCTACCTCGATAAAATGCGAACACTTTGCGAGGAAAACGGCATTGAGCTGATCCTCATCAAAGCGCCGACGAACAATTGGAAGTACCATTGGTATGACGATTGGGATGCACAAATCAGGGAGTACGCCGACAGAAACGGTCTTTCCTATTATAATTTCATCGGGCTTCTCGAAGAGATCGGGCTCGACTACTCGACCGATACCTATGACGCGGGGATCCACCTGAACGTGTACGGAGCCGAGAAGATGTCGCGGTACTTCGGAAGGATCCTGTCAGAGGAGCTGGGACTGTCCGATCTCCGCTCGGACGAGGCGCTTTCTCTCGAATGGGAAAAGATCGCCGCGCGGTATGAAAACGAAAAATCGGGAAAATAATAAGAAAAGAGGAACGGAATATGAAAAAGAATTGCTATCTCTGCACCCTCGCGCGTGGGATCTCGATGATCCTTCTTGCGGTAATGCTTTGTGCTTCGCTTGTTTCCTGCTCGGGCGGCGGATCGGGTGGAGACACCACGGGCTACTCCGTCACAGTCGCGGGGAAGGAGCTGACCGCCGATATGCTGATGTCGGACGTGAAGGAGGCACTCGGTTCGACGTATGAGGTCCGCGAAAGCCAGGCGTGCCCGCCCTTTTCGGGAACCGAACGGCTTTATGACTTTTCGTCCCTTCAGGTCACCACCTATGAGGAGGACGGCAAGGAGCGCGTTATGGTGATCTTCCTGAAGGACGAAAGTGCGAACGTTTCGGGCGTAACGATCGGCTCGACGGTCGACGAGATGAAGACCGCACTCGGGGAAGGGTATTCGATGCTCGGAACGGGTACGTACGTTTACACCGCAAAGGACGGCTCGATGCTGAAATGCGGTGTGATGAACGATGCGGTCCGCTCGATCACTCTGACCACCGAAAAGGCAGATGACTGACGAGAAACCGTAAATTCATTCAAAAATAGCAGAAAAGGGGCGCAAATGCAAAAAATGTGCCCCTTTTTTGTGCCAAAAAGTAGCATTCACAAAATATTAACAAAAAAAAATGAGCGAAACTCTTGACAAAACGCCAAAAAAGGGGTATAACATATACATCGGTTAGCACTCAAAGCGAAAGAGTGCTAAAAGATCAAAGACAAAAAGGTAAGGAGGTGCTCGTCATAAATGGATCATCCCGAAACGAAGCTTCCCGCTCTGAAGCGGGACGCCTACCCGAAGCTCAGCGAACGGAAAATGATCATTCTGAAGGCGGTCGTTGAAGCGCATATCGCGGGCGGTGAACCGGTCGGATCAAAGTATATTCTCGATGCGGGACTCCTCACCTGTTCCTCTGCAACCGTAAGAAACGAGATGGCAGAGCTTGAGGCACTCGGATACCTCGAACAGCCTCACACCTCCTCGGGACGCGTCCCTACCGAGCTCGGCTACCGCTTTTACGTCGACTCGCTGCTCGGGCAGTACGCAATGACCGCCCACGAGATCAGCGAGATCAATACGCTCCTCCGCAATAAGGTCGGGGAGCTCGATCAGCTCCTGCTTGCAGCATCCCGTGCCGCATCGGCACTGACCGAATATACGGGCATCGTCTTTAAGCCCCGTTCGGCGGTCGCAACGATGATGCGCTACGAGGTCCTCGCGATGAACGAGCACGATTTTGTGGTCGTGATGATCACAGCATCGGGAACGGTCAAGTCGCAGAAGGGAACCTCCCCCGCGCCCTTTACCCCGGAGCATGCCGAAACCGTCGGACGGCTTCTCAACGAATCGCTCTGCGGTCTCACGGCAGATGAGATCACACTCCCGATCATCATGTCTCTTGAAGCGCGCGCAGGCGAAGCCTGTGCACTTGTCAGCCCGGTCATCAAGTGTATTTACAGCGTGATGAGCGAGCTTGACGGCGGCGAGGTACGCGTCAGCGGTGTCGGACATCTTCTGAAATATCCCGAATATGCCGACTCGGAGCAGTTCGGCAGACTTCTCGGAACGCTTGAAAGCGAGGAGGAAATGCTTTCGCTCGTGTCGGGAGCTGCGGACGATAACGTAAATGTCGTCATCGGATCGGAAAATAACGTGAAGGTAATGAACAATTCCTCGCTCGTCTATAAGCCCGTCAAAAAGAACGGAAAGACCGTCGGTGTTATCGGTGTCCTCGGCCCGAGGCGTATGGACTACGCGAAGGTACTCGCGACCGTCGAGGAGCTGACGGATAATATCTCGTCGATCATCGGCGTTGAGAATAACGAGCTGCCGAGCCCGAAGGATGCAGACGAAAAATAGGGAAGAAAGGTAAAGTAAGGATGAAAGAAAATACAGAACTCGATGAGGAAATGACCCCCGAAGCCGAGAAAAAGACAGAGACCGCCGAAGGCTGTTCGGAGGATAGCACGGAAAAGACCTCCCAAAAGGAAACGCGAGCAGAGAAAAAACAGCAGAAAAAGCTTGAAAGCACCCTCTCAGAGACCGAAAAGGAGCTGGAAAAGGTAAAAGGAGAGCTCGCAGAGTCAAACGAGCGATATCTCCGAATGATGGCAGAGTACGACAACTACCGCAAGCGCACACAGAAGGAAAAGGATACGATCTACTCTGACGCGTACAGCGATGCCGTAAAGCAGATCCTTCCGATCATCGATAATCTCGAGCTTGCCGCAAAGCAAAGCGCAGAGTCGGACGCCGCGGCGATCCTCGGCGGTGTTGAGATGGTTCTGAAAAGCGCAGAGGAAAATCTCGGTAAGCTGAACATCAAGGCGTTCGGAGCGGTCGGAGAGGACTTCGATCCCAACCGCCATACCGCAGTGTTCCACGTCGAGGACGAAAGCCTCGGGGAGAACGTGATCGCAGAGGTCCTCCAAAGGGGCTACGAGCGTGACGGCAGGATCATCCGCTATGCCGTCGTTAAGGTCGCGAACTGATCGCAGCAGCGATTTGATTTGTTTATAAAAATATCTATATAACATTCGGACGGATGTCCGAGAAGGAGAAGAATTATTATGGGAAAAATCATTGGAATTGACCTCGGTACTACAAACTCTTGCGTAGCCGTTTTCGAGGGCGGCGAGCCTATCGTTATTCCGAACCCCGAAGGCGCACGCACGACCCCCTCGGTCGTTGCATTTTCGAAGAGCGGCGAGAGAATGGTCGGACAGGTCGCAAAGCGTCAGGCTATCACGAACCCCGACAGAACCATCGCTTCGATCAAGCGCGAAATGGGTACCGCGCATAAGACCCCGATCGACGGTAAGAACTACACGCCGCAGGAGATCTCCGCAATGATCCTTCAGAAGCTGAAGTCGGATGCAGAGGCATACCTCGGCACGACCGTGACCGAAGCGGTCATCACGGTTCCCGCATACTTTACCGACGCACAGCGTCAGGCGACCAAGGACGCAGGCAAGATCGCAGGACTTGAGGTCAAGCGTATCATCAACGAGCCTACCGCGGCGGCACTCGCTTACGGTATGGATAAGGAAGCCGATCAGAAGATCATGGTGTTCGACCTTGGCGGCGGTACCTTCGACGTCTCGCTCCTCGAGATCTCGGACGGCGTGTTTGAGGTTCTTGCAACTGCGGGTAACAACCGTCTCGGCGGCGACGACTTCGACCAGCGCGTCATCGGTTGGATGGCTGACAAGTTCAAGAGAGAGAACGGCATCGACCTTCGTAACGATAAGATGGTTATGCAGAGACTGAAGGAAGCGGCTGAAAAGGCGAAGATCGAGCTTTCGGGCATGACCTCCACCGACATCAACCTCCCCTTCATCACCGCAAACGCACAGGGCCCGCTCCACTTCGACGCAACCCTCACGAGAGCGGAATTCGACCGCATCACGGCAGACCTCGTCGACGCGACGATGAAGCCCACGAAGCAGGCACTCT
>JAZNOQ010000096.1:0-6834 GCA_045589215.1 Eubacteriales bacterium
TGGAAAACATTCGCTACGGCAGACCCGATGCGACCGACGAGGAGGTCATAGCGGCGGCAAAGACCGCCTCGGCGTATTCCTTCATCATGCGGCTTGAAAAGGGCTTTGACACGGTTCTCGAGGGCGACGGTGCAAATCTCTCGCAGGGACAGCGCCAGCTTCTTAACATCGCCCGTGCGGCGATATCGAAGGCACCGATCCTTGTGCTTGACGAGGCAACGTCGTCGGTCGATACCCGAACCGAGCGGCACATCGAGCACGGACTTGCGCGTCTGATGGCGAACCGCACGACCTTCGTGATCGCGCACCGCCTTTCGACGGTTCGGAATGCGAATGCGATCATGGTGCTTGAAGCGGGCGAGATCATCGAACGCGGTACGCACGAGCAGCTGCTCGAAATGAAGGGCAGATACTACGAGCTTTATACCGGAAAGCGCGAGCTTGCATAACGGAAAAATTTTGAAAGAAACATAAGGCAAAATGAAGGGGTGTCTCACCTAGGTGAGACAGCCCAATTGCTTTTATTCGTTATTCCACAAACAGATACTTTCCGCCTGTGAGGGTTTCGGTTCTGCCCGAGGGGAGGGTGAGACGCGCGGTCACGCCTGTGGGAATCTCGAACTCGTAGTAAACGACGTCGCCCTTGTAGTACCAATAGGAGCGGATCGTGCCGTTTCTCGTGTCGATCGACGCGTCGGCAAATCCGAGCGCCTTCGTAGGGTGAGGCGCGAGAACGACCTCCTTGTAGCCCGCCGCCGTTTCGGACGGACTGATGCCCGAGGAAACGTTGAAGATCCAATCGAACACTGCGCCGTATGCGTAGTGGTTGAAGGAATTCATTTTCGTGCTCCAGAACGAGCCGTCCTCCTTCAGGCTATTCCAGTGTTCCCACATCGTCGTGGCACCGTGGTTGACCGAGTAGAGCCATGAGGGGCTCTTTTCCTGGAAGAGGAGGGTATACGCGACGTTGGCGTAGCCGTTGTCCGAGAGGACGTGCAGAATATAGGGCGTGCCGACGAAGCCCGTCGTCATACGGTCGCCGTTCTCGCGGATCATTTCTACGAGCTTTGCTGCAAGAGCGGGACGCTCACTTTCCTCACAAAGTCCGAAGTGGAGGATCAAGACGAGGGCAGTCTGTGTGATACCCCTGCGCAGAGGATCGTTCGGAGATTTCCCTTTGGGAACGATCTCGGTCAGCGGGAATTCCTCCTTCGGCATTCCGTTTTCCATAAAGTAGTCGCGGAAGGCGGCGCGAACCTTTGTATAGAGCTCCCGATATTCGGAAACGTCCTCGCCGAGGACTTCTCCTGCCTTGATGACGAGGCTTGTCGAATACGCGAAGAAGGAGCTCGCGATGAGGTCGGTCGAGGTAGCGCCTACACAGGTATCTCCTCCTGAATCCATTGCGAGCCAATCACCGTAGTGCTTTCCGCCGAGCCACAGGTATTCCTCCGGACCCTGTGTGCGGAGAAAATCCACCCACGCCTTCATCATTGGGAAATGGTTCCTGAGAAGATCCTTGTCGCCGTAGGCGAGATAGAGCTGCCACGGTACAATGGTCGCGGCATCGCCCCAAGCTGCTGAGGTGCGTGTGGAGACCACCTGCGGGACGATGCCCTTTACGGCACCATTTTCGTCCTTTTGTTCAAGTGCAACGTCCCCGAGCCACTTCTTGAAGAATTTCTCGACGTCGAAATTGATCGCGGCGGTACGGCAGAAGACCTGTGCGTCGCCTGTCCAGCCGAGACGCTCGTCGCGTTGTGGGCAGTCGGTTGGAATATCGAGATAGTTCGACTTCTGACCCCATATGATGTTGTGATAGAGCTGATTGATCTTCTCGTTGCCCGAGCGGTATCTGCCTGTGCGCTTCAGATCCGAATTGACCGCGATCGCGCGGAATCCGTCAAGATCGACCTCGTCAAAGGGATATTCGACGAGATGGATGTACCGGAAGCCCTGGAAGGAATAGGTCGGCTTAAAGATATCGTCGCCGCCGCTCGTGATGTAAGTGATTTCATTCCGCGCGGTGCGGTAGTTTGCGGTGTAGAAATTGCCTTCCCTATCAAGCACCTCTGCGTGGTGGATTACGATGCGACTGCCACGAGGTGCCTTGATTCTGACCTCGACGTATCCCGTCATGTTCTGACCGAAATCAAGGACGCGCTCGCCCTTCGGCGTGACGATCACCGAGACGGGTGCGAGACGCTCCTGCTCGACGATATTTTCTCCGACCTGCGGGATCAGCTTCGTTTTGAAGATGGTCACGTCGGCATTTCCGAGGCACTTCTCAGGAAGGGTAAGATCGACGGTCTCGCCGTGATAGATCTCCGCAAAGGTGACGGGCGAGGTATAGACCTTCCACGAGCCGTCGGTTGCGATGCATTCCTTCGTGCCGTCCGTGTAGGTGATGTCGAGCCACGCGATGACCTTTGTCTGATTTGAGTAGAAGCCGTTTTTCTTTGTGTAGCCGATATATCCGACTGCCCAACCGCGCCCGAGCCCGAGAGAGAGGGTGTTTGATCTTTCGAGGCACCCTGTGACGTCGTAGGTCTGATACTGAATGCGGTGGTGATAGCTCGTCCAACCGGGTGCAAGAACACCTCTGCCGAGGCGCTTACCGTTTAGAAATGCGGCGTATACGCCGACTGCGGAGGCACAGAGGGTCGCCTTTTTGACGGTCTTACCCGTTGCCTTTTTGAATTTCTTGCGGTAGATGAATGCACCGTCTCCACAGGAGTGCGGAGAGGTGATCCAGCGAGCATCCTTTTTCATAGGTGGTATCTTTCCTTTCGCTGTGTTTTTGTGAAGATTTGCCGAAGCAATTCCAGTTGATTTGATTATACAGCGAACGGGCAAAAAAAGCAACCGTTGTTTTTTCGAAAAAGGGGGACATTTTTCATGTTTTTGGTGTCGATTTGCACAGAAACTTACCCGAGAGGATATCCGAATCTGCGTATGTGTACAAAATCACGAAAAACACAAAAAAGTACCCTCAAAATGCTTGACTTTTTTGCTTTAGTGTGTTATCATACTAAAGTATTTTATTCTGAAAAATATACCCCCCATTGAACGAGACATATACAAATGAGGAGATAAAAATGGATTTTCGCGAAAACGAAGGCTACCGCCTTTTGATAAAAGCAATTCTTTCCCTTGAAAACGAAAAGGAATGTGACGCATTTCTCGAGGATCTGCTCACGAAAAAGGAGCTTTCCGATATGGCACAGCGCATTCTTGTCGCAAAGAGGCTTTCGGAGCAGGTGGTGTACAGCAAGATCGTTGAGGAAACGGGTGCAAGTACTGCGACGATCAGCCGCGTAAACCGTTGCTTCCATTACGGGACGGGCGGATATTCCTCGACGCTGAAGAGCATCAAGGACAACTGATAATCGAAACGAAAGAGGTATTTATGAATTTACCGAAGGAGATCCTTCGCAGCAATGAGGAGGCGGTGCTGCGTTTGCGCGCCCTCTACCACAGCTGCGGATACACAAGATATAAGGTCAGCAAGTTTGAGGAATATGATCTCTACGCGCACAACAAGAGCTTTCTTGTTTGCGAAAATATTCTGACCTTCACCGATACGAACGGAAAACTGATGGCACTGAAGCCCGACGTGACGCTTTCGATCGTCAAGAACGTCGGTGCGGAGGAGACTGCCACGCATAAGCTTTGCTACAGCGAAACGGTCTACCGCACCGCGGGCGGCGCAGAGGGCTTTCGTGAGATCGGTCAGACCGGACTTGAGTGCATCGGAAAGATCGATCCCTACCTTACGGGCGAGGTGCTGATGCTCGCGGAGAAGAGCCTTGCTCTGATCGGCGACCGCTACGTACTTGACCTGTCGCACATGGGCTTTCTGCTCGGACTTCTTGCGTCGGTCGGCGTTGAGGAGCGAGACGTCGGAGAGGTGCTTTCTCTGATGGCGAACAAAAATCTCCCCGGGCTCTCGGCGTTCCTTTCGGAGAGAGGGCTTGACGGCACTGCGCTCCTTTCCGTAACGTCGATCTACGAGCCGCTTAAGACAGCTCTCTCGAAGCTCGCACCCTACGTGAAGGGAGAACGGATGCGGGCGGCTTATGACGAGCTTCTTGCGATCGCCCGCGTCGCGGACGCTTGGGAGATCCTTCCGTCTCTTTACGTCGATTTTTCGATTGCGGGCGACCGCAACTATTATGACGGTATCATCTTCCGCGGCTACGTCGACGGAATTCCCGAGGCGATCCTGCTCGGCGGAAGATATGACAGTCTGCTTCGCAAGATGGGCAGACGTGCCGAGGCGATCGGCTTTGCGGTCTATCCCGAATTGATCGATGCGCTCGATGCACCCGCCGCGCGGTATGACGTTGATGCGGTGCTTCTGTACGGGGAAAGCGACGACGTCGGAGACGTGATCGCTGCCGTAAAGACGCTCGAAAAGGACGGAAAGACCGTTCGCGCAGAGTGCGGCGATTCGACCGCTACGCGTTGCCGTGCGATCTACAGAATGCGGGGAAGGGAGGCTGTGACCGTTGAAACAGTGGATTAACATTGCGCTCCCGAAGGGCAGACTTGGGGAGAAGGCATACGGCATCTTTGAAAAGGCGGGCTATGCTTGCCCCTCGATCAAGGAGGAGAACCGTAAGCTGATCTTCGAAAACGAGGAGCTTGGCATCCGATACTTCTGGGTAAAGCCGTCAGACGTTGTGATCTACGTTGAGAGAGGTGCCGCTGACGTCGGCATCGCGGGAAAGGATATCATTCTTGAGTACTCCCCTGACATTTACGAGCTTGCAGACCTCGGCATCGGAAAATGCCGTATGGCGGTCGCGTGTAAGAAGGATTTCCGCGATGATCGCGAGCGGACGCTTCGCGTTGCGACGAAATTCCCGAATATCGCAAGGAAGTTCTACGCGGGAAAGAGCCGTGAGATCGATATCATCAAGCTGAACGGCTCGATCGAGCTTGCACCCATCCTCGGGCTTTCCGACGTGATCGTCGATATCGTCGAGACGGGAAAGACACTTTACGAAAACGACCTTGAGCCGAGGGACACGATCGTTCCGATCAGCGCGTGGCTCGTTGCAAATAAGGTCAGCTATAAATTCAAAAACCAAGAGATCATCCGTATGTGTGAGGAGGTCAATAAGCTGCTCGCAAACGGATAACAGAGGTAGATATGATCAGAATTTACGAATACGGCGAGGTGGCAAACGAAGAGATCTTCGCGCGCCCGAACGCTGATATAGATGTTTCGGGAACCGTCACTGAGATCATCGAAAACGTCAAAAAGAACGGGGATAAAGCTCTGTATGAGTACTCCGAACGGTTTGACCGCGTATCGCTTTCGTCGCTTGAGGTTACCGCAGAGGAGATCGACGAGGCGTTTTCGTCGGTGGATGAAAAATTCCTCGACGTGATGCGCCGCGCGAAGGAAAATATTTATGCCTTCCACAAGCGTCAGGTGCGAAACAGCTTCGTGATCGAGGACAGAGACGGCATCGTGCTTGGACAGAAGGTAATGCCGATCGAGCGCGTCGGACTTTACGTGCCCGGCGGCACGGCGGCGTATCCCTCGTCGGTGCTGATGAATTCGGTCCCCGCAAAGATCGCGGGATGCGAGACCGTTGTAATGGTGACGCCCCCCGGGAAGGACGGGAAGGTCAATCCCGTTATCCTTGCGGCGGCGAAGATCGCGGGCGTTGACCGTATCTTTAAAGTGGGCGGCGCACAGGCGGTCGCGGCACTTGCATACGGAACCGAGAGCGTTCCGCGTGTCGATAAGATCGTCGGCCCCGGAAACGCCTTCGTTGCAGAGGCGAAGAAGCAGGTGTTCGGCAGAGTGGCGATCGATATGATCGCGGGCCCGAGTGAGATCCTCGTGGTTGCTGACGCGAAGTGCGACGCAGATGTGGTTGCGGCGGATCTTCTTTCGCAGGCAGAGCATGACAGAATGGCGTCAGCGGTGCTTGTAACCGATTCGATGGAGCTTGCAGAGGGCGTCAGAGATGCACTTGAAAGACAGATCCCGACGCTTCTCCGCGCAGAGATCGCGCGTGCATCGATCGACCGAAACGGCAAGATCATCGTCGCAAAGAGCCTTGACCTCGCGATCGACGTCGCGAATGAGATCGCTCCCGAGCATCTCGAGCTTTGCGTCGATAATCCCTTTGATTACCTCTCAAGGATCCGCCACGCAGGCTCGATCTTTATGGGGAGAAATTGCCCCGAGGCACTCGGCGATTATTTCGCAGGCCCGAACCACACCCTTCCGACGAGCGGAACGGCACGGTTTTCGAGTCCTCTGTCGGTGGACGATTTCGTAAAGAAGTCGCAGTTCACCTATTACACCGAGGAGGCACTCGCGGCGGTCGCCGAGGACGTGGCGTATTTCGCCCGCAAGGAAGGACTGACCGCACACGCGGAAAGCGCAGTTGTGCGCGGAAAAAGAAAGAAGGACGCGCAGTGAGCCGTTTTATGAACGAAAAATACGCGGCACTTGAGGCATACACCCCCGGGGAACAGCCGCGTGACAAGAAATATATCAAGCTGAATACGAATGAGTCGCCCTTTCCGCCGTCCGACGGCGTGATCGCGGCGCTGAACGCGGGCGAGATCGCAGATCTGCGGCTTTATCCCGATCCCGAATGCAAGATCTTACGCGAAAAGCTCGGCAGCTTTTTCGGGTACGGCGCGGAGAACGTTTTCGTGTCGAACGGTTCGGACGACATTCTGAACTTCGCCTTTATGGCGTTTTTCGGTGCGGGTGTCCGTTTCCCCGATATCTCCTACGGGTTCTATAAGGTCTACGCCGCGCTTCACGGCGTGCCGTATGAGACCGTTCCGCTTCGCGAG
>JAZNOQ010000097.1:0-3578 GCA_045589215.1 Eubacteriales bacterium
GGATGGACCACGATGATCGATATTCAGGGTCTTGAGGACTTCTACGGCGACATGGACTTCAAGGTCGCAGGTACGAAGAAGGGTATCACCTCGATCCAGATGGACCTGAAGATCGACGGTCTTACGCCCGAGATCATCAAGGCGGCTCTTGAGCAGACGCACAAGGGACGTGATTATATCATCGACGAGGTCATTCTCAAGGCGATCCCCGCACCTCGCGCAGAGGTTTCGAAGTACGCACCCAAGATGATGACGATGCAGATCGATCCCGACAAGATCCGTGAGGTCATCGGTAAGGGCGGCTCGGTCATTCAGGGTATCGTTGCAGAGAGCGGCGCGAAGGTCGATATCAACGATGACGGCATCATTCATATCGCAGCAGTCAATGCCGAGCAGGCAAGCGTTGCAAAGGCTATGATCGATGCGATCGTATTCGAGCCCGAGGTCGGCGCGATCTACGAGGGCAAGGTCGTTAAGATCCTTGCAAGCAAGGACAAGCCGAACGAGGACGTCGGATGCTTCGTTGAATACGCTCCCGGTAAGGAAGGCATGGTTCACATCTCGAAGATCGCGAACCGCCGTATCAACAAGGTTACCGATGCGGGCATCGACGTCGGATCCGCAGTCAAGGTGAAGTACATGGGTCTTGACAAGAAGGGCCGTATGGACTTCTCGATCCGCGACGCATTCTAATTTTAAATATACTTCAAATCGGATGTGCCGAGTGTTTCGTGGTACATCCGATTTGAGGATTTACGGCAAATTTCAGCACCACACGAAAGGAGAGTCTCACGTTATGCAGTTTGATTTTATGAAAAATGCTTCGGGTCCGAAGCGTATTCTGCTCTATACCATTCCCGCATCCGCACTCGTGCTCGCGGTCTGTCTTGTTTCCCTGCTCTTCGTGCAGCTTTTTGGCAATCGCACGGGCAATGATCCCTCGGACGATCCGGACAAGAATAACGGCAACAGCATTACCTATACCTCCATTCCCGTAGCGTCAAGCGATGTCTACTCGAAAGGCACTCTCCGCATCGTAAATACACAAACGAAGATCCAAGTCTACCCGACGGATGATAGCCTTGTCACGATCTACGGTGAAAACAAGACCTCCTCCTATCAGGTCAAGATCGCCTCCTTCCGCCTCGCGCGCGAAGCACTCACCGCATTCAATGCGATGCTTGATGCATATTGCCTTGAAACGGGTGATGGCTCGGTTCTGATCACATCTGCGTTCCGCACCGAAGGAGAGCAGGCTGCATTGACCTCAAGCTCGGTGCAGGCAGGCTATTCCGACCATCATCTTGCCCTTTCGCTCGCATTGAAAAGCTCGACCAATGCGGCAACGTCCGAGCTTCCGAGCGATCATTGGATCTTCAGAAACGGCTACAAGTACGGTTTTATCCAGCGCTACCCCGAGGGCAAGGAGGCATCCACCCTCGACGATCAGCGTTACTTCAACTGCGCCCGCTACGTCGGTATTCCGCACGCAACGTACATTTACGAGAACAACCTCTGCCTCGAAGAATACGTTTCGCTTTTGAAGGGCCACACGTATGACGGAACGCACCTGACCGTTTCGGCAAACGGCACGTCTTACGAGATCTACTACGTCCCCGCAGACAATCTTGCCGAAGTAAACGGTGTCACCCAGCTTCCCGTCCCCGAAGGCGCGGAATATTCCTATTCGGGTAACAACACGGACGGCTTTATCGTAACCGTTAAGCTCGCTTGACCCCGAAAGCAAAAAAACGGAGAGACCTCTTAAAGAGGTCTCTCCGTTTTTTATTTACCGTTATTTTGTAATGCGTCATAAAGCGCGTCGGAAAGCTTCACGAAGTCCTCGGTCGAAAGCCTTTCGCCGCGGATGCTCGCGGAGTGTCCGCAGGACTCGATGATCGCGGTGAGCCTTTCCTTACCAAGCTCCGAAAACCCCGTCATCAAGGAATTCGGCAGGGTTTTGCGTCTCTGCTCAAACGCCGCCTTTACCGAACGGAAGAAGATCGCTTCATTTTTCGGGCAGTAAGGCTTTTCCTTGTAGAGATCGATCCGCACCACCGCCGAATCGACCTTCGGTGCGGGGACAAATTCCTCTGCTGGCACGTCAAAGAGCCGCCGCGCGGTTCCGTAGTAACCAAGCACCGCCGTGATCGCTCCGTAATCCTTGCTTCCGGCATTTGCGGCAAGACGGTCGGCAACCTCTGCCTGCACCATGATGGTGATCGAATCAAACGGCAGACGGCTTTCAAGAAGCTTCATTAAAATCGGTGTCGTGATGTAATACGGCAGATTTGCGCAGACCGATACGTTACCCTCCCGAAACGCAGGCGCAAGCAGGGCGTCGAGATCGGTCTTCATCACGTCCTCGTTATATACCGTGACGTTATCAAAATCCTCGAGGGTAAACTTGAGGACGGGGATCAACGCGGAATCGATCTCAAGGCAGATCACCTTGTTGTGCCGCGCCGCAATTTCACGCGTCAAGGTGCCGATACCGGGTCCGATCTCAAGGATCGTCGAGCTCTTATCGTCACAGCAGTACTCCGCCGTGTTTTCAACCACCGCACGGTTTACAAGAAAATTCTGTCCGAACTCCTTGTGGAAGCTGAGGGAAAACATCTGCATCACCTGCTTCACGGTGCGCATATCACATAGATTCATCGCCATATCTCTTTAGTCCTTCTTTTCATCCGTTTTTTGTTCGTTTTCTCCCATAAGTGCGCTTCTCTTCTGCGGATTCATATACCGAACGGGGATCTCGCGTTCGCTCCGCTCTCTCCAAACCTGCGTGCGCTTCGGGTCCCCCCCACGCGTATCACGGGGCTTTTCCCCATTTCTCGTCCCAAGCGATCTCTTATCGTTCCTATCATACGGCTTCCCGTCGCGCGGTGCGCGATCTCCGCGCCCACCGTAGGGCTTTTTATCGCGTTGCTCATATCCGCCGCGCGGTGTGCTTCCGTCACGCCTGTCACGAGGTCTGTCGAAGGGATGATAGCCGCCCTTTGAGCGCTCAATCCCCCGCTCGGCACGTGCCGCATCGGGCAGATAATACTGATACAGATTACACGGGATCATACCGTTATAGAGCTTCCGCACGCGATCGGCGCGTCTACCGTACGAGCGCTCAAAGCTCTCGGACATCGTGAGCACGTAGATCTGCCACGGTGCAAAGAAGCTGAAATTTCGTCCGATCGCGCGGTATAGCTCCTCTGCCTCGGAAACCGTGAGAAGTCGCTCGCCGTACGGAGGGTTCGTCAGGATCGTCCCCTTCCGTCCCTCGGGCTTTCGGATGCTTCTCGCGTCGGCGCGGAAGAACTTGATCTGATCGATCACCCCCGCACGCAGGGCATTTTCTTTCGCGATCTCGAGAACGTCAACGTCGAGATCCGAGCCCCACGCCTCAAAGGAGCTGTCATATCGGATCTCCGCCTCCGCGTCGGCACGCGCCTTTTCCCAAAGCTCACGCGGAAGACACGCGAGCTGTTCCCCCGCAAAGGATCGGTCAAGCCCGGGTGCAATGCGGTTCATATAAAGCACAGCCTCAATGAGGATCGTTCCCGAGCCGCAGAAGGGATCCC
>JAZNOQ010000098.1:0-7755 GCA_045589215.1 Eubacteriales bacterium
CCCTTTTCGGTCGGCGTGCGCGTCGAGCATCTTCAGAGTGAGATCGACAAGGCAATGTACGGCGACTACGCGGGGCATCCCGCGCTCGGTCACGCCGAGTACAATCTGTCCGATACCACGGGAGACAGGGGGGTATATACCTTCTGTATGTGCCCCGGGGGGACGGTCGTTGCGGCGGCATCCGAAACGGGCGGCGTAGTGGTCAACGGCATGAGCTGTCACGCGCGTGACGGGAAAAACGCGGTTGCGGCAGTTGCGGTCTCGGTTTCGTGTGAGGATTACGGCAACACGCCCGAGGGCGGTATGTGCTATCAGCGCGCCCTTGAGGAAAAGGCATTTTCCGTGGGCGGCGGCGGGTACGCCGCGCCGATCCAGCTGCTCGGTGATTTTCTTGACGGCACTTTAACGAAGGAGCCCCGCAAGATCGAGCCGACCTATTCGCGCGGTGCGGTCACGCTCGCACGGGTGGATGAGATCTTTTCCTCGGGGATCACGGAGATGCTTCGCCGCGGATTTTCGTCCTTTGGCAGAAGGCTCTCGGGATATGACGACCGCGAGGCGGTGCTTACGGGTGTCGAAACGCGCACCTCGTCTCCCGTCAGGCTTCTGCGGTCGGAGGAGATGACGGCGATCGGATTTCCATTGGTTTATCCGATCGGTGAGGGCGCGGGTTACGCGGGCGGCATCACGAGTGCCGCAGTTGACGGCATTCGCGCGGCGCTTGCGATCATAGAACGCTTTGCTCCTGCCGAGTAAGGCGGATAAATTTTTGACTACTGTGCGTGGCTTTGCGGAGACGTAGAAAGGGTTCTTCGGGAGCCGTTGGGTGTGAGACGGAAGATATGGAACTGAATTAGAAATGATAGAATTGCAGGTTATACGAGAATGGAAGAGATCAAGGTAGTTGCGGGGGATCACCCCGTAGAGCATATAAAAGAGGAAACGGGCGCAGAGAGACCGCCGTTTACGAGAGAGAAGATCTGGAGCGTGCGATATGCGCTCGGAGAAAACATAGAAAATGATCCCGCGATGCAGGAGAGGGAAGAGTGTGTCAGGGAGATCGCCGAGGCGCTTGGCGTTTCTCCGATCACGGCACGGCTTCTCTATATTCGCGGATATAAGACAAAGGAAGAGGCAGAGGCGTTTGTCAGAAACGATGACGCGATGCTGCACGATCCCTTCTTAATGAAGGATATGGACGCGGCGGTGCGCCGCATTCGTCGTGCGGTGGAGGAGAAGGAACGCATCGTGATCTACGGAGACTACGACGTAGACGGTGTGACCTCGGTGAGCCTATTTTACCTTTTCCTCACGGAGAAGGGCGCGGACGTAAGCTATTACATACCGAGCCGAAGCGGGGAAGGATACGGTGTTTCCTGTGCGGCGATCGACCGCTTAAAAAGCCTTGGGGTGTCCCTGATGATCACTGTGGATACGGGTATCACCGCAAACGAGGAGGTCGAATATGCACGCGACAAGGGCATTGACGTAGTCGTTACCGACCACCACGAGTGCAAAAGCGAGCTGCCGCGCGCGTGTGCGGTGGTCAATCCCCACAGACCCGATTGCCCGTATCCGTTTAAGGAGCTTGCGGGTGTCGGCGTTGTGTTCAAGCTGCTCTGTGCCTATGAGATCGCGCTTTCTCTTGAAAGGGGAGAGCCTGCGATCGAGGGTGTAAGACGGGTATATAACGAATATGCCGACCTTACGGCGATCGGTACGATCGCGGACGTGATGCCCGTGAGAGACGAGAACCGTCTGATCGTGACGCTCGGGCTTCGTATGATCGCGGCGACAAGCCGCAAGGGACTTGCGGCTCTCATTGAGGCGGCAACTGCGAGCTCGAACAACGGAAAGAACGCCTCGACGCTCCCCCCGCGGATCGCGCCGAAGAAGCGCAAGATCACGTCGGGCTTCATTGGCTTTGGACTTGCGCCGAGGCTGAATGCGGCGGGACGCATCAGCAGTGCGACGAAGGCGGTCGAGCTTCTGCTTGCCGATTCGGATGAGCGCGCACGTGCGCTTGCCGAGGAGCTTTGCGAGATCAACCGCACGCGGCAGGTCGAGGAAAACCGCATTGCCGAAATGGCGTACCGAAAGATCGAGGAGGGACACTATCTCGAAACCGACCGCTTCCTTGTCCTTGCCGACGATGATTGGCAGCAGGGCATCATCGGGATCGTTGCGTCTCGCCTGACCGAGCGGTACGGAATGCCGTCGATCCTCATTTCCTTTGAGGGCTCGAAGGGGAATGAACCCTCGGACGACGACGTCGGAAAGGGCTCGGGACGCAGTGTCAAGGGGATCAATCTCGTTGAGGCGATGGGCTGCTGCGAGGATCTTCTTTGTAAATTCGGCGGGCACGAGCTTGCCGCAGGTATGACGATCACGCGCGGCAACGTGGACGCCTTCCGCGAGCGGATCAATGAATACGTGCGCTCCCGCATCCCCGAGGAGGCGTTCTGTGCTTCGGTGGAGGCGGACTGCGAGGTGAGCATCCGAGAGCTGACGATGCAGCTTGCGGTCGAGCTGTACCGCCTTGAGCCGTACGGCGTTGCAAATCCCACGCCGACCTTCCTCCTTCGGGACGTGACAATTCGGAAGATCATTCCGATCAGCGGCGGCAAGCATCTGAAGCTTGTTGTCGAGCGGGAAGGGATCACCTTCTACGCGATGTATTTCAGTATGACGCCGTATCAGTTCCCCTTCACGGAGGGCGAACGGATCGACCTCATATTTACGCTTGATATCAACGAGTACCGCAATCTCCGCACGCTTCAGCTGATGGTGCAGGAGACACGGCTGTCCGAGACCTCGGCGGCGCTTCTGGAAAAAGAAAAGCAGAGACTTCGGGAGATCCGCGCAGGCGCGCCCTTCTCGCCCGAGGAGAATTTTCTCCCGTGCAGAGACGACGTTGCGGTGGTCTATTCCTATCTGAAGTCGCAGTGCAGGCTCGGTCACGCGGTTCTGTCCGACCGAATGATCCTTGCCGCGATGAATTTATGCTCGGAGGGACAGGTCGGGTACGGGAAATTCTTCTGCGCCCTTGACGTTCTCGTCGATCTCCGCCTTTGCTCGTGTGAACCGATGGAGGACGGAGGGTACAGGATCGAGGTGTTCCGTAACGCATCGAAAACGCCTCTTGAGACCTCCCAGCTCCTTCGCACGCTTCGGAAGCAGTGCGATACAGCCTTAAAATAAGAAGATCTCATCCCGCGAGGGGATAGATCTCTCTCGCTTTTTTGAACGTTCGGAAAGGAAGGTGTTTCTTTCGTATGATGCAAACAGATATGGCTCACAGTAATATCGATCATCTCATCGGTATTCTTGAGGCGAGCGGAAATAAATACGATTTTGACAAGATCCGTAGCGCGTATGACCTTGCAAAGGGACTCCACGAGGGGCAGTTCCGCATCAGCGGCGAGCCCTACATCACGCATCCCATCGCGGTTGCGGAGATCCTTGGCGGCTTCGGGATTGACACCGATTCGATCTGTGCGGCACTTCTGCACGACGTGGTGGAGGACTGTCAGATCGAGCTTTCCGTGCTTCGAAGGACCTTCGGGGATGACGTCGCGCTTCTCGTGGACGGACTGACGAAGATCGCACCGATCGACGTTTCCGAAAAGGAGGAGGCGCACCTTGAGACCGTCCGTAAGATGCTGCTTGCGATGTCGAAGGATATCCGCGTCATTCTCATCAAGCTGTGCGACAGGCTTCACAATATGCGGACGCTGTCGGTGAAATGCGAGGATAAGCAGCGCGCGACCGCACTTGAAACGATGCAGGTCTACGCTCCCCTTGCGCACCGACTCGGTATGCAGAAGGTCAAGCACGAGCTTGAAAATCTGAGTCTGCGCTACCTCGATCCGATCGGCTACAAGGAGGTCGAGGAGGGTGTTGAGCATCACTACGGGGAACACACCGATCTCATCGAGAACGTCCGTCGGGAAATGTCTGAAAAGCTCTCGGAGTACGGGATCTCCTTTAAGATCGAGGGGCGCATCAAGTCGATCTACAGCGTTTACAAAAAGATGTTCAATCAAGCGAAGAGCATCGACGAGATCTTTGACTTTTATGCGCTTCGCGTGATCGTCGATACCGAGCTTGAGTGTTACACCGTTCTCGGTATCGTGCATGAAATGTACAAGTCGATCCCCGGCAGATTCAAGGATTACATCTCGACGCCGAAGCCGAATATGTATCAGTCGCTTCACACGACGGTCATCGGGCGCGAGGGCGTGCCGTTCGAGGTACAGATCCGTACCTGGACGATGCACCACATCGCGGATTACGGTATCGCGGCACATTGGAAATATAAGACGGGCGGTGTCGCAAAGAGCGGCGGCACCGATCAGAAGCTCGAATGGATCTCGCGGATGCTCGAGGAGACCGAGACGACCGACTCCGAGGAGCTGATCCGCGCGCTCAAGACCGACCTTTATCAGGAGGAGGTCTACGTCTTTACGCCGAGAGGTGACGTGATCACGATGCCGCAGGGATCGACCGTCATCGACTTTGCGTACAGCATTCACTCGGCGGTCGGCAACCGAATGGTCGGTGCGAAGATCAACGGTATGATCGTTCCGATCGACAGGTCTCCGCAGAACGGAGACATCGTCGAGATCATCACCTCGCAAAGCACGAAGGGCCCGAGCAGGGATTGGCTCGGCATCGTCAAGACGAGTGAGGCGCGGAACAAGATCCGTCAGTGGTTCAAGAAGGAAAAACGGTCCGAAAACATCGAGCTTGGCATCAGTATGATCGAGAGCGAGATCAGGAAATTCGGCCGTGCGGTGACGCCTGCCGTAAGAGACGAGATCGTTACGGCGCTTTCCGAGCGGATCGGGATGAATTCGCGCGACGACCTTTATAACGCGATCGGCTACGGCGGGCTTGCAGTTTCGAAGATCCTTGTGAAGCTGCGTGACGAGTACGATAAGCGTGTGAAGCCCGCAGAGGAGCCCGCGCCCGCGGTGCAGACCGAGCAGCTTCTCCGTGAGGGAAAGAAGCGGCGCGTTTCGACGGGCGGCATCCTGATCGACGGTGACGTCGACTGTCAGGTCAAGTTCGCGCGGTGCTGTAATCCGCTTCCCGGAGATCCGATCATCGGATTTATCACGAAGGGCTACGGCATTTCGATCCACAAGCAGGATTGCCCGAACGTCCTTTCGGGAAAGGAAAAGGAAGAATCGAAGGATCGCTTTGTGCGTGCCGAATGGGATGTGCCGACGGGCAGTAAGAGCGCCGACAACAGCTATGAGGCACTGATGTCGATCCGTGCGAACAATTCGCTTTCTCTCCTTGCAAACATCACGACGGCACTTCTCGATATGCACGTCACCCTGAGCCAGATCAGCACGCAGAGTCTGACGAACGGGATGATCGTCGTCAATCTCACCGTCCTTTGTAAGAATCTTGAGCATTATTATTCGATCGTTTCGCGCATTAAGGGGCTGAAGGACGTGGAAAGCGTTTCGAGAGGTCAGTATTAAAAGAGGAGCACAGCAAACCATGACAGCAGTTTTACAGCGCGTGAAGCGCGCAGAGGTAAAGATCGACGGTGAGACCGTCGGAGCGTGCGGAAACGGACTTCTGATCCTGCTCGGCGTTGCCGCGGGGGACGAAACGCGCGACGCAGACGCGCTCGCCGATAAGATCGTGAAATTTCGGATCTTCTCCGACGAAAACGGGAAAATGAACCGATCGGTCACCGACGTCTGCGGCAGCGTGCTCGTCGTATCGAACTTTACGCTGTGCGGCTCGTACCGTCACGGCAACCGCCCCGATTTTTGTGCAACTGCCGCGCCGCCCGACAAGGCAGAGGCGCTGTACGAGCATTTCGCCGCGCGGATGCGGACGCTTCTCCCTGTTGAAACGGGGCAATTCGGTGCCGATATGGAGGTCTCGCTCGTCAACGACGGACCCGTCACCTTCGTCCTTGAAAGCGGCGTTCTTCTGAAAAAATAAACCACCGTTCTCATTTTGTATAGACCTTATTATACACGGAAAGGATACGGGTTCTCCCGTAACAGCTTTAGATTATGATTCTCGATCTTGATTCGGAAATCAACGTATATTACGTGCAAACGCTTGCACTGATCTTTTTCCCGGGGGAAAAATTCTCCCCGAATGAGGAGGATACGCCCGAGACGCCGCATCTCTCGGTTCGGGTCAAAAAGACCGACGTGGGCTACACCGCTACTGCCGTACTGCGGATCGGCGAAAAGAGCACCGAGGCGGAGCGCGAGGGACTCTTCTGTCCCGAGCATTATCCGACGGGGCATCCGCCCGTGTCCGCAGACCGCGCGCGAAAGCTTGCGGTCGGGGCGGCGGTCTTTGCCGTTTGCTCTGCGATGCGTTCCTACCGTCCGTCGTGGGGAATGCTCACGGGCGTTCGCCCGTCGAAGGTTGCGATGTCCTTCCTCGACGAGGGAATGAGCAAAACGCGCGTCAAGAAGATCCTCAACACCGAATATCTCGTGATCCCGAAGAAGGCGTCGCTTGCGATCGACGTTGCGATGAACGAGCGCAGGCTCGTCGGAAGCTATGACAGGAGGGACTGCAGCGTTTATATTTCGATCCCGTTCTGTCCGTCGAGGTGCGAATATTGCTCCTTCGTTTCCTATACGTCAAAAAGGCTTCTGTCGCTCATTCCCGACTATCTCACGCGTCTCTGCATGGAGATCCGCGAGATCTTCTCGGAGATCGACCGTCTTGGGCTCCGCGTTCGGACGATCTACATAGGCGGCGGAACGCCGACGATCCTGTCCGCAGAGCAGCTTCGCGTCCTCTTTTCGACGGTTGCGGAGTGTACCGACGTATCGGCACTCTCGGAGTACACCGTCGAGTGCGGCAGACCTGACACGATCGACAAGGAGAAGCTTCTGGTTGCCGCATCTTACGGCGTCACGCGTATCAGCGTCAATCCGCAGAGCCTGTCGGACGAGGTGCTTCACGGCATCGGACGTGCTCACACCGCAGAGGAATTCTACCGCGCGTTTGACGTGGCACGCGCATCGGGCATTCCCGTGATCAACACCGACCTCATCGTCGGGCTTCCCGGGGATTCCTTCAAGACCTTCTCCGTGACGATGGACAAGATCCCCGAGCTTCGCCCCGAGAACGTGACGGTCCACGCCTTCTCGGTCAAGCGCTCGGCGGAGATCTTAAAGCGCGGCGAGAGCATTTATTCGATGCGCGGCGGTGACGTCGGCAAATGCGTCGACTATTCGCAGATCCGCGCGCAGGCGGCGGGCTACCGTCCGTACTATATGTACCGCCAGAAGAACACGGTCGGAAATTTCGAAAACGTCGGCTTTGCGCTTGACGGGACCGAGGGGCTTTACAACATCTATATGATGGAGGAGATCCACTCGATCTTTGCGGCAGGCGCGGGTGCTGTGACGAAGCTCGTCGAGTCACACGTGGACGCCGAGACGGGAGAAACCAAAAACACGATACGCCGTCTTTTCAATCCGAAGTACCCCTACGAGTATCTCGGCGGCGATGCATATACCGAAAAATTTGCGGAAATCGAGGCGTTTTATTCCGCCCTTTCGGAGAACTGATTTTCGCATAATCGCCTTTTTCCCCGCGTATGATAAAAAAGGGAAGAGCGGCGCACCGTCCGTGCGCCGCTCGATTTTTTTTCTGTGAGGGGAGAGATATGAGGAAGAAACGGGTCATGGAGGCGTGCTGTGCCGAGGGTGCTTGCATCGGTACGGAGGAGCCGCGAAAAAAATTCTTTTCGGG
>JAZNOQ010000099.1:0-17688 GCA_045589215.1 Eubacteriales bacterium
CTACGGCATCACCGAATGCTCTCCTCTGATCGCCGTCACGCCTTATTTCGCGCGCAAGTACGGCTCGGTCGGTCCCGCAGTTCAGTCCTGCGAGGCTCGCATTGCGGGTAACACGATGGGCGACAAGGGTTATATCGAGGGTGAGATCCAGGTCAAGGGTGACAATGTGATGATTGGCTACTACGGCAATGCCGAAGCAAATGCTGATGCGTTCACCGAGGACGGTTGGTATCGCACGGGCGACGTCGGATATATGGATGACGACGGATATATCTATATTACGGGTAGAATCAAGTCGGTCATCGTTCTTGAAAACGGCAAAAACGTATTCCCCGAGGAGATCGAGGAATATCTCGCAGACATCGAGGAGATCGCGGAGACCGTTGTTGTCGGCAGAAAGGCAGAGAACAGCGACGCGATCGTTCTGACGGCGATCGTATTTGCGGATGCCGCAAAGATCCCCGAGGGCTCGACGATGGAGGAGATGCAGGAGTCGATCAGGAAGCAGATCTCCGCGATCAACAAGAAGCTGCCCTCCTTTAAGCAGATCCACAGGGTGGAATTCCGCGATACCGAATTCGAAAAGACCACCACGAGAAAGATCAGAAGAAATCTGGTCAAGTAATAGAGCGTAAATGAAAGGTGTTAGTAATATGAATCATTCGTATGTGATCGTTACCGATTCGGGAAGTGATCTCCCGAAGTATCTCTCTGACGAGCTTGCTGTGAAGATAATTCCGCTCAGCGTCCTTGTGGCAGGAGAGACTCCGGTTGACGACGATCTCGTTGATCGGAAGGGATTTTACGATAAGATGCGCGGCGGTAAGACAGCGACGACCTCTGCGATCAATATAGAGAAGTTTACCTCGGTGTTTGAAGAGGTCCTCAAGGAAGGGAAGGACGTGCTTTACCTCGGCTTTTCCTCCGGACTCAGCAGCACATACCAGGCATCGGCCACCGCGGCGGAGGATCTTCGCGAGAAGTATCCCGACCGCAAGATCGTAACGGAGGATACGCTTTGTGCGTCGCTTGGACAAGGACTTCTCGTGTATTACGCCGCAAAGCTTCGTGACGAGGGAAAGAGCGCAGAAGAGGTCGCAGAATGGGTGAAGGACAACCGTTTGAAGCTCGCTCATTGGTTTACGGTCGACTCGCTTGTATATCTGAAGCGCGGCGGACGCGTTTCGGCGGCAACCGCACTTGTTGGCGGAATGCTGAACATCAAGCCCGTGATGCACGTTGACGACGAGGGACATCTCGTAAAGGTCTCGACGGTGCGCGGCAGAAACGCATCGATCAAGGCTCTGTTTGATAAG
The DNA here is from genome assembly GCA_045589215.1 of Eubacteriales bacterium. Classification (GTDB taxonomy): domain Bacteria; phylum Bacillota; class Clostridia; order Oscillospirales; family CAG-272; genus JAZNOQ01. The sequence goes on from JAZNOQ010000099.1 coordinate 1,317, forward strand.
ATCGAGGAGACCGCGATCGAGCCCGAAAAGCAGGTCTTCTATATCAGCCACGGCGACTGCCTTGAGGATGCCGAGAAGCTTGCCTCGATGATCCGTGAAAAGTACGGCGACGTCAAGGTCGTGATCGACTATGTCGGTGCGGTGATCGGCGCACATTCGGGCCCCGGAACGCTCGCGCTCTTCTTCCTCGGAACGGTACGTTAAACCTTTGTCTTTTCTCAAATAGGAGTAATTTTTAAAATTATGGTAATAGACGGAAAAAATTTTTACGGTATGGTTGTATCGGGGGCAAACGCCCTTTCGAACCGTCAGGAAGAGGTCAACCAGCTGAACGTATTCCCGGTACCGGACGGTGACACGGGTCTGAATATGAGTATGACACTCGGTGGCATTTCGGGTGTATCTGCGGATGGAGATTCGCTTGCGGATGCTTCGAAGAAGATCGCGAATGCCGTGCTTCGTGCCGCGAGGGGAAACTCGGGCGCGATCCTGTCCCTATTCTTCCGCGGGTTTTCGAAGGCGCTTGCGGATGCATCTGAGGCGACCGCAAAGGATATTGCGGTGGCATTCAGGAAAGGAACCGAGGAAGCGTACAAGGCGGTCATGAAGCCCGCAGAGGGAACGATCCTCACGGTTATGCGCAGATCTGCCGAGGAGGCGGAAAAGTCTGCAGAAAGCTACGGCGAGGATCTTGAGGGATTCTTTTCCTATATTTTCGGCATTGCCGAAAAAACGCTTGAGGAGACTCCCGAGATGCTTCCCGTTTTGAAGGAAGCGGGTGTCGTTGACGCAGGTGGTGCGGGCTTTACTGTAATGCTCGGCGGTATGCTTTCGTATCTTCAGGGGAAGCCCGTGGCTGCAGAGAACACTAAGAGTGCTCCCGCAGAAAAGAAGAAGGCGGCTGATTTCAGCGAATTTAACACCGAGGATATCCGCTTCGCGTACTGCACCGAATGCATCGTGGAGAAGAAGAAATCCTACCGCGGTGAGGATAAGGCGACGAAGCTCGGTGACTTTGTCCGCGGCATCGGCGATAGCGTTGTTTTTGTGGACACCGAGGACCTCATCAAGCTCCACGTTCACACGAACAATCCCGGTCAGGTGCTTGAGCATGCGCTTCGCTACGGCTCGCTCCTTACCGTAAAGATCGAGAATATGAAAAATCAGCACTCGGCTCTCTCTGACGGTGCAGATATGTCGAAGAAGGATGAGGCGCCCACGGGCGTTGCGATCGAAAAGCCCTACGGCTTTGTTTCGATCTGTGTCGGAGACGGCATTAAGGGAACCTTCTCGGATCTCGGTGCCGATCAGATCATTACGGGCGGTCAGACGATGAACCCGAGCACGCAGGATATTCTGGATGCGATCCTCGCGACACCTGCGGAGACCGTGTTCGTCCTTCCGAACAATAAGAATATCTTCCTTGCGGCGGCACAGGCTGCAGAGCTTGCGGAGGACCGCAAGGTCGTGATGCTTGAGACCAAGACCGTTCCGCAGGGAATTTCGGCAATGATGGCATTTGACGAGACGGCGACGCTTGATACAAACATAGAGAATATGAACGCGGCGATCAAGAACGTTACGACGATCTCCGTGACGTATGCCGTTCGTAACACCACGGTCGAGGGAATGCCCATTCGTAAGGGACAAAAGCTCGGACTTGTCAACGGAAAGATCCGCTGTGTGACCGACCATACCCGCGAATGTGTATTGCATCTGACCGAGTATATGGAGCATGCGGCGTTTGTGACGATCTTCTACGGAGAATCGGTTTCCGAGGAGAAGGCGGAGCGGATGCTTGCATCGCTTCGCGAAAAGCTTGGCTATGATAAGGAATACGTGATGATCCCGGGCGGTCAGCCGCTTTACGATTATATCATCGCGGCAGAGGTATGATAAACAGACTGTCGGTAGAGAAAAGTTATCTTTGCCGACAGTCGCTCTTTTTCAGGAGGAAAAAATGAAAGTAGAAGAACGTTTTCTCACTTACGTCGCTTATCCGACGATGTCAGACGAAAATAGCCCGACCTGTCCGAGCACCGAAAAGCAGCGTTTTCTTGCAAAGGCACTTGACGCAGAGCTTCGTGCGATCGGACTTTGCGACGTAAAGACGGATGAGAACGGATACGTTACGGCGACGCTCCCTGCGAATGCGGAGGGCTTTCCGAATACCGTCGGATTGATCGCGCATATGGATACCTCGGATGCCGCACCTGACGCGCCGATCAAGCCGAGGACGGTCGAGTACGAGGGAGGGGACATCCTTCTGAATTCCGATCTCGGCATCTATCTTACCGAGCGTGAATATCCCTATCTTTCGGGATACAAGGGACAGCATCTGATCGTTACCGACGGAACGACGCTTCTCGGCGCGGGTGATAAGGCGGGAATTGCCGAGATCGTGACGGCGCTCGAACGGTTGATCACATCGGATATTCCGCACGGCAAGGTGCGCGTGGCGTTTACCCCCGACGAGGAGATCGGACGGGACGGCGAGCGGTTTGACGTTCCCGCGTTCGGCGCGGATTTCGCATATACCGTTGACGGCGGAGCTCTCGGAGAGCTTGAGTACGAGACCTTCAATGCGGCATCTGCTACTGTCACCGTGAACGGCGTTTCAATCCACCCGGGCTCTGCAAAGGGAAGGATGAAGAATGCCGCCTTGATCGCTTTTGAATATAACGCGCTTCTGCCGAAGGATGAGATCCCCGCAAAGACCGAGGGATATGAGGGCTTTTATCACCTGACCGATCTTTCGGGCGACGTGGAGAAAGCAAGGCTTTCGTATATCATCCGCGACCACGACAGGGCGGTATTTGAGTCGAGAAAGAACACGATGCTCCGCGCGGCAGATACGATCAACGCGCAGTACGGAGAGGGAACGGTTACAGTAAAGCTCACCGATTCTTACTACAATATGCGCGAAAGGATCGAGCCCTGTATGTATATCGTCGAGTGCGCGAAGGAAGCGATGCGGGCGTCGGGCGTGACACCGATCTGTCAGCCGATCCGCGGCGGAACAACGGGCGCACATCTATCCTTTATGGGGCTTCCTTGCCCGAATCTTTGCACGGGCGGTGAGAATTTCCACTCAAGATTTGAATTCGTTTCGGTCGAGAGCATGGAGCGTGTCACCGATATTCTGTGTAAGCTCATTCCGCTTGCGGGAAGTGCGAATGCGGAGGCGGATCAATGAGCGGCGGATCTTCACCCGTGGTAGGACGCTTTGCTCCGACACCCTCGGGACGGATGCACCTCGGGAATATCCTCTGTGCGCTTGCGGCGTGGCTTTCGGTGCGGAAACAAAACGGAAAAATGGTGCTCCGCATCGAGGATCTTGACGCGGGGAGATGCGCGTTCGGGGAACAGATCGAGTATCTGAAAAAAGACCTTTTATGGCTAGGGCTTGATTGGGATATGGGTGGAGAACCCGCGGGCTATCAGTCAAATCGGTTCCCGATCTACGAAACCTATTTGAATCTTCTCAAAGAGAAAGGGCTGCTGTACCCGTGCTATTGCTCGCGTGCCGAGCTTCACGCGGCGACCGCTCCGCACGGAAGCGACGGACAGGTGCTTTACGACGGCAAATGCCGTAGACTTTTCCTTGAAGGCAAAAAAGCACCGACCGACCGCCCACCCGCACTTCGCGTGATCGTTCCCGACGAGGACGTATCGTTCATCGATCTCATACAGGGTGAGTACCGCGAAAATCTTGAAAGGGAATGCACCGATTTCGTGGTTCGCCGTTCAGACGGCGTGTATGCGTATCAAATGGCGGTCGTTGTTGACGACGGACTTTCGGGTGTCACCGAGATTGTGAGAGGCAGGGATCTGCTTTCCTCCACCCCTCGACAGATCTACCTTTATCGGCTGTTCGGAATGCAGGAGCCGCGCTTTGCACATATTCCGCTTTTGCTTGCACCCGATGGCAGAAGGCTTTCGAAGCGTGACGGGGATCTCGACATTGGGGCGATTCAAAGAAAGATCGGCTCTCCTGACCGTGTGATCGGACTTCTCGGGTATCTCCTTGGGCTCATCGACCGACCCGATCCGCTCCGCGCGGAGGAGCTCGTTCCGTACTTCGATTTTGCACGCATTCCGAAAAATGATATTTGCCTCAGAGAGCATGAATTTCTCCTTTGACGGAGGAAAACGCGCCCACGTGACAAAAACGAACAATATCTACAAAAAAAACAGAAATCTCCGATGATTTTCGGGGATTTCTTTTGTTGACTTTCACTGAAAAAAATGCTATTATTATAAAGTTAGATTTGTTTCGTTTTATCTTAAATTATGAACGGAGAAAGTTATGGAAATCCTTTTAAATTTATGTCTTGCAATTTTTGCGGGACTGATCATTGCTCGTCTGATCGAGCCCCTTGGTCTTCCGTCGGTAACGGGTTACCTGATCGCGGGTGTTCTGATCGGCCCATATTGTCTTGGACATCTCAGCGAATACATCGGCTTTGGGTTTGGAACGATGGAAGAGGTTGAAACCCTGCAGCTCGTTTCGAAGATCGCGCTCGGTTTTATTGCCTTTTCGATCGGAAGTGAATTCCGTCTTGAGCATCTCCGTCACATCGGAAAGCAGGCAACGGTTATTGCGATCTTCCAGGCACTTGCCGCGACCGTCCTTGTTGACGGCGCATTGATCGCGCTCCATTTCGCATTCCCCGAAATTCTGCCTTTTCCTGCTGCGATCGTTCTCGGTGCGATCGCAACCGCGACGGCACCTGCTGCAACATTGATGGTCGTTAAGCAGTTCAAGGCAAAGGGACCGCTTACCGATATTCTTCTTCCGATCGTCGCACTTGACGATGCCGTCGGACTCATTGTGTTTGCCGTTTCCTTCGGTGTAGCAAAGGCGATGGTAAGCGGGGAACTCGATATTTTTTCGATCCTCGTGAATCCGATGCTTGAGATCGCTTGTTCGCTTCTGCTCGGAGCTATCTTTGGATTTATTCTTGCGAAGATCATGGATATCTTCCACCGCTACGACCGCCGTGTTTGCCTTACGCTTGCATTCGTTTTCCTTACGGTTGCGATTTGTATGAATGATTTTGCGGTTGGACCTGTACACATCCATTTCTCCTCACTGCTGACCTGTATGATGCTGGGAACGGTATTCTGCAACGTTACAACGTTGAAGCGCTCCACGCGCATTATGGACGAGACCGACCACTGGACCACCGTAGTTCTCGTTACCTTCTTCGTTATCAGCGGTGCAGAGCTTGAGCTCGACGTATTTCTTCAGCTCGGCGTTGTTGTTACGGGTGTTGTGTATATCATCGCGCGCTCTCTCGGCAAATACTTCGGTTCCCGTCTCAGTGCGAAGATGGTGGGATGCAGTGATACGATCCAAAAGTATCTCGGTATTACGCTTCTCCCTCAAGCCGGCGTCGCACTTGGTATGGCAGTAACTGCGATGGAGCTTGGGACGGAGACCGGAAGCCTTGTGCGGAATATCACGCTCTTTGCAGTGCTCGTTTATGAGCTTGTCGGTCCGCTCCTTACGAAGATCTCTTTGATCCGTGCGGGAGAGATCACGCCCGAAAACGCGAAGCCGAAGCTCGAGACCGTGAAAAAGGCACATGCGAAAGCGGCTGCAGCTGCGGCGGCTACGCCCGAAGCGCAAAGCACCTGCCCGAAGGCGCAGGAATCGGGTTGCCCTTGTCCTGAGGCAAAAAAATAATATCCCGAATTAAATAAAAATATACGAAAAGATCGGTTACAAAAAGTAGCCGATCTTTTTTGTGCCTGTCCGTTTTTTGAATTTTTCGTGTACACCTCTCTTTGACAATTTTTTTGAAGCGTGCCGTGTATAATACACTCATCACAAAAGGCAGGAGGGCTTCTCTACGATGGTTCGAACGGTGTATGCCGACCTCTTGTTTCTGATCAATTTCAGTATGGATTTTCTTTGCTTTTTTCTCTTGTCTCGCCTTTTCAGCCGTCCGTTGTCCCTTCCTCGTACGCTTCTCGCTTCGCTGATCGGAGGTTTCTACGCCGTTCTGTCGCTTTTTCTGCCGTTTCGAGGATTTCTTCTCCTCGTTTGTGACACGTGTGCGTGTGCCGTGATGTGCCTTCTTGCAGAGATGAAGCGTGGCATTTCATTTTCGCGTATGGCAACCGAGATCCTTACATATACGGGCATTTCGATGGCACTCGGTGGGGTGATGACGGCGGTGTATTCGGTTCTGAACGAGGCAGGGATATCAAAGCTGCTCAAAAACGACAGCGATGGGATCTCTGCATGGATCTTTCTCCTGCTCGCCGTGATCGGCGGCGGGGCAACGATGCTTGGAAGCCGCTTTTTTCGGAGAAGGACGGCAGCGCAGTATTTTACGGTAACGGTTGGGCTTTGCGGCAAGGAACGTACCTTTCGGGCGGCGGTCGATACGGGGAATGCACTCGCAGATCCCGCGACGGGGACCCCTGCGGCGGCGGTCAGTATCAGCGCGCTGAAGGGCTTTATCCCACCTGAGATCTGTCGTGCGGCGGCGGAGAGCCCGATTACGTGCTTTTCGTCACTCCCCGAGCCCTATCGCGTGCGCGCGAGACTGTTGCCTGTCAAGACCGTAACGGGAGAAGGAATGCTTCTTGCCTTTCGTACGAATTTCTGCTATATCCGTGCCTTGGAGAAGGATGCGAAAAACAGCGACGCAGAGGGAGTAGAGCGCGAGCTGCTCATTGCTTTGACCGCCGCAACTCCCGAAAACGCAGATATGCTCCTGCCCGTCGGGATCTGTTAGATAATAAACTATATGGAGGTTACTCTGAAATGCTTCAAAGCGTTCTTTCTAAAGTCCGAGCATTCCTCGGGAGACTTTTTTGCCGAAAAGGAAAGGGGATCTATTATATCAACGGTCCCGACGTTCTTCCCGCACCCCTTACGGGGGAAGAGGAGAGAGAGGCGATCAACCGTTCGCTCGAGGACGAGGAGGCGCGAGACCTTTTGATCGCACATAATTTAAGGCTTGTCGTTTACATTGCAAAGCGATTTGAAAACACGGGGATCGGCATCGAGGATCTGATCTCGATCGGCACGGCGGGACTGATCAAGGCGGTCGATACCTTCCGTGCGGACAAAAACATCAAGCTCGCGACCTATGCATCGCGATGCATTGAAAACGAGATCCTGATGTATATTCGTAAAAGAAGCGGTTCGAGGTGCGAGGTATCGATCGACGAGCCGCTGAACGTCGATTGGGACGGAAACGAGCTTTTGCTTTCCGACGTGCTTGGGAGCGAGGAGGATGGTGTTTCCTATGAGCTTCTCATTCGCGAGGAGCGCGCTGCCGTGCGCGCGGCGGTGGCGTCGCTTGAACCGAGGGAAAGGGAGATCATCGAGCTTCGATACGGACTCAGAGGAGGAAGAGAGCTCACGCAGAAGGAGGTCGCAGATCTTCTCGGCATCTCTCAGTCGTATATTTCGCGGCTTGAAAAAAAGATCATAAAGCGGCTTCGGATCGAGGTCGAGGGTGTCATATAGGGCTGAGTAAAGGACTCAGCCCTTAATTTAAAAGTAGGCTTTCAAAACCCGCGTCTATGCCCTGAGAGCCGCCACATCAGCTTTCGTAAAAACTCAGCGGGGAATACGAGAAGAGAGAGCAGAAATGTGTAAAGCAGCTCCTCCGATGTGAGCGGCATCGTGCGAAGGAGGCTTCCGCCGAGATAAACGAACGCAAGCTGAACTGTGGCTACGAAAAGCATAATGAGAAGAAAGAGACGGTTTCGGGTGATCCCCGCGAAGAGATTTAAACGGTCGCTCCGACAGTTGAAGCAGTTTGCAACAGACGAGAAGATGAAGAACGCAAAGAATGCGGTGAGCAGGCAGAGATCGTTTTCGGTCGCTCTGAAGTGAGAAACGACCGATGGAGAAAACAGAAAGAACAGCGAGAGGGCGACCGTAAACCCACCGAGGATCGCGATCTCGTGTACCATATAGCGGTTTAAGATCGGTTCGTCGCGCTTCTTCGGCTTTTCCTTCATATAAAACTGCATCGGGGGTTCACCCGCGAAGGCAAGACCGCCGAGGGTGTCCATGATCAGGTTGATCCAAAGCATTTGCACGACCGTGACGGGGGATTCAATACCGAGAAAGGGACAGAGCATCGTGACGCCGACCGCAGAAAAATTCATTGTAAGCTGAAGGGTGATGAATTTCCGAATGCTGCGGAAGATCGTTCGTCCGTATAGCACAGCACGCACGACCGAGGCGAGATTGTCGTCGAGAATGATAATGTCTCCCGCTTCCTTTGCGACCTGCGTGCCGCTCCCCATGCTGAAGCCGATGTCGGCTTTTTTGAGCGCGGGGGCATCGTTGATGCCGTCACCCGTCATACCGACAACAAGCCCCTCCTCCTGCGCGAGTGTGACGAGACGGGATTTGTCACTCGGCAGAGCGCGTGCAATCACGCCGATGCGCGGAAGAAGCTCCTTTACGCGCGTGTCGGATAGCCGTGAAAGCTCCTCGCCTGTGAGGACTGTATCTACACCGTTTTTGAGAATGCCGCATTTTTCTGCGATCGCCGTGGCGGTATCACGGTTATCTCCCGTGACCATCACAACGTGAACGCCCGCCTCACGAAGCTCCGCGACCGCCTTTTGTGCCTCGGGACGGATCTTGTCAATGAGCGCGATCGCACAGATCAGCGTGAGCGTGCCGAGCTGTCCGCTCTCCAGCTTATAGAGCGGAAGCTCCTCGTCGCTCGCGGCGACGACGATCATACGAAGCCCCTTCGTCGTGCGTGCGTTCAATTCACGCATAAAGGCGCTTCGGACCGCAGGAAACGGAACGCGGGAGCCGTCCTTTTTGTATGCGTGAGACACGAAGGGAAGGATCTTTTCGGGAGCGCCCTTGACAAGGGTTACGCTGTGTCCGTTTTCGCGGATCACGGCGGCGGAATATTTGCGCGCGCTGTCGAAGGGAAGATAGGAAATGCGCTCAAAGGAGGGAGGCGTTGCTTCTTCCTTTAAGACCGAAGAGAGAAGTGCGCGATCGGTTCCGTTGCCTCCGATCGCCGTCGGGCGTTTTTCCCTTCCGCCACTCGCCACCGAGGAGGTATTGAATACCGCACTGTATAAATAGTTTTCGTAGATCGGACCGCCGTGCGGAAGCTTTCCGAAGGTCGGATAGGTGAAGCCGTCCGAGAGAAGGATCTCACCGACCGAAAGCCGCCCCTCGGTGAGCGTTCCCGTTTTATCGGTAAAGAGAAGATTCATGCTGCCCGCTGCCTCAATGCCGACGGGCTTCCTTACAAGCACCCGATCCTTTACCATCCGCTTCATATTCGAGGAGAGTACCACGGCGACCATCAGGGGAAGCCCCTCGGGGACGGCGACGACGATCACGGTCAGCCCGAGCGTCAGGGCGTGGATCAGGCTTTCAAAGACAAAGGGAAGATCGAGAAAGCGCATCCGCATGATCGACGGCTCGAACCCGCTTTCGACGAAAAAGGTGATAAACAGATAAGCAAACGCGATGAATGCCGCCGCAACGTATCCGAAGATCGAGATCTGCCGCGCGAGCTTGCCGAGTCGGAGCTTCAAGGGACTAACGCGCGTTTCCTCCTGCACCTCGCGGGAGATCTCCCCGAGAAAGGTCTCCTTTCCAACACGTGTGACGAGCATTTCGCATTCTCCCGTGAGAACGGTACAGCCGCGAAAGAGAGACGTGGGGCAGGCGGGATCGTTTTTGTCGGTGCTTCCGCTTTGATTTACCTGTGACATAGGATGCTTTTTCGCTTCTCGGCTTTCTCCCGTCAAGGCAGACTGATCGCAACCGATGCGCCCCGAAAGGATCTCGCCGTCCGCGGGGATCATTTCACCTGCAGAAAGGAGGATCACGTCACCGACCGCGATCTCTGTAATCTCGAGCTCAATGATACCCCCACCGCGGCGAACACGGCAAAGCGTCTCGGCACTTTCCTCAGAAAGACGCGCAAAGGCGGTGTCGCTGTTGTGCTCGGAGAGGGTAGAGATCGTCGTGGCAAGAAGCACCGAGACCGCGATGCCGATCGTTTCGAGCTTGTCGCCGCTTCCGATGCCGCAAAGAAGAAAGATCAGATTGACAAATAGCGCAAAAAGCAAAATGCGGATGACGGGATCCCCGAGGTTTTTAAAGAAGCGGGAAAGAAAGCTTCGACGCTTTACCGTAGGGAGGATATTCCTTCCGTGTATCCTTCGGGATTCCTCCGCTTCCTTTTCGGTGAGCCCCTTCAGGGAGGGCTTCACAGGATCCTTTTTCGCAATTTCATATGTAACCATTCCGTGACCGTTTCCTTCCGTTGTACTTTCGAAAAAGTATATGTCAGGAGAAACGGACGATATGCCTATTGACAAGAGCGGAAATATGTGGTATAATACACGAAGAAACCGAATAATCGCATAGAGTCGGGGGTGCTGCCGATACGGCGGCTGAGATGGGCGACGAGTCCGAACCCTTTCACCTGATACGGATAATACCGGCGTAGGGAAGAACTTACACACAGCTGTCGGCAAGACGTCACCGATAGACTAAGCAGAATTTGTTCTGAACCGCATGGAAGATTCCGTGCGGTTTTTCTGTTTCGCTCTAATCATTTTAAGGAGGCATTTATGCAAAAAAACAACACACGCCGCCTCACAACGTCTGCGATCATGCTTGCGATGGCGACGGCACTTGCCGCAGTAATGACGCTGATCCCGTTCTTCAGTCAGGCGTTTGGCGGCAGCTTCACCTTTGGCAGTATGCTGCCGATCGTCGTCGTATCGTATATGTACGGCGTCAAATGGGGGCTCTTTACCTCCGCGACCTATGCGGTGATCCAGATCGTGATGGATCTTATGATGGGCAAGGGCTCGGTCATTCTCGCGCTCTTTATGCCGTCGAGCGATGATTATATGGGAGCGGTCGCCGCGATCTTGATCCTGCTGATCGACTACGTCATCGCTTATACCGTTCTCGGACTTGGGGGCGTATTCCGTAAGAAGATCAAATCAAAGCCCCTGTCTCTCGTTCTCGGATCGGTAGTCGCTCTGTCTCTCCGCTATCTTGCGCACATTGTGTCGGGATATATCTTCTACGGCGCGTGGGCGGAATGGTTCTTTTCCGAGCCCGAAAACGCATGGATCGGTGAAACGGTGCTATCGATCTTTTCGGGGAATGGGCTTGCGCTCGTCTACTCGATCTGCTATAACGGCATCTATATGATTCCCGAGATCATCGTGACGGCGATCCTCGCGGTCGTTGTATCCCGTGTTCCTACGGTGAAGCTTGAGGCGTGACGCCTTGATTTAGAAAAGCAAAAAGGGAGTGAGCCCGAAGCCTTAACGGCAACGGAGCTCACTCCCGATGTTTTTATGGAATTTTATACGTTCGGACCGTAATGCCCAAAGTCCTTGATCCAACGGATCGCAAGGTTCACCCACCCCTGAACGTGAGGTACGATCATATGGGGCTTATCGGACATCGTTTCCTCGTTTGCAAGCGAAAGTCCGTGCGAGCCCTCGGGGAAAACGTGCATCTCGAAGGGAACGCCCTTTTCGGCGTATGCATTCGCGAGAAGCAGGGAATTTTGGATCGGGACCGTGCGGTCGGTGAAGGTATGCCAGACGAAGAGGGGGGAAGAGGTCTCGTCTACGTGCTTTTCAAGCGAGAAGCGGAGAAGCTCCTCCTCCGACGGCTCCTTCGTATTGCAAAGATGATAGAAGGATCCCTTGTGTGCAAAGACTCCCGAGGTGATCACGGGGTAGGAGAGAAGCATACCGTTCGGTTTTCCGATCTCGGTCGGTTCTTCTGCGGATGCGCCGAGTGCCTTTTGTACGGCGTCCTCCTTCCAAAGGATGCCCGATGAAGCGGCAAGATGCCCACCTGCCGAGAAGCCGATGATGAAGATCTGATCGGGATCGATATGATATTCCTCTGCGTTTTCGCGGATATGTTTGATTGCAAGTGCCGCCTCGATCTGAGGCGCGTAATCGGATGCACCGGGGTTTTCGGGGTATTTGTCTCCCTTCATACCGACGGTATAGCGAAGCAGGAAGGCATTTAGTCCAGCTCCGAGAAATGCCTTCACAATGGGCTCTCCCTCTCTGTCGGAGAGGAAGCGGTAGCCGCCGCCCGGGCAAACCACGATCGCCTTGCGCGGAGAAGCCTTCAGCTCGGCGGAGTTATCCGAAACGTAGGTGGTGAGAGTTGCACCGGGATACTGTTCACTAAGTTCTATTGTTTTGATCAGCATGGTGGGATAATACCTTTCTTGAATGTTTGATGACCTTATTATACACGAAAAGAGACAGTTTGGCAATAGGAAAGTGAAAATTTGTTGATGAAAAGACAGAGAAAAAGCGTGAACGAAAAGACAGGAAAATGCTTGACTTTTTTCGTGAAAAAAGGTATAATATATGATGTGTAATTATAGCAGAAATTCGGGAGAAAAGCAGCAAATGTGCGAGAAAAAGAAGCATAGCGCGGTTTTTGACGCGTTTGAAACCGAAAAACCGTATATCGATGCCGTTTTTGCGGAAAACGAGCGGATCTTCTCAGAAACGGGGGAGCGTCCGCAGGCGTTTGTCGAAACCTTTGGCTGTCAGCAGAACGAAGCAGACAGCGAGAGGATCGCGGGGATGGCTGTCCGAATGGGCTATGAGATCACGGCTTCGCCCGACAACGCCTCGCTCATCGTGGTGAATACCTGCGCCGTCAGAGAGCACGCCGAGAAGCGCGCGCTTTCCTTCATCGGTCAGTATAAAAAGCTAAAGGCGCAGAATCCGAATTTGCTCATCGGTGTCGGCGGCTGTATGGTATCCCAAAGTCACCGCGTGGAGCAGGTCAAAAGGAGCTATCCTTACGTTGACTTCGTTTTCGGTACCTCCTCCTTTTACCGTTTGCCCGAGCTTATTGCAAAGAAAAAACAGCTCCAGAAGCGTGTTTTCTGTTCGGAAGCCGAGCACGTTGTCCCCGAGCATCTGCCCGTCAGACGTGCAAGCGATTACCGCGCGTGGGTGTCGGTAATGTATGGCTGCAACAATTTCTGTACTTACTGCATCGTGCCTTACGTCAGAGGAAGGGAACGCAGCCGTGACCGCGCGGATATCGTAAAAGAGGTGCGCGAGCTGATCGAAGGGGGATACAAGGACATCACCCTTCTCGGACAAAACGTCAATTCTTACGGTAAGGACAGGGGAGACGGATATACCTTCCCCGATCTTCTCGAGGAGCTTGCGGCGATCCCCGGCGACTATCTCCTCCGCTTTATGACGAGCCATCCGAAGGATGCGTCTGACCGTCTTATCGAGGTGATGGCGAAAAATCCCCATATTGCGAAGTGCTTCCATCTGCCGATGCAGGCGGGGAGCGATGACGTACTGCGCCGTATGAACCGCAGGTACGATTTCGCACGTTACCGCTCGATCATCGAAAAGATCCGCCGCGAGATGCCCGACTGTGTGATCACGTCGGATATCATGGTCGGCTTTCCGGGGGAGAGTGACGCGGATTTTGAGGAAACGCTCCGTGCGCTAGATACCGTGCAGTTCGATATGACCTATTCCTTTATTTATTCACCGCGCAAGGGAACGCCTGCCGCAGAGGAGGAGCAGATCCCCGACGGGGTGAAGAGCGAACGGTTTAACCGACTTCTTGAAAAGCAAAACGCGATCTCTCGCGAAAAAAATCAGCCCGCAGTCGGACGCGTGCTTCGTGTCCTGTGCGACGGCATCAGCAAGAATGATCCTGCGTTTTACTGTGGACGAACCGAGGGGAATAAGCTCGTGTTCTTCCACGGAGACACGGGTGACCGCGGACAGTTCCTCGACGTCAGGATCGACTCTGCAGAGTCCTTTGCCCTCTACGGCGAGGTCATTCGTAAGTGATTTTTTACAATTTGAAACGGAGAAATAAAAAATGAACGAAAACCAAAATCAGATTCCCGTAGAAATTGCGGGAAACGAAGGTAACAGCGAGATATTCCGTCTTGCCGCAGAGCTCGGCCGCGCGATCAAGAGCGATCCGCGTATGATCCGCTTTGAAAATGCAAAGGCGGCGTACGAAAGTGATGCAACGCTTCAGAAGCTTCTGTCCGAATATGACGTACAGCAGGCGGCTATGCAGCAGATGGCGACCGATCCCGACAGAGATACCCATCTCGTCGATATGGTCAGAGACCGCATCAACGAGCTTTATGAGCAGATCCTCGCGTGCCCTGCGTTCGGAGAGCTTCTCGCGGCGCAGAGTGAATCGGGAAAGCTCATGGACTCGGTCAATAACACGATCTCTTATATGATCACGGGTAAGCTGCCCGAATGCTCGCACGACTGCTCGTCCTGCGGCGGTGCTTGCCAAAAGTAATCGATAACCGAAAAAAGAAAACGGGGGAACGCGATATGACTCCGATGATGGAGCAATATTTTGCAATCAAAAACGAATATAAGGACTACCTCCTTTTTTACCGTCTCGGAGATTTTTACGAGATGTTCTTTGACGATGCGATCCTCGCGTCGCGTGAGCTTGAGCTTACCTTGACGGGCAGAGACTGCGGAGAAGCGGAGCGTGCACCGATGTGCGGTGTTCCGTTTCACAGCGCGGAATTGTACATCGGGAAGCTCATTTCGAAGGGGTATAAGGTCGCGATCTGTGAGCAGACCGAGGATCCTTCGAAGGCGAAGGGGCTTGTAAAAAGAGAGGTCATCCGTGTGATCACCCCCGGTACGGTCATTGAGTCAACGCTCCTTGCAGAGAAGAGAAACAATTATCTCTGTTCGCTCTATATCGGTGAATTCCGTCACGGCGTTTGCTTCTGTGACGTTTCGACGGGCGAGATCTATGCGACGTCGATCGGCGGGGATGCGATGGATGCACGACTTCAGAGCGAGCTTGGAACGTATGCACCGAGCGAGGTCGTGTCGAACCTGACCGCAAAAAAGATGAATACCTATTCCCGCACGGCAGATTTTATCACAGGACGCCTTTCTGCCGTCCTGACCGAAAATCAGCCCACCCGATTTGAGTACGAGGATGCGAAAACACTCTGCTCGATGCAGTTCGGAGACGGGCTCAAGGAGGAGATCCTTCAGGACCGCGCGCTTGTTTCGGCGGTCGGCGCACTGCTTTCCTATCTCGCGGAAATGCAGAAGCAGGATATTTCCTACATCCGCGACCTCCGTGTTTATTCGGACGGACAGTATCTCGAAATGGATATAAGCACGAGAAGGAACCTCGAGCTCACCGAAACGATGCGTTCGAAGGAAAAGAAGGGATCGCTTCTTTGGGTGCTTGATAAGACCGTGACCGCCGCAGGCGCGAGACTTCTGCGCAAGTGGGTCGAGCATCCCCTCATCAACGTATCCCGCATCAATGAACGTCAGGGTGCGATCGAGGAGCTTTCAAACAGCTATATGAAGAGAGAGGAGCTCTCGGAGCTTCTTCGCAGTGTACTCGACCTCGAGCGTCTGATTACGAAGATCGTTTACGGAACGGCAAATGCGAAGGATCTGCGCGCGATCGCCGTCACAGCATCGGTGCTTCCCGATCTGAAGGCACTGCTTGCCGATTCAAAGAGTCTTGAACTCTCAAAGCTTCATAAGGAGCTTGATCTTCTCGAGGATATTTCCGCGTTGATCGAAGAGTCGATCGTTGACGATCCCCCCTTCCTTGTGAGAGAGGGCGGAATGATCCGTGAGGGATACAACGCGGACGTTGATTATCTCCGTTCGATCGCGATGGGCGGTAAGTCCTGGATCGAGCAGATGACGCTTTCTGAGAGAGAGCGTACGGGCATCAAAAACCTGAAGATCGGCTATAACAAGGTGTTCGGATATTACATCGAGGTCACGAATTCCTATAAGGATCTCGTCCCGGAAGACTACATCCGCAAGCAGACGCTTGTCGGCGCGGAGCGTTACATCACCGACGAGCTGAAGGCGAAGGAATCCGAGATTCTCGGTGCATCCGACCGTCTTTGGAGCCTTGAATACGAGCTTTTCCAGGAGATCCGTTCGGCGGTTGCAAGAGAGGACGTTCGCATTCAGAAAACCGCTAAGCTTCTTGCTACCCTTGACGCTTATCTCTCGCTTGCAACGGTAGCCGCGAAAAATCATTACGTTCGCCCCGAGGTCGATCAGTCGGACAAGATCGAGATCAAGGACGGCAGACACCCCGTGGTCGAGCAGTTCGTGAAGGACACTTATTTTGTTCCGAACGATGCAAGCCTTGACCTTGAAAAGAACCGCCTGATGCTCATTACAGGTCCAAATATGGCGGGTAAATCGACTTATATGCGTCAGGTCGCGCTCATCACCGTGATGGCACAGATCGGCTCGTTTGTCCCCGCCGCAGAGGCACGCATCGGTATCGTCGATAAGGTGTTTACCCGTGTCGGTGCATCCGATG
>JAZNOQ010000100.1:0-8500 GCA_045589215.1 Eubacteriales bacterium
AAAGAGATGGATCTTACCAAAATTCTCAAAAGTCTTGAAAATTGCCCCTGCGGCAAAAAGCACACCTTTGCGACCGAGGTCGTTGAGATCGGTCACGGCGTTACCGAGCGCACGGGCGAAATCCTCGACAAGGCAAACTTCCCGAAGAACGTCCTCCTCGTTGCGGACAACACGACGCTCGCCGTTTCCGCAGGCATTCTTGAATCTCTCGACGGTGCAGGCTTCCACGTCAAGAAGCTGATCTACGAGAATATGAAGTACGCTCGTATCGAGCAGGTCAGAGAGATCGAGGCTCTCCTCCTCGACGTTGACGGTCTCATTTCGGTCGGCACCGGCTCCCTGAACGATATCTGCCGCGTTGCTTCCTTCAGAAGCGGAAAGAAGTTCTGCATCTTCGCAACCGCTCCCTCGATGGACGGCTTCGCATCGGACACCGCGCCGATCCTTGAAAACAACTTCAAGGCATCCTTTAATGCAGAGCAGCCGCACGTCATCCTCGCGGACACCCGCATCCTTGCAGAATCCCCCACAGAGCTGAAGTCCTCGGGCTTTGGCGATATGGTTGCAAAGTACATCGGTATCGTCGACTGGAAGATCTCGAACGTTCTGACGGGCGAATACTACTGCGACGCAGTTGCAAAGATCACCCTTGACGCGACCGATAAGTGCTTCTCTCTTGCAGATCAAATCACCGCAAACAGCGAGGAGGCGGCAGGTGCCGTTATGGAAGCACTCGTTCTCTCGGGTCTCGCAATGAAGCTCGCAGGCTGCTCCCGTCCCGCATCGGGCGCCGAGCACGTCGTTTCGCACTACCTCGAGTGCTACAAGGTCGTTCGCGGTCTCTGGCCCGAATACCACGGCAAGAAGGTCGGTGTTGCGACCGTTCTCATCAACAAGGCGTACCGTAAGATAGCAGACACGATCACATCGGTCGATCCCGTGAAGGATCCCTTCGATCTCGACGAAATCCTCTCGCATTACGATCCCCAGCTTCACGCTGACGTTACGAAGCTGAACTCCCCGACGATCACCGAAAAGATCGATCCCGCCGTTCTGAAGGAAAAGTGGCAGGAGATCCGCGAGATCATCTGGAAGTACCTCCCCGAGGACGACGTCCTGATGGCAAAGATGAAGGCGGCAGGCGCAGCTACCACGATCGAAGAAGTCCACGTATCCGAGGAGCTTCTCACCGAGGCACTCCGTTACCATCCTTACATGCGTTACCGTGTTCTTCTTACGAGACTTATGCCGATGCTCGGCCTTGATCTTGTTGACTTTGTAAAGTGATTTTTATGCCCACCGAAACGATGACGACCGCTTCGGTGGGCGATTTTTGAAAGCCCCTATGCCGCCGATCGGCGGCGGAACGGAGATCTGAATGGCAAAAAAAGAAAAGATCGGCTACAAGCCGATCGATAACGCCTATACGAGAGACATCGACGCGTGGTTCATCGTCGTGATGACGATCTTTCTTCCCCCCGTCGGGATCTATCTGATGTGGGCGCGCACCTCATGGAAAAAATGGATCAAGATCACGGTAACGACCGTCATCGTGTGTCTTTTTCTCGTCAAGCTCGTCTCGACGGCGATCAATCCGCCCGCAGGTGCCGACGCAAGCAGTGAAACGACCTCTGCATCGATCGAATCGGTCGAAAACACGTAAACGAAAAATTCTCTGCCCGCCGTTTTCCCTTGACAGCGGGCAGCCTTCAGCGTATAATGTAGTGGAAAAGCCGAGCGCACACGCTACACAAAGGAGTACCCTATGTCTGCAAAAATGAAAAACCTTGCCTATTACTGCGGCAAGATCGACCTCATCGAAAATATGACCGTTCCAATGACCGACCGCGTCTGTTGGTTCGCCGACGGCGTTTACGACGCGACCTGTACAAGGAACGGCGTGATCTACTGTCTCGATGATCACATTGACCGCTTCTTCAGCTCTGCCGCGATGATCCGCATCACGCTTCCCTTCTCGAAGGATGAGCTGAAAGCCCTCCTCAAGGATCTCGTTTCACGCGTCGACACCTCGGAAACGAATGGAGAGTCCTTTCTTTATTTTCAGGTAACACGCGCCGCGGGAGTACCGAGAAATCACATTTTCCCGAAAGGAGAAGGGTCTACGCCCTGCCTTTGGGTGACCGTAACGCCCCGTAAGCTCCCCAGCCTTTACGACAAGAAAAAGCTGATCTCCTACGAGGACATCCGCTATTATATGTGCAACGTTAAGACGCTTTGTCTGCTCCCGAGCGTGCTTGCGGCACAGGCGGCAGAGGATGCGGGGGCTGACGAATGCGTACAGTACCGCGTGAACTGCGACGGCTTTGACAAGCGCGTGACCGAGGGCGCACATACAAACGTGCATTGCCTGAAGGACGGCACGCTCTACACCCCTCCGCTTGACAACCTGATCTTACCGGGCATCGCACGGAAAAACCTGATCCGCATCTGTAAGGATCTCGGCGTTCCCGTAAAGGAGGAGCCCTTCTCGCTCGACTTTTTCAGAAATGCCGACGAGATCCTCGTGACGTCAAGCTCGAATTTCTGCCTCACCGCAACGCATCTCGACGGTGAGACGGTCGGCGGCAAGGCTCCTGATCTGCTGAAAAGCATTCAGGATGCACTCACGGCGGATTACCTTGATGCGACCAAATAAGCGTTACCTCATAAAAAGAGGCTCGTCTCACCTAAGTGAGAGGACCCTCTTTTTTCATTATTCCCCGTCGATCATCACACGAAGACGGTTTGCCTGCATATAAGCACGCTCAAGGAAGGATTCCTCGGTAAGCCCCTGGTAAAGCTCGCTACTGCGTCCCTTGGTTTCGAGCATAACCGAGCCCTGATAGCCCGACGCGCGGATCTGATCCGCAACGTGCTGAAAATCGATCAGACCGTCGAAGGGCAGAAAATGCTCGTCCACATTATATATACAACGGTTGTCGTGTATGTGGAGACAAATAAGACGCTTGCCGAAGAGCGGCATATACTCGCGCCCGGGCGTAAAGCACGCCTCGTGCCCATTGTCCCAGCAGAAGCCAACGTGCGGCTCCGATTCATACCGCTCCATCAATGCAGCAATATTACCGATCTTACGCTGATTCTCGATCGCGACCTGTACGCCTGCCGCCTCTGCGTGGCGGATCAGTCGGTCAAAGCGCTCGACACCGATATCATTGATCATCGGTGCATTCACTCCCGAAGAAAGGTGGATCACAACGATAGGGATCTCGTTTCTCGAACAGCCATCGACCGTTCCAATCATACGGCCCAGCATCTCCTCACCCTCTTCACCTTCCTTCCAGATCTCATTGATCCCTTTGAAGGGGGCGTGAATAAAATCATAATCGATACCTGCGGCGCGCACCTTGGGTGCAAGCTCATCGAGACGTTGAGGATCGGGCATTCCCGTGAATATAGCGCCAAAGCCATACTCCCTCAGCCGTGCAAGGATCTCCTCATCGGTCTTATCCTTCGGACGCTCTGCACGAAAATTCATTCCAAGCTTTCTCATTGTCATCTTCCTTTCTGTATTTTAAAAATTCGATGCTTATCGGAACGCGGTCTTGCCGTCCTCCGTGTACATTTCGGTGCGGAGAATGCGGTACTCTCCCTTCGTGAGATCCTCCGAGAGGAAGCCTGTTTTTTCCCTGATCGCCGTCATCAGATACTCGGGATTCAGATAACTTTCTCCCGCCGCAGACAGCAGTGCCTCCATTACGATCGTTCCCGTCTCGGGCTCATAAGACACCGTCAGACTTCGGATGAGCTTCATAATGTCGATCTCCTTTTCACCCGATTTCGTTTTCTTTTTCATAACGACAGGGGCGCGGAAAATCGCGCGGATCTGCTCGAACAGTGCTTCCCCATTCTCCTCGGGGGAGATCTCGTAGCGGTAGGATGCCCACTGCACGGCGGTCGGCTTCGTCTTTGCCTCATAAACGTCGAGCACGCGAAGCTCGTCGGTGAGCTGATCATTGAGGCGGCGCTTCATTTCCTCTGCGGAAATATCGCGGTCTACCCGCACGTCGAGATACTCGCATTCACTTTCGGTACCGACCGACAGCGGAAGGGCAAATACCATCTTCGCGTGAGGGTTGAAGCCCTGCGTGTACCAGAGCGGAATGCCCGCGCGAACGAGCACGCGGTTGAAGGTCCTGTGCAGATCGAGATGAGAGATGTACTGAAGGCTTCCCGTCTTGCGGAATTTCACGCGCATCGTTTTCGGAGTCTCGAGCGGCGAAAAATCGAATTTTTTGACAAGCTCTTCAAATTTCTCGGTCGGTGCGACGGCGTTTTTCGCGTCACTCTCCAAATTTTGACAGCCCGGGCAGTACGGGCTCTTGCCTCCGAGCCTATTTGCACCGCACCCGCTACACTTTTCCGCGCAGTTCGGCGTCGTCGCCGCCTCATACGCCTTTTCTCTTTCGCGGTGGAGGAATTCCTTCGTCACGCCAATGTCAATGATATCCCACGGAAGCACCTCATCCTTATCGCGGCGACGGCTCGCATAGAATGCAGGATCGATCCCGCATTCCCCGAAGACCTCGAGCCACCTGTCGTAGTCAAAGTATTCGGTCCACGAGTCATAACGGAAGCCCTTTTCGTGTGCGAGCAGGAGCGCACGGCACAGCCGTCTGTCACCGCGTGCGAACACACCCTCGATCACCGAGGTGCGCGCATCGTGATGATCGTACCGCACCTTTCGGTCGGTTATTTTTGTCCGCAGATAATCCTGCTTTTCACGGAGCGTTTCGAGCGTATCCTGAGCCTCCCACTGAAAGGGCGTGAATGGCTTCGGCACAAAGCACGCGACGCTGATCGTCACAGACGGTGAGCGTCCCTTCTGTCTGTTCGGGTTCTGATAATATTCGTGAACGACGCTCTGTGCCATTTCGGCGATGCCGTCGAGATCCTCGTAGGTCTCGGTCGGAAGTCCCTCCATAAAGTAAAGCTTCACCGAGGTCTTTCCGCCGTCGAATGCGACGTTGACCGCCTGCATAAGATCCTCACGCGTGACGTTTTTATTGATAACGTCGCGCATCCTCTGCGTACCTGCCTCGGGGGCAAAGGTGAGGGAGGTCGACCGCACCGAGGTGATCTTTTCCATCAGCTCCTTCGGGAAATTATCGACACGAAGGGACGGAAGCGAAAGGTTCACCATATTGTCGGTCGTCCAATCGAGGAGCTGCTCGGTCATCGGAACGATGCCCGTGTAATCGCTGATCGAGAGGGACGTAAGGGAGATCTCCTCGTAGCCCGACGAGGCATACAGACATTTTGCCTGCGCGTTCAGTGTTTCGGGTGATTTTTCGCGAACGGGACGGCAGATCATGCCCGCCTGACAGAAGCGGCAGCCGCGGATACAGCCGCGGAAGACCTCAAGCATAATACGGTCATGCACCGTCTCCATATACGGCATAATGGTATAGCTCGGGAAGTACGCCGAGTCCATATCCTTAACAATGCGCTTTTTTACCTGCTTCGGCACGTCGTCGCCAATCGGCGTATATGCCTTGACCGTGCCGTCCTCGTTATAGTCGACGGTGTAAAGCGACGGGACGTAAACGCCCTCGATCGTAGAAGCGGCACGGCGCAGGAAGCCCTCTCTCGTATAGCTTCCCTGCTCCTTCATTTCGATGTAGAGACGGGTGAACTCGACGATGCTTTCTTCGCCCTCTCCGATGAGGAACGCATCGAAAAAGTCCGCGATCGGCTCGGGATTAAAGGTACAGTGACCGCCACCGATCACGATCGGAGCATCGTCTCCTCTCTCCCTTGAGAGAAGCGGAATGCCCGCGAGATCGAGCAGATTGAGAACGTTGGTATAGCACATCTCGTACGCCATCGAAACGCCGAGAATATCGAAATCCTTGACAGGGTCTCCGCTTTCCTGCGCCGTGAGGAGCGTTCCGCTTTTCCGCATCGCGTCCTCCATATCGACCCACGGCGTATAGACGCGCTCACACCACACGTCGGGCTGTTCATTCAGAACGCCGTACAAAATGCGAACGCCGAGATTGGACATTCCGATCTCGTAGCTGTCGGGAAACGCGAAAGCAAATCGCGCCTTCACCGCGCTTTTATCCTTTACGACCTGACCGTATTCGCCGCCCGCATACCGACCGGGCTTCGTCACCGATTTCAGGACCGAGCTGTTCACCGTTTCAGAACGGCTTCTGCACGCGGAGGATTGGTTTTTCATATAGCACCTCTTTCAGGACAAATAGTAATTTGAAAACAAGTATGAGATCGCACCGAAGCCGATCGGCAGAAGCGAAACGAGGATCGGATAAGCCACCGTCGGCAGTACACCGAAGGCAGTCAGAAGCGCAAGCAAGGCACCGACGATGACAGACATCCACGCGAGGACCGCCGCAAAGCGATTGTATGCCGTGATCTTATCGGCATACACAAGGGGAAGCCAGAGATCCTTCGGGGTGTTCAAAGCGGCAATTCCGCTATCCAGCGCACCGTCACGAACCGCACTGCTCTGGAGACGGGCGGCTACGGTATCCTCCGACAGGTTCTGCACCGTGGGAGTCTTTTTCTTTTTTGACTCGGGATTCGGAACCTGCAAGGTCTTTTCGGTCAAGAACGGTAAGAGGGTATAGTGACACACCGAGGTGCGAAGCCCGTGATCATACAGCGCACGCACAAGAGCAGGATATTCGGCTTCGTTCTGCACGTAAAGTGAGCAGGTTCCGACCGTTTCGCCCTCCACCGCAATGCCGAGCGGCAGGCGGTACGCCGATTCACGAAGCGACGCTCCGCGATCGGAAAGCCTATATCCAGCGCGCTCGTCGTCTCCGAGCCGAAGCTCAACGAGAACGCCGTCGACGTATCCTCGCACCGTACGCTCCGACACGAGAAGAAGCTTTACCTTTTCCGAATATTCCCCATCCACCGCGCGTGAGAAGGGCTCACCGAGCGCCATCAGGATCGAGGACAAATCATACTTGATTTTTTGGGGATCGTTCCCGACGCACTCACCGAGGCAGAAGGGATGCTTTCTGAAAAACATTTCACTGCGAACGGCTACCGTGCGAAGCGAAACGTATTCCGCCGCCGCAGCGTCACCCGCAAGCGCGGTATTTTTCTTGCGCATCTCCTCGGATACCCTGAGGAGCGGCAGGCGGCGAAGCTCGGTCACGGCAAGCGGCATTGACAGAAATAGTGCCCAGAAAAATACGTTCACCGCTTCCGAGGCACGGGAATAGAGCGCGCCCGTACCGACCGAACGGAAGGCGAATACCGTCATCGCAGACATTCCGATGATCAGAAGCAGGAAAAAAAGCCTGCGGAAGCCCGGGAAGCCATCATAGCGGTCCTCGGCATCGAGGCGTCTCTCCGCACCCTGCACGTCATTCGTAGCGGCAAAACGCCGCGCACTTCCCTTCCCCCCCTGAAACGCCGCCCGATTGCGGATATGCTCACACAGCTCGTCCTCGGTGAGAACGTATTTCGGGCGCATCGCGCCGAACACGGCGTAGGCATCGATCTTCCGACAAACCGTCGCGTACGCGCCGACTGCGTAGAAAAGCACAGCGAGTGCGGCGGGATAGTGGAACATTCCGTATTCCACGTCGGTTCCGAAAAGTAATATGTAGGAGGAAAAAATATCGTTCAGAAACGCGAGTAGCACCGCAAACGCGGTAAGCGATCGCGGGGTGCATCGGAGCGACACAAGCTCGTAAAAGGACGAGAGAAAGCTCCGCCCGAGAAGAGCGAGATCCAACAATAAAAGTGCCGCCGCAATTCCGATGTACAAAAGCGGGTACTGCGTGTTTCCGATAAATCCAAACGGCATATACTGTCCGCCCGGAAGGAGAGGGAGATATTCCCAGAAGCACAGAATGAGTGCAACAACACCCGTGAAGATCACGCGGCGCAGTGCCGTCTCCTTTGCTTTTTTCGGATTTTCGCGAATGCGTGCATCCTCACGCTCCGAAATCCGTTCGGGCTCGGGCATCGTGCGCTTGTGCATTGCCCTTGCAAAGGCCTTTTCGCCTGCCCTCGCGTGTCCGCGTGCATCATCGCCGTTTGTATTTTTCCGATGCACCGTTTTGCCGTATCGCGCATTCTTCTTTCCGCTCTTTCGCGAGGAGGGGTCCTGCTTTGCGTACACCGTAACGTGTCGGTCACGCTTTCCCTCAAGCTCATTGACCTGTGAAACGGTCCTTTCGCGCGTTTCGGGGATGTATCCGAATTCCTGCGCCATATCGTAATCGTACACGTTGTAGGGGTCCTTCTGCTTTGACGGCTCGGGACGCTGTACGGCTTTTGTCTGTTGCGCCTCGACATTTTGATAGCGCGAAACCGCGCGGAAGGAGAGCTCCTGCTTGACCGTCTCGGTGACGATCTCTTCCGCTTCAACGGGCTCTTCGACCGCTTCGGCAACAATTTCTTCCGCCTCGACAGGCTCTTCGACCGTCTCGGTGACGATCTCTTCCGCTTCAACGGGCTCTTCGACCGCTTCGGCAAGAATTTCTTCCGCCTCGAC
>JAZNOQ010000101.1:0-31379 GCA_045589215.1 Eubacteriales bacterium
AGAGTCGCGTAGTCGGCACCCGCCTTGTACGAAATGCCCTTGTCGTCAAGTGCCTTGAGAAGCTCTGCCTTCTCTGCGGCAATGCGCGCGCGGAAGTCGGATCGTAGCCATGTCGTTCTGTGAGCCAAGGAGGTGAAAATGAAAATTGTCTTCCTAAGACCGCTTGGCCTCCGACTTGAGAGTCGCGTAGTCGGCACCCGCCTTGTACGAAATGCCCTTGTCGTCAAGTGCCTTGAGAAGCTCTGCCTTCTCTGCGGCAATGCGCGCGCGGATATCCTCTGCGCTGTCGGAATAAGCAAATTCCGAGACGGTCATATTCGGCTTTTTCTTCTCGTAAACGTCAAGGATCGAGTCCTCGTTCACCTGAATGATCAGAGAGAGATCGTCGGTATCCTTTACGCCTTCGGGAAGCGCATATAAGACGGAGCTGTCAAAGAAGCTGTCGCGGTTCGTATCGATGACGCCGTCAAAAAGACTGACGACCGACTTCGCAGCAGCGACGCTGCCGGAGCCCCCCGACATCAAAACGCCGAGCAGGATGGACAGCGAGACCATCAATATGCCGATACGGCAGATGATCCTTTTTGTTGATCTGTGCTTTTTCATCTGTGATTGCAATTGCCTTTCTGAATTTTTGCAAAACGGAAAACCTTGTTTTACCGTCAAGTCATACAGATAACATTTTATCACAATCAACAAAAAATTTCAAGCCTTTTTTGTCCTTTTTTTCAAATTAAATGTATAAAAGCGAAAAAAGTTTGCAAATACTATTGATTTTTTCGGGAATTTGTGGTACGCTATATAATGCATAGCGCTCGTTTGTTGGAGGTCTCGCCCCACCTCGTGGGATTTTGCTCGACAAAATGCGACAGGTGCGCAAACGCGGCGCAAATATTTTTATAGGAGAATGCATATGAAGAAATTCAAAAGAACCCTATCGTTCTTGCTTGTCCTTTCGATGCTTTTCACGATGAGCTTGTCGATGCTGACCGGATGCGATTCGGGAAGCTCGGGTGATGAGACGACGGGTGGCTCGGGCGAGGCGCCGGGCGATGAAACGACCGGAGGCTCGGGCGGAGGCACCGAGAGCGGAAAGGTCGATTATAAGATCACGGTGAAATCCGCAGGAGGCCTACTGCTTGAGGATGTAACCCTCCTCATTTATTCCGATGCGGCGATGGAAGATCTCGCAGGCTATGCCTCGACCGACGAATCGGGCGTGGCGACCGCATCTCTCAAGGCAGGCGGCTCGTATTACATTGATATTACCGACGCGCCCGAGGGCTACGCCCTTGCGGAGAGCTATCCGATGATCGAGCGCGACACCACGATCACGCTGACCTCGTCTGTTATCACGGATAACACGAGCCTCAGCGGTGTAGCGTACAAGGTCGGCTCGGTCATGCGCGACTTCTCGTTCACCGATACCGACGGAAATACGGTAACGCTTTCCGAGGTCTTAAAGACGAAGAAGGCCGTTCTGATCAACTTCTTCTATACGACGTGCGGTCCTTGCATCAGTGAGGTTCCGTATATGGAGGAGGCGTATCAGATGTACAAGGACGACGTAGAGATCCTTGCGCTGAACCCGTATGCGAACGACGATCAGATGGCGGTCAAGCTTTTCAAAGAGGAATACGAGCTTTCCTTCATCTTTGGTAAGGACACAGCAGGCGTGAAGGATACGCTTCCTTCCTTCGGAGGATATCCCACGACGATGATCGTGGATCGCTACGGTGTGATCTGCCTCATCGAAACGGGTGCGCTCCCCGCTCTTGAGCCCTTCGAAAAGGCGTTTGAATATTTTACTGCGGATAATTACACGCAGAAGCTCTTTACGAGCATCGGTGAACTGACCCCTGCGGAGAAGCCTGAGGAGCCGATGCCCTCTACCGAGGAGCTTGCGGCGGCGCTTGGAACGACCGATCTCGGCTTCACCTACTCCGGCGAGAAGGATGACGAATACTCCTGGCCCTTCAAGATCGGAGAAAAGGACGGCGAGACCTGTGTATATCCGACCAACAAGAATCAGAGCGGCTCCTACTCGATTCTATACGCGACGATGAATTTGAAGAAGGGCGACGTTGTTGCGCTTGACTATTTCGCTTCGAGTGAGCAGGGGGCGGATATCCTCTACCTCCTTGTGAACCGCGACGATATCTATCAGATCTCGGGAATCAGCGAGGATTGGGCGACCTGTTACGTCTACGTTGCGCCGCAGGACGGCGAATATGAGCTGGCGCTCTGCTACTTTAAGGACGCTACCACCAATGCGGGTGATGATACTGTCTACGTGAAGGATCTTCGTGTAGAAAAGATCGCGGACATTGATGCGCCTACCTATATCCCGCGCAATGCGGCAACGAATCTGAAGGCGGACGGCTTCGGCTACGAGGATTACGTTACCGTCGTCCTGAACGAGGAGGACGGCTATTACCACGTCGGCACCGCAGACGGACCTCTGCTTCTCGCAGAGCTGATGACCGCTACGCAGTTCAGCTCCGACTCGGTCTGGACGCTTGCGTATGATGGAAAGGTTGGAGAGGGCTTCTACGATAAGATCGTGAATTACTGCTCCTATGCCTCGAATTCGGAGATCTATTCCTTCGTCCCTGTTACAACTGAACTGAGAGAATATCTCGAAATGATTGCGGAGGCTGTCGGCATTGAGCAGAGCGAAAACGAGTGGCTGCAGATGTGCTCCTACTACGAAGCGTACGGCACGAACGGCAAGCAGCTCAGTGATCCGACCAAGGGCCTTTGGTGGCATTCGGCGTACGATGCACAGCTTGGAAAAAACAACTCCGTGACTTATAACCGTGTCATTATGCCGCGCGGCCTCTTGTATGAGTTCATCCCGCAGCAGACGGGCGTTTACCGTATCAATTCTCTGATCGATTCGGATAACATTATGGATTCGGTCGAGGGATGGGTGTTCTTGCGGAACGGAGAGATCTATTACGAATACGAGAATGCGGAGCGCCTCCATAACGATATTGTGAACTGCTCGATGATCGTGTATATGGAAGCGGGAACTCCCTATTATATTGATATTGCGTATTGGGATACGTACAAGTTCGGTACCTTTAATTTTGAGATCAAGTACGTCGGCGCGAAACTTGAGGTCTTTACTCTTGCGTCGCCCGGTCCCTTCACCTTCTATGAGGCGGAGGACGGAACGACCGACCAGAATGAGATCGTTGCAGGCGGCATTGAGGTCGTTCTCGACGAAGATGGATACTATCACGAGCTCCGTGCGGATGGCTCGGTCGGTTCGATCGTCTACGCCGATTTCCTTGGCAACACGAGTATTTTTGAGAGAACCTGTCTGAAGGAAATGGTTGAAAAGACCGAGTCCTTCAACTTCGCGATCAGCGATACCGACCAATGGGTGCTTGACTTCCTCGAGATCTTTGAGAAGGACGGTGTCTCCTATCAGGAGGGCTTCAAGATCGAGTGGGGCGACGAATACGACGCTTATATGGAAATGTATCAGGTTGAGGATGTAGTCGCGGGCAGATACCACGGTGACGGTCAAGACTATACTGAGGTAATGAAGGGCTACGTTAAGAAAATGATCGCAAAGAGCTCTGCAAATCCCGAGCTTGAGGGATGTGTTCCTGTGACCGAGGAGCTTGCCGAGATCCTGCAGCTCCTGATGGATAAGTTCACCTTCGCAGGCGTTGATCACTCGTGGACGAAGCTCTGCTACTACTACGAAACTGTCGGCGCATAAGGCTGATAAACTATGCTGTAATGTGAGGAAATCTGAATGAAATCTTCCAATTATTATAAGAGATTTATTTTGTCGCTTGCACTTGTCCTTCTTCTCCTTGTAACGATCGCCGCTTGCGACAGCGGTGCAGGCGGAGACGAGACCACGGAAGGCCTTCCCGGCGAAACGACCGGAGGTGGCGATCCCTCGGACACGACCGATTCCGCAGGCGGCGAGACCGATCCCGCGGACGGTGACCCTTCGGACACGAACGGCTCCGTAGGCGGCGATGAGGTGGACGGCCCGTCAGAGGATGATGCGAATGCGATCACATACACCGTCACCGTCGTGGACGGCGCAGGCGCCCCAATGAAGAACGTCGTTGTTAAGCTTTCGAGCGGGGCGCAGGGCGTAACGAACTCGTCGGGCGTCGCAACTGTAAAGGCGGCAGCAGGAAATCACACCTTTACCCTTGAAATGATCGGAGGCAGCTCCAAGTATCTGTATGATTCTGCGGCGTGCGTTCTCAGTGAGGGAGCGCCTGCCGTAACGGTCTCCTTCGTAAAGAGAGTGTCATATAGCGACGGCGGCGAAGCCATCTGGGCGGATCCCGACGGAGATGATACAAGAACCGAATATAAGGCGCCCTACGTTGGGGCAGGAACCGTTGCAGTCGAGCTTACGCGAAACGATATGACCTACGTTCTCTTCCGTCCGCAGATGCCGGGACAGTACCGCGTCAGCGCGACCTGTGTGGGCGCGACCGTAAGTGTTGGGAACTACGGTATGCCCGCCTTCGTTCAGACGAACAACATCGCCGAAAAGGCAGGCACCTCTTACTTTGAGATCAACGTCCGCGCGGGAAGCATCGGGACGGAAAGCACGGGTACTCTGATCGTTGTGGTCGGTCTTAAGAATACGGACGGAAGCGCAGGAAACGCGATTCTCACGATCGAGCGCATCGGAGATCCGCTCAAGGACATTTCGGACATTCCGTTTGATGAGATCACGGCGGACAGCAAGTACCTCAAGGCTACGCCCGCGGGAAGCGGAACGCTGACCGACGTTGACATCACGAACCCGAACGTCACGATCGTGAAGGGAAGCGACGGATACTACCACTACGGCTCTGCGAGCGGACCGATCGTGATGCTCCGCATAACGTCCGCGTCGCCCTACATCGATTCTCTTTCGCAGATCAACGATTGTCAGTCGCTTGCATATTATGAATACGATTCGAGCGGCGAATGCGTGGTGAAGGAACGCTGGAACGGCGTCATCACGGCGATGAAGGAATACGTGAACGAGGACGGCGTGGTCCCGCTGAACGATCAGCTCATCACGATGATGAAGCGAGTCGGCACGCACATGGGCTGGTGGCAAGACGGAGGTCTGCAGTACCTCTTCGCTGATGTGGAAGAAGTGACCGAAATTGCCTACCTGTTCGCTTGTTGTTATTATGCATAAAGCCGAAAAAATGCCGTTTGAAAAAAATATTCAAAATTTTTCTAACTTTTTTTGAAAATACGATTGCATTTTAGAAAAAGTTGTGCTATAATACGAAGTATGATAGCCGTTTGCGCTTTGAATGAGCTGAAAATGGTTATAAATAATCAAAAAATATTTTAGATTATGGAGGTTCTTATGAACAATCTGATGAGACGCGCAGGAATCGTCGCAGTGCTTTGTGTTCTGCTTTGCCTGTGCCTCCTGGTTTGCTCCTGCAACAAGAAGGGTGGCAACGATGAAACCACTCCCGCGGAGACCGATCCTGTTGAGACCCCTGCAGAAACCCCTGCAGAGTCCGATCCGCCCGAAACCGACCCCCCTGTAGTTAAGGTTACTTACACCGTTACCGTTAAGAATGCAGCAGGCGAGGGCATTGCGAACGTTTCCGTTCAGCTTTGCGAGGGCACGAGCTGCCATCCCGGTACCACCGATGCTTCCGGCGTAGCTACCTTTGAGCTGACCGAAGCTGTTTACCAGGCAAACATCAACGCAGCTGTTGCAGGCTACGTTGTTGACACCGCTGCTAAGTACGATTTCGCAGAGGGCGAAACCTCTCTCGTGATCACGCTTGAGGCAGAGGCTCCCGTAGTTGACGACAGCGTCGTCGACCTGAAGGGTGAAGACTTTGCTTATGGCTACATGGGTGGCGTGTACGGCTATGTTTACTATGTTGGCGACTTCTACTACGATTTTTGGTTTGATGAAATCGTTGTAGATGAGGTTGTTGCAGTTACCGCGGGTGATTCCGTTGTATATACTTACGAAGCAACCGCTGACGGAGGTCTCGAGGTGCTTGTGGCGCAGGGCCTCGGCGTGAAGGTCAATGTTAAGAACATTACCACCGGTGTCGAGCTGCTCCCCCTGAGCGGCGAGGGTTCTCTTAAAATTCCTATGACCGCAGGCAATACTTACGAGATCACTGTCGAATACGCGAAGAGCGAAGATGTTGCTTATGGCATTGCTGCATACGCGGATCCTGATGGTTCCAAGGAAGCTCCCTACTGCCTCATCCCGGGTATGGTTGCAACCGAGATCGTTATCCCTGAGGGTGAGACCGTATGGTGTATGTTGGCTGACAACTACCTCCTCATCGAAGATCCTTCTGTTAAGGTGACTATCAACGGCACTATCTATGCTCCCGATGAGAACGGCAACATTGAACTTTACACTACCGAACCCATGATGATCGGTCTCTCCTCCTCGGTTGCAGACAACGAAGTTGTTGTGTACCTTACCGGTTCTAATGCGGAGAACCCTTTTACGATTGAGTTTTCTGAGTTTGGAAATTTTGAAATGGTTACTCCCAATGCTTTCGTTGATACCGTTTACTACCGTGTAATGAACGATATGCCTTTTGCAACCGTTACTGTAAGCTCGAGCGCCGGAAAGGTTACTGCGGTTGAGCTTTACAGTTTGCTCAACGGAGCGAATGAGGATGTATATGACTCTAACGAATCTGAAAATGCTGCTGTTGTCGATGTAACCGGTTACGCCTATCTGGTTGTAGCTGTATCCGATGACGCAGGTATCGTTCAGGTTGCTTTCGAGGACACGACTCCTCCCGCAGGCTCGGAGCTCAATCCGCTTGTAATGACCGGCACGACTGGTACCGTTAGCACCTCTCTTATGGAGACACACACGGTATCCGGAGTCAACTTTATGGGCTACGAGTATACGTACTGCTACATTTATTACACCTACGCTGCAACTGCAGACGGCACGTATACCCTTAGTGTTTCGCAGATCGACGGAGCAACCGGCTACGGCGTGACCAACGATACGAATGCGACGTGCGGTTATATTGCTGGAGAGTTCGGTGAGGACGGTTCCGTATCTATCGAAAACATCAAGGCAGGCGACGTTATTACGTTCCAGATTTCTGTTGGTACCGCACAGCTTGAGGCAGAGACTGATCTGACTTGGACGCTGACTGTTCCTTCTGCAAACTAATTGCGACGAGTAGTCTAAAAAGCAAATAATAAATAGCGATAATGCTGTCTAAGACCCCCACGCACCGCATTTGCGGTGCGTGGGCGTTTTTGTTGTTTCCGTGTCGCTCTACCCAAGCCTCTCTCCGGGAGGGGATGTCGAAGAAAAAAGACGGATGAGGTATCCGCAACCAACCGTAAACAAAACGAGGCTGAACCGTTCGGTTCAGCCTCGTTTTGTTTCATAAATCGTGAATTACTCTGCCGCGATTGCCGCATCGAGGATCGGCTTCAGATCTCCTTCAAAGGTTACGGCGTACGGGAGAACCGAAATGATCACGCCCTCCTCGTCAAGGATCAGCGTGTGCGGCCAGGATTGCCCACCGCCAAGCTCCTTGCAGTAAACGTCATCTTCGCCGTCTACCGCGAAGATGATCGAGGAATCTGCAGGCATATTGCCTTCGATCCACGAAAGCGCATCGCTTTCGTTGTAGAGATACTCACTGTGTACGGCGATCACCTTGACGGCATCCCCGTAGGTTTCTTCAATGGATGGGAATTCGTAGATCAGCTCGTGCTTGCAAGGACCGCACCACGTGCCCCAGAAATTGATGACCGTGATCGTTCCGCGTGTGCTTTCGACGCTTACGGTTCCGTCCTTACCGATCAGGGAAAGGTCATAGCTGTAACAGAGGTCTCCGACCTTGTTTCCAAGGCTTGGAGCGGGATCGATCGGATCTGTGGTTTCTCCCGATCCGCTTGCGTCCTCTTGTTCTGCGGTCGTTTCGTCGGGTGGCACAACACTCGGTGCCGGCTTTCCGTCAACGAAATTGTAGTAGTAAAGCGCACCACCGAGGAGTGCAAGAAGAAGCACCGCGACCACCGCGCGGGAGATCTTTGTTCGTTTCGGCAGGGGCTTCGTTCCGGGCAGAAGCTCGTCGCTTTGAACGGCAACCCTTGCGCCCGCGGTCCTTCCGCCGATCTCGTTCGGAGGAAGCAGGAGCTTCGGACCCTTCCGCGTGATCGCATTCGTCGGACAAACGTCCACGCAATCGCCGCAGCTGATGCATTCGTGATCTCCGACCTTGCGAATGTCCATTCCGCATTTTTCTACGCATATGCCGCAGTCGGTACAGCTCTTCGGGTCGACCTTCATCCCGAGAAGGGAGATCTTATTGAAGAAGCCGTACAGCGCCCCGAGCGGGCAGAAGAAGCGGCAGAAGAAGCGGTAAAGGAAGATCGAACCGACGATGAAGGCGACGAGCAGGCAGAACTTCCAGGTGAAGAGCGGGCCGAGCATCATCAGCATCGTGCTGTTTGACTCGTTTGAGAGGAGTCCACCTGCACCGAGCAGAGTTCCCGACGGGCAAATGTATTTGCAGAACGCGGGAAGGGGGAAGTCAAGCGCTTCCGCCGCATAGATCAGCGGGAGGATGATGACGAACACCACGAGGATGACGTATTTGAGATACGAAAGGATCCGTGTGAAGCGGTTCTTTCGGATCTTCGGCGTTTTGATTTTGTGGAGCAGATCCTGTAAAAGCCCGAAGGGGCAAAGGAATCCGCAGATCCATCTGCCGAACAGAAATCCGAACAGAAGAATGATGCCGAATATGTAATAAGGAACCGTCTTTCCGCTTGATGCAAGCGCATTCTGGAGCGCACCGAGCGGACACGCCGCCGATGCACCCGGGCAGGAGTAGCAGTTAAGCCCCGGGGCGCAGATCTTTTTTACGTTCCCTTGATAGATCTTCCCGCTTCCGAAGCCCTTGAGGTTCGCATTCGTAAGAAGCGCGGCGTATAGCTGAATGATGCGCCGTTTGGTCGGACGGTGCGAGGAGAACCACGCGCCGATTTTTTTGAAGAATTTCATTCCGTCACCCCCTTATCCGAGACCGATGCACTCGGTGCAGATGCGGATCGCTTTACCCAGCACGTCGTCGATGCCGCCGTTCAGGATGCCAAGTACGATGAAAAGGATCGCAACGGCGAGAACGACGCAGCGGATCACAAGCACGCTTTTTCGTTCGTGCTTTTTGAGGGAGAGGCGGACGGCTTTGAGCCGATCCGCATTCGTCGCCTCCTCTATAGGAGAGGTGCGTCCTTCTGCGATCGCCTGCTTGCACGCCGCGATCTCGCGCTGAACGCTTTTGTGGTTTAAGAAGGAGACGAGGGCTGCAAGAAGCATGACGATCGCCGTTCCGATGAGAACGGGCAGAGCCCCGCGCAAGACGTCGCGGTTCAGATCTTCAAGTCCGTAGCCTGACACATCACATAGGGTGAGAACGGGCCAGGCAAAGCAAGCGACCGAAACGATGACGAGTCCGATGCGAAAAGCTTGACGGTGCTTTTGCTCGACGCTTGGTACGGCTGAGCCAACCTTTTTTCGAAGCCGTCTCAGGACTGCGTATTCGTCGGGTGCCGCCTTCGGTCGGACACGCTCAAGTGGTAGCACAACGGATAGTACGATGCCGCCGCCGATGGCGATCATAGCGGCATAAACGAGCATATCGATGCGGTCAAACGCTGCTGCGATCGATTCGCGCGAGAAGGGACGGTTGCCGCTTTTGTAGATCTCAATGCATGAAAGGATCAAGGCAACGCCGACCAGTGCGATCAGGAGCGTTAGTATTACGCCGTAGCAAAGATGCACGGCTTTTTTTGCTTTTTGTGACATGGACACCTTCCTTTCGGATGGATTTTGCCTCTCGCGTACTGCAAGAAGAGCATACATCTTATTATAACATAGAAAAAGGAAACCGTCAAGGCATTCCCTGACGGTTTCCGATTGTTTCTGCCACAAGGCGAGCATTTTCGCGCTTAGTCGACCTTCATAATGCGATAAAGCGTGAAGGCATTTCTCGGGAGATAATTAAAATGTGTGAGTGCGCCGTCCTTTGCGACACGGTCGATCTCGGCTGACAGCTCGAGCGTTCCCGTACCCTTGCCCGTGACGATGTTGTTGGCGATGTCATTGCACTTGTAGGACTTGATGTGATACGTACCATCGGGAAGTCCAAGCACCGTGATGGGGGACTCGACCGTGTCGGCGGTCGGATTGACGCAGATCACGGAGATGGAGCCGTCCTCTTCGCGCGTTGCGATCGCGCGGAATTCGGGATCGGTGCCGATCGCCTCGGTGACCTCCACCGCAAGACGCTCGCCGCCGAGGCTATGCAGCATTTCGATGGCGTGACCGTTCGGCGTTGCCGAATACGAGCCGTCCTCGTTCAGGAGGTACTGCGTGAAGGAGATCTGCAGCTTCGGATTGTGGAAGGTACACCACGGGAAGGGGTAGAGATTTTCAAGCCCCTCGCTGCCGAAGGCGATGAGATAGGTCAGAAGTCCTGCGGCATTGTAAATGCAGTCGCCGGTGATGCCTGTTGTGCGCGAGCGACCGAGCTCGTTCAGGAAAACGGGCTTTTCGGGGAGGCCAAGCTCCTTAAGAAGTGCGTTATGGTTTTCCATGATCTTGCGCATCTTGCCGACACCGCCGAGCGCGGCAACGTCACAGCACCCCTTGCTGAACATATGTCCCGATTCACCAACGTTGTAAAGATGGTAGGAGTAGAAGTCCATCGGGCAGTCGCCGATCTCGGAATTGCGGAGCATACGAAGCACCTTGACCATCATATCCCAATGGTAGAGCGTGCGAGCCTCTGCGAAACCGCCGATCTCAAGCGGGATCTCGTAATTGTGCTTTGCGTTCAGACGCTTCACCGCGCGATGAGCGGAGAGATAGATCTTGACGTATTCCTCGGCTGTAAGGTTGCCGAAGGTCTTGATGTCGACCTCGTTACAGCATTCGATGTAACGGATATTTGGCGCGAGGGACTTACAGTATTCGACCGCCTTTTCGAAGATCTCCTCATACTGCTCGTAGGTGATCACACCGTCCGATACCTCGCGCTCAAGCCTGCGGACGTTCAGAAGAAGCTCGTCGGCGCATTTTGCGTGAGAGGTGAGGTACGCCTCAAAGCGTGTGCCCGACGGCGCGGGAACGATCGAAGCCCAGTCGTAGACGAAGTGAAGCTCCTCGGGCTTGTAGCGTGCAACGCCGATGTCGTAATCGGGATAAAACTTTCCCGTTTTGTAGTCCCAATACTCGTCAAGCGTGATCCAGGTACGCATGATCTTGGCGCGTCCGATGCGCTTTTCAAGGAAAGCGGGGAAGTCCTCGGGGGGCGTGTAGCGAAGCGTGCTGTTTTGCCACGCGGTCGGGTCGACGTATTTCCCGAGGGAGCTTTTTGCGTTTACTTTGATCTTCATATTCGTGCCTCCGTGCGCTTTTTCTTTTATTCTATAACAAATTTCCTTCTTCGTATATCCAAATCTAACGTTTTTTTTTCACAATATTCAGGTAATACCGAAGGGGATGACGGATAAAAAATCGATCATTATCTGTCGAAGAACCGAATATTTTCTTGACAGATGCGGATAAGTGTGTTATAATGAAGTATGTTCACATAGCCTTCACATTCGGAACGTACAAGCTCCGCTCTTGATCTTGGGTTTATAAAGGCCTCGGCTTTTGTAAATAAAAACTTTATTAGGAGGAACATTCAGATGTTCAAGAAACTGCTTTCCCTTTGTATTGTTGTCGTTATGATCGCATCGCTTTGCTCGGCTATGACGTCCTGCAGCACCGATGACGGTGTGTTCAGACTTGGTGTGATCCTGCTTCACGACGAGGACTCCACCTATGACCTGAACTTCATCGAGGCGGTCAACAAGGCGGCAACGGCACTTGGTCTTACAGAGGATCAGGTCATCATGAAGAGAGACATCGACGAGTCCAACGAGTGCTATGAGGCTGCGGCTGACCTCGTTGACGAGGGCTGTGATGTCATTTTTGCAAACAGCTTTGGTCATGAGACCTACCTTCTCAAGGCAGCTGAGGATTTCCCGAAGGTTCAGTTCTGCCATGCGACCGGCACGATGGCACATACGGCAGGTCTTGACAACTTCCACAATGCATTTGCTTCGATCTACGAGGGCAGATACCTCGCAGGTGTTGCAGCAGGTCTCAAGCTGAACGAAATGATCGATGACGGTAAGATTACCGCTGAACAGGCAAAGATGGGCTACGTCGGCGCATTCACCTATGCAGAGGTTATCTCGGGTTATACCTCTTTCTATCTTGGCGCAAAGTCGGTTTGTCCCTCCGTAACGATGGAGGTGCAGTTCACCGGTAGCTGGTATCATGAGGTCGAGGAAAAGAATGCCGCAACTGCTCTGATCAACAACGGCTGCGTTCTGATCTCTCAGCACGCTGACTCGATGGGCGCACCTTCCGTATGTCAGGAAAAGAAGATCCCCAATATTTCCTATAACGGCAGCACCGTTAAGTCCTGCCCGGACACCTTTATCGTTTCCTCCAAGATCGACTGGACTCCCTACTTCAAGTACATTTGCGAGAGCGTACAGAACGGTACCGAGATCAAGACCGACTGGACGGGTACTTTGGAGAGCGGCTCGGTAGCACTTTCCGAGGTCAACACGCAGGCTGCAGCTGAAGGAACGCAGGCATATCTCGACGACGTAAAGGCTAAGCTTATCTCGGGTGAGATCAAGGTGTTTGATACCGCAAACTTCAAGGTAAACGGTGAGACGCTTACGTCTTATATGGCTGATGTTAATACCGATAAGAATTTCGAAAAGGATACGGAAGCTATTTCGAATGGATATTTCCATGAGTCCGAATATCGTAGTGCTCCTTACTTTGATATTCAGATCGACGGAATCAAGCTGCTTAACACCGCTTTCGGTGAAGACTGATACGCCGCAAAGAGAAAAAATCGACAAGCGGAGCTTTGCTCCGCTTGTCGCGGCTTTTTTTACAGCTCATACGCAAGTCCCCGCGAAAAG
Source organism: Eubacteriales bacterium (assembly GCA_045589215.1). GTDB lineage: Bacteria > Bacillota > Clostridia > Oscillospirales > CAG-272 > JAZNOQ01. The sequence continues at coordinate 13,021 of JAZNOQ010000101.1, forward strand.
GCTCGAGGATTTGCGCATGAACTGTACAAGGATGCTTTCTTTTGGAGGGATTTATGAACAAACCGCTTGCATTGGAGATGAAAAAGGTCTCCAAATATTTCGGCAGTCTCGCGGCAAACAAGGAGGTCGATCTGACCGTCTACCGCGGCGAGATCCTTTCGATCCTCGGTGAGAACGGCTGCGGAAAAACGACTTTGATGAATATGATCGCGGGAATTTATTTCCCTGACGAGGGCAGCATTTTCGTCGATGGCGAAGAGGTCGTGATCCGCTCTCCGAAGGATGCGTTCCGACACGGCATTGGAATGATCCATCAGCACTTCAAGCTGGTCGACGTTTTTACAGCGGCGGAGAATGTTATTCTCGGCATTGACGACGGGAAAAAGTACGATATGAAGGCGGTCAATCGCCGCGTATCCGAGATCGCGGAGAAGTACGGCTTTGTGATCGACCCGAAGAAGAAGATCTATGAAATGTCGGTCTCCGAAAAGCAGACGGTCGAGATCATCAAGGTGCTGTACCGCGGCGCGGATCTTTTGATCCTCGACGAGCCTACCGCTGTGCTTACTCCGCAGGAGACGGACAAGCTGTTCGAGGTCCTGCGCCGTATGCGCGATGACGGTAAGTCGATCCTCATCATCACCCACAAGCTCCACGAGGTGCTATCGGTGTCCGATCGCGTCGCCGTTCTTCGAAAGGGTGAGCACATCGCCACGGTCAATACGAGCGAGACCTCGACGGAGGAATTGACCGAGATGATGGTCGGTAAGAAGGTCGAGCTGAACATCGACCGTCCCGAGCCGAAAAACGTGTGCGACCGCCTTGTGGTCGAAAACCTGACCCTGTTCGACGGAGAGGGTGTCAAGGTTCTTGACGACGTGAGCTTTACTGCGCGCTCGGGAGAGATCCTCGGCGTCGCGGGGATCGCGGGAAGCGGTCAGAGAGAGTTGCTTGAGTCGATCGCAGGTCTCTGCCATCCAGCGGATGGTACCATCGTTTATCATAACCCCAAGACGGGCGAAGCGGAAGATCTCAGGGATAAGGATCCGATGAAGATCCGTGAGCTCGGCGTCAGACTTTCCTTCGTTCCTGAGGACAGACTCGGAATGGGACTTGTCGGTAATATGGACATCGTTGACAATATGATGCTCCGTAGCTATAACAAAGGACATTCGATGTTCGTCGATCGTAAAAAGCCGAGCGACCTTGCGGATAAGATCGTCCGCGAGCTTGAGGTCTCAACGCCGAGTACCCACACGCCGATCCGCCGCCTTTCGGGTGGAAACGTGCAGAAGGTGCTTGTCGGACGTGAGATCGCGGCGTCGCCGACCGTTCTGATGGCGGCGTACCCCGTGCGCGGACTTGACATCAACTCGTCCTATACCATTTATAATCTGCTCACCGAGCAAAAGGAGAAGGGAGTCGCCGTCGTGTTTGTCGGCGAGGACCTCGACGTGCTCGTTGCGCTATGTGACCGCATTATGGTCATTTGCGGCGGCCGTATTACGGGTATCGTAGACGGAAGAAGTGCCACCAAAGAGGAGATCGGCGTGCTTATGACGAAGTCGGACGCTCCCGCTCCCGTAGAACCCGAAAAGGAGGAGACGAACCGTGACAGCGAATAAAAAACAGGCGCGTGAGCCGCTGTTCCACGTTGTGAAGCGTGATACGATCCCACTTTGGAAGTCGATGCTGTTCCGTGTGATCGCGGTTCTTGCGGCGATCTTACTTTGCTCGGTTTTGTCGATCTTCCTCATCGGTGCAAATCCGCTTGAATTTCTTGGGACGATTTTTGAAGGAACGGTAGGCTCTGCAAGACGGATCTGGAAGCTCGCAAAGGATTCGGCGGTGCTTCTTTGCATTGCTCTTGCCGTTACCCCTGCGTTCCGTATGCGCTTCTGGAACATCGGTGCAGAGGGACAGGTGCTGATCGGTGCGCTTGCATCGGTCGCGGTCGCCTTCTACCTTGGAAACAGCGTTCCGAATTGGCTTCTGCTTATTCTGATGCTTCTCGCATCGGTGCTTGCAGGTGCGATCTTTGGTGGAATTCCTGCTGTGTTTAAAGCAAAATGGGGAACGAACGAAACGCTCTTTACCCTGATGATGAACTATATCGCAAGCGGTCTCGTCGCGTATTTTCTGGTGCTTTGGACGCCGAGCGGTTCGAGTGTGCTTGGTGCGCTTTCGGTTGGTCATTTGCCTGTCATTGGTCACGAATATCTCCTCTTGATCGTTGCCGTTCTCGTGCTTACCGTAGTTTCCTACGTATATCTTAACTATACAAAGCAAGGGTACGAGATCTCGGTCGTCGGCGAAAGCGAAAATACCGCTCGCTATATCGGCATCAACGTCAGCAAGGTCATTCTTCGTACGATGCTCGTGTCGGGTGCGATCTGCGGGCTTGCGGGCTTCCTCATCGTCGGTGCGCTTGACCATTCGGTCACAGTCAATACGGTTGGCGGTCTCGGCTTTACCGCGATCATGGTGTCGTGGCTTGCTAAGTTTAATCCGTTTATTATGGTCGGAAGTGCGGCATTCATTACCTTCCTCTCGCAGGGAGCTGAGCAGATCTCAACGCGCTTCAACATCGACTCCTCCTTCCCGAATATGATGGTCGGCATCGTCCTGTTCTTCATCATCGGATGTGAGTTCTTTATTTCCTATACCCTGAAATTCCGCAATGCACACAGCAAAGGAGGTACCGCAGCATGAATGGCTTTCTTGATTATATTTTTTCAGCTGTCGCACTCGGTACGACCTTTCTGTTCGGATGCACGGGTGAGATCCTGACCGAAAAATCGGGACACCTGAACCTCGGTATCCCCGGTATCATGTGCATCGGCGGCGCAACGGGCTGCCTTGCACTCAAATGGATGTACGAGACGAACATCCCTCCTGTGCTGATCGTGATCCTTTCGATCCTCTCTTCCTTTGCGGGCGGTCTTTTGATGGGCGCGATCTACAGCTTCCTCACGGTCACCCTGAAGGCGAATCAAAACGTCACGGGCCTCGCAATGACGATCTTCGGCGGCGGCACGATGAAGTTTATTATGATGGTTTTCAAGGGTAAGCCGAACGAATATTTGTACGCACTCGATTACTTCCGTTTTCCGTTCGCAGAGCGCACGGATGCGCTGAAGTATTGCGGTGTTATGGTTTATCTCTCGATCGTGATCGCGCTTGTGGCATCCTTTGTGCTGAAGCGTACCCGCGTCGGACTGCACCTGCGTGCGGTCGGTGAGAATCCCGCAACTGCGGATGCCGTCGGCATCAACGTTACGGCGTATAAGTACATCGCAACGGGGCTCGGAAGCGGCATTGCCGCGCTCGGAGGACTCTTCTACATTATGGACTACGCCGGCTCAAACGAGGCGTACAAGAGCATTGAGCCGTTCGGCTGGCTCGCCGTGGCACTCGTTATCTTCACCCTGTGGAGACCGCACCTCAGTATTCTCGGCTCGATCCTCTTCGGTGCGCTTTATCTCGCAGGCTCGCGCCTGCCCACCCTGCTCGGTATTACGCTCGATATGAGCGCGACACCCCTCCTTCAGATGCTTCCGTACGTTGTCACGATCCTCGTTCTGATCATTACGAGTGTTCGCAAGAAGCGTGAAAATCAACCGCCTGCCTCCCTCGGACTTTCCTATTTCCGTGAGGAGCGGTAACAAATCAGATAAAAAAGAGACCGTCTCGCACGAGACGGTCTCTTTTTAGATAGGTGTTACGTAGAACACAAGGTTACGGGATCAAATTAATCCTTCTTGTAGCCGATGTTCTTCTCCTTTGCGGGATCGAAGAACAGGTTGCAGATCGAAGCGACCAGGGGGTAGATTCCGAACGTGATGTACGCAAGGATAAAATACGCCAGGGTTCTCGAGGTGTAGCCCTCGGGCTTCAGAGAGGTGTGGTTGATGATGATACTACCGATCCAACCAAGGAAAAAAGTAAGCAGGAAACGGATGAGCTTGTTGTTATCCATCGTGAAGTCCTCCTTTCTTTAGGATTCGTATCAATGATATCACATTTTTCGCAATTCGTCAAGGGATTTTAACAGATTTTTTGAATTTACACAATAAAAACGCCATAAAAATACAACAAAAAGGCAATAAAATGCAACAAAAGCGCAGGAAACCTCGGAAAGTGCTATTTTTTTGCCGTTTCTTCCGAAAGCGCCTCACGATCAAGATTTCTGCGGTAGAGTCTGCGGAGCGCGGGAGTGTTGAAGCGCAGGATCATCGTCGGCAGGAGGCTGAGGATCATATTGACAGCAGCAATGGGGAGAGCGACCGAGAGGGGGCGGAGGAAGGGAAGAAGGAGGATCAGATAACCGAAGAACGCCCCTGCCACGTGTCCCGCGACGCCGTAATTCGACTCAAGCAGAAAGCGTCCAAGATAGGCGCTGTCGCTTGACGACTGCATCCTGTCCTTGTGAAAGCCCGTGAAGCAGCCCCATTCGGGAACGTATTTCTTCCACGAGTTGATCTTTGTTTTGCGGTAGAAATTCTTCTCGTGCTTTCCGACAGAGAAGATCCGCGCCTCGGGTGCAAACCACCGTTCGGGCAGGCGGCGTGTGACAAACGCAAAGAATGCATCGATAATAAACACTGCCGCCACACCAAGCAGGGTATAGAGCAAGTGCCACCCGAAAGCAGAGAGGCGATAAACGCCGTCATAAATGAAATTAGAGAGTGCGATGAGGAGGGTTGCCGCCGCAACTGTGACGAGATAAAACATTCTTGTTCGTCCTCCGAATGCTGAAATTTCAGATGATTTAGTATAGCACAAAATTCGTGAGTTGTCAATCCTTCGGGTGGCTCTTTAGACGGTGTTCAAGATGTATGAGATATCACAAATTTTAGAACATTATTATGCTGAAAATACTTGAATTGCCCACAGAATGGTGATATAATAATTTATATAGAAACAGAAAAGAGGACCGCTATGAAAATCATTGATCTATTAAAGAAGGACGCTTTGTCCCTGTCCTTTGAGGTGTTTCCCCCGAAAACCGATACTGCCTTTGAAAGCGTGAAGCATGCTACAGAGGAGATCGCCAAGCTGCATCCCGCCTTTGTCAGCGTTACATACGGTGCAGGCGGCGGCACAAGTCAATATACACTTGATATCGCAAAGAATATCAAGGAGAATTACGGTGTGCCGACCCTGGCACATCTGACTTGTGTTTCTTCGACGAAGGATACCGTTCGCGCCCGCATCGCCGATATCAAGGCGGCGGGGATCCAAAACGTAATGGCACTCCGTGGGGATATCCCCGCAGGGCTTGAAGGCGCAGACCGCAGTCGGTGGGACTATCGGCATGCGATCGAGCTTGTCAGAGAGCTGAAGGAATTCGGATCGGATTTTTGCATTGGCGGTGCGTGCTATCCCGAGATCCATCCCGAAAGCTCAAACCAAAAGGAAGATATTCAGTATCTCAAGGAAAAGGTGGATGCAGGGTGTGAATTCCTGACCACACAGATGTTTTTTGACAACAATCTGCTTTACAATTTCCTTTATAAGATCCGCGAGGCGGGCATTACCGTGCCGATCATCCCGGGCGTTATGCCCATCACCAACGGAAATCAGGTGGAAAGAGCCATCAAGCTGTCGGGCTCCTTTATGCCGCAGCGCTTCAAGTCTCTTGTTGACAAGTTTGGCTCCTCTCCTGCCGCCATGAAGCAGGCGGGGATCGCCTATGCCACCGATCAGATCATCGATCTCTTCGCGAACGGTATTACAAACGTGCACGTTTATTCGATGAATAAGCCCGACGTGGCGCTTGCGATACAGCGCAATCTGTCGGATATTTTGGGGTAAAAATGGATCATACGGTTTATATCCGAAGCTTTGCGGCACCCGAATGGAACCGAAAGGAAATTCTGCGTTATGCAGGTGTAAGGGGCGACGCCCCTCTGCTTGACGTTCTGCTCCGGGAGTGCCTTGACGAGGCTGAGAGCAAGCTTGTTTATAAGGTCTGTTACCGAGAGCTTCCCGTGGTGGATCACGGCTTCTTTCTTGACCTCGGTTTTACAAAAACCGAATCGCTCTCTTTGAAAAGAAATCTGTCGGGATGCGAACGGATCGTACTGTTTGCGGCAACGGTCGGCATTGGAATTGACCGATTGATCGCGCGGTATGCTACGGTCTCTCCGACAAAATCGCTTTTGTTTCAAGCCATCGGCGCGGAACGGATCGAAAGTCTTTGCGATGTCTTCACCCGAGAGCTCGAACAGGAAAAGAAAGCGGAGGGATACAGGGTGTGCCCGCGCTTCAGCGCGGGATACGGGGACTTCCCGCTTGAGGTCCAAAGGGAGATCTTCGCCGTGCTGGATTGTCCGCGCAAGATCGGTGTCACCCTGAATGAAAGTCTTTTGATGTCGCCGTCGAAGTCGGTCACGGCGATCGTAGGAGTAGGAGATTAATATGAAGATTACCGAGTATTTGAAGGATCATATCTTATATCTGGACGGCGGTATGGGAACGCTACTGCAGGAAGAGGGGCTTCAGCCCGGTGAGCTTCCCGAGCGGTGGAATTTGAGCCATCCGGAGATCATTACAAGAATTCACAAGGACTACTACGATGCGGGAAGCCATGTGGTGAATACGAATACATTTGGAGCAAATCGCCTGAAATTTTCTCCCGAAGAGCTTGATGCGATCATAAAGGCTGCCGTTGATCACGCACGAGCAGCGATCGCAGAGAGCAACGGGAAACAGCCGAAGTGGATCGCGCTTGATGTTGGTCCCACGGGGCGTATGCTTAAGCCTTACGGCGACTTTGATTTCGAGGATGCCGTAGCGGTTTTTGCAGAGACGGTCAGGCTTGGAGTGAAGTATGGTGTGGATCTGATCTTCATCGAAACGATGAGCGATAGCTATGAAACCAAGGCGGCATTGCTTGCGGCAAAGGAAAACAGCGATCTGCCCGTGTTCGTTTCGAATGCCTACGGTGAGGACGGCAAGCTGATGACGGGGGCGAATCCCGCCGCTATGGTTGCCATGCTTGAGGGGATGGGTGCCGATGCTGTGGGTGCCAATTGTTCGCTCGGTCCCAAGGCTCTCGCTCAAGTGGCAGAAGAATATTTAAGATGCGCCTCCGTCCCCGTTCTCCTGAAGCCTAATGCAGGGCTCCCGAAGTCTGTGAACGGCAAGACGGTTTATGACGTGAAGCCCGAAGAATTCGCCGAGGATGTGGCGGATCTGATCTGCAAGGGGGTACGGATCGCGGGCGGCTGCTGCGGAACGACACCTGCGTATATTTCCGAAGTGGTCAAGGCTTCTGCCGATACCGCGCCCCTTAAGATCGAGAAAAAGAATATTACCTGCGTTTCCTCCTACACCCACGCCGTGGTATTTGGCGACGCTCCCGTTCTGATCGGTGAGCGCATCAATCCTACGGGCAAAAAGCGCTTCAAGGAGGCACTCAAGGCGCACGATATTGATTACATTTTAAAAGAGGGAATTGCACAGCAAGAAAAGGGTGTTCATATTCTGGACGTCAATGTCGGACTTCCCGAGATCGACGAAGAGGAAATGCTCAAAGCCGCTGTCTCTGAACTTCAGGCGATCATTGATCTCCCGTTACAGATCGATACCTCCGATCCCGTTGCTATGGAGCAGGCGCTTCGTCGATACAACGGCAAGGCGATGATCAATTCGGTCAATGGCAAGCAGGAAAGCATGGATGCTGTATTCCCGCTGGCAAAGAAATACGGCGGTCTTATCGTGGCGCTGACCTTGGACGAGAACGGAATTCCCGCGAAGGCGGAGGAAAGAGTGAAGATCGCGAAAAAGATCCTCTCGGAAGCCAAGAAATACGGCATCGATCCAAAAGATATCATCTTTGATCCCTTGGCGATGACGATCAGTGCCGACAAAAATGCGGCAAGGGAGACCATACGTGCGGTGGGACTCATCCAAAACGAGCTTGGGTGTCATACCTCCCTCGGCGTTTCCAACGTCTCCTTTGGCTTACCCGAACGGGATATGATCAACGGAACCTTCTTTGCGCTTGCGTTGGGACAGGGGCTTTCGGCGGCGATCATGAACCCTTATTCACATGAAATGATGAAGGTGTATTACACGTATTGCGCTCTTCGGGGGATTGATGATAACTGCGCCGAATATATAGAATTTGCGAATGCTGCTTCGCAGGTCGTGGCTGCATCGGCTTCCCAAAAGAGCGGCGTGTCAAATTCCTGCGTTGAATTTGCTTCAGAGCTGCAGCGTGCCATCGTAAAGGGACTCAAGGAAGACGCGGCGCAACTGACAGAGGAAAGACTTTCTCGCGAGGAACCCTTACAGATCGTGCAGAATGAGATCATTCCCGCGCTCAATACCGTGGGTATGGGCTTTGAAAACAAGACTGTGTATCTGCCTCAGCTCCTCATGAGCGCGGAGGCGGCGAAGTCTGCCTTTGAGGTGATCAAGACGCGGCTGTCGGGCGAAAAAGCGGCTGACAAATGTGCGATCGTGCTTGCGACCGTCAAGGGAGATATTCATGATATCGGCAAGAACATCGTGAAGCTGATCCTTGAGAACTACGGCTTTGCGGTAACCGATCTTGGCCGCGATGTGACGCCCGAGGCAGTTGTGGAGGCAACGGTACGCTTGCACGCTCCTATCGTGGGACTCAGCGCATTGATGACGACTACGGTTCCCGCTATGGAGGAAACCATAAAGCAGCTTCGCCGTGAAGCTCCGTGGTGTAAGGTCATTGTAGGCGGAGCGGTGCTGAACCGGGAGTATGCCGATGCCATTGGAGCGGACAAGTACGCCAAGGACGCGATGGAGGCGGTACGGTGCGCGGAGGAGATCGACCAAGGCCTAAGCGAGAAGTAAAAGCCCCCGACGAAGCCGCGAGAGGGAAGATCTCCGACACCTTGCAGAGAGCTTGACATCCCTCCGCTAATAGAAAAAGCAACCTTCAAAAGAAGGTTGCTTTTTCTACGGAGAAGGAGAGATGCATCTAGCCGCTAACGCGGCGTCGCACTGTTGCGATCAACGAATCGCGCGGCGCGAGCGAGGCTCGCTTGCGTTCTTCGGGCCGCTGCCACTCACCCGAAGGCACTTTATCCGCCCCCGGCGGCGTGCCATCGGGCTCCCTCTCGCGCCGTTCCGTCGTTCGACTCGAATCTCCACTTTGTAAAAAAGAAGAGCACACCTCGGTGTGCTCTTCTTTTTTACGGAGAAGGAGCATTGCATGTCAAGTACACAACACTTTCTCCTGCGAAATGAGCCTTATTTATCCGCTGAAATCCCTTTTTTAAGGAATTGATTTCACGTCCAAGGCTATTATAACACGTTTTTTAGTCTTTTGCAATAAAATTTTTATTTTTTTGTTTCTATCCTGCCAAGAGCAGGATATTTTTCTTGACAAATCGCCTATCATAGTATATAATAGATGGTGATAACAAATGATAGGTGGTATATCATGAAAGAATTGATCAAAGCGATCCGCTCTGCGGCGAATATGAAGCAGGAACAGTTTGCGTCGGCTCTCGGCACGACTCCGCTCTCCATCAACCGTTGGGAGAACGGAAAAACTCTGCCCAACCGCATGGCGCAGACGCAGTTATATAACTTCTGTAAGGAGTATGCAATTGATGTTGCACAGCTCATCATAGATACAAAAGCATACGGAGATACTGATAACAAGCTCATTCTCTATCATGGCTCCAAGAAAGGGATAGAAGGAGAAATTGCTCCTATTAGCCGAGGTGAGTGTGATTTTGGCAAAGGTTTCTACATGGGAACGAATACGCTTCAGCCGTTAACTCTTGTTTGCAACGAAGACAAGCCCAAGTTCTACACCGTCGAGCTTGATTTGACTGGGCTGAAAGTGTTGACTGTCGAGATCGGTATGGACTGGGCTATGCTTATCGCTTACTATCGCAAGGAGATGGAAAGTGCAAAAGGCACGGCAATCTATGAGAAATACGCACATATGGCTGACGGTTATGACGTGATCATTGGCTATATCGCAAACGACCGTATGTACACCGAACTTTCCCGTTTCTTCAATAAAACTCTCACCGACGTAGCTCTTATTAACTGCCTCTCTGCCCTTGACCTTGGCAAACAGTACGTTGCTATCAGCGAAAAGGCGTGTAAGCAAATTAAAATTTTGAAGGAAGAACCTCTTTCACCGTTGGAGCTTTCTTTGCTCAAGGATATGAGTGCAGAAAGAAGAAAAGAAGGAATTGCTTTGGCAGAGGAAATCGAGGTTAAATACCGTCGAGAAGGTAAATTCTTTGACGAGATTTTGAAGGGTGAATGATATGTGTAAATCATTACAACTAACACTATGCGATACGCAAGGTCAACTGTTTGAGCTTGCGGCAGAACGCGGATATAGCAGCGAAGCTTTTATCAAGGCGTTTATGACCTCGCAGGTATCAGCAGATATGGATAAAGAGTTCCACCATGTACAGTGGGCTGGTAAGGCGTATATCCTTTCGCGTATGGAGGATGAGCTTGCAAACCAGCTTACAAAGGGTGGCGAGATATACGATAAGGAAACGCTCTATTGGGCAGGATACATTTACCGCTATTGGAGCTTCTACACCGGCGAAAATAGCCGAGAGATCTATAAGCAAGCCCCCGCCAAGACTATGAACGTCGTTTACCTCATGTACCATACTATGAGTCCCGAAATGGCGATTGATAGGCTGAAGGAAGCGTATAAAGAAAACAACTAACGGAGAAACCTTATGATAAACATTCGCAAACTTGAAACAGAATTATGGGAAGCGGCGGATTTACTCCGCGTGGATTCCAAGGTAACGTCGCAGGAATACTGTATGCCCGTACTCGGTCTTATCTTCCTGCGCTACGCATATAGCAGATTCAAATTTGTAGAGGGCGAGATTCTCAAAAATCGTCCTATGCGGAACGGCAGAGTTGCGCCTGTGGAGGCGGAGGATTTCAAATCCAAGAGTGCCATCTTCCTGCCCGAAGAAGCAAGATATGATTACCTCTTGAATCTTCCCGATAGTGAGGATATGGGCAAAGCCATCAACCACGCGGTAGAGCTGATCGAGGAGCAGTCGGCACAGCTCAAGGGTATTCTCCCCAAGAATTACACCATCTTGAAGAATAGCCTTCTCCGTGATTTGCTCCGTATCTTCAACAACAGCGCGTTCAACGAGATTCAGGATGATATCATCGGAAGAATTTACGAATACTTCCTCAACAAATTTGCTCCCGTGGTTGCGGCTGACGACGGCGTTTTCTTCACGCCCAAGTCGCTCGTTCGTATGATCGTCAACGTGATCGAGCCGACACACGGTACTGTTCTCGACCCTGCTTGCGGTTCGGGCGGTATGTTCGTTTCCTCGGCTGATTTCATCGAGCAATACGGCGCGAGCGCCAATACGGCGATGACCTTCTACGGTCAGGAAAAACTCGACTATAACGCAAAGCTTTGTATTATGAATATGGCAGTTCACGGACTCAACGCCAAAATTGTGTCGGGCGACGAAGCAAACAGCTTCTATCACGACGCGCATAATCTGGAGGGCTCCTGTGACTACGTGATGGCGAATCCGCCCTTCAACGTGGACAAGGTCAAATCCGAAACGGCGCAGAACGCAGGTCGTCTGCCTTTCGGTCTGCCCGGAGTAAACAAGAATAAGGAGATCGGCAACGCAAACTATTTGTGGATCTCTTATTTCCACGCCTATCTGAACGAAACGGGTCGCGCGGGATTCGTTATGGCATCCTCGGCAACCGATAGCCAAGGTAAAGATAAGGATATCCGTGAAAAGCTGGTTGCCACGGGTGACGTTGACGTAATGCTCTCGGTTGGAAACAACTTCTTCTACACCAAGAGTCTACCCTGTACCTTGTGGTTCTTTGACAAGGCAAAGAGAGCCGAGAACGAAGACAAAGTTCTCTTTATCGACGCGCGTAATTACTATACCGCCGTCGACCGTACCCTCAACGAGTGGAGCGAGTGGCAGATGAAGAATCTGAACGCGATCGTTTGGCTCTATCGCGGAGAGACGGAAAAATATAAGCGATTACTTGATATGTATTTTGACTATATTCGCGTAATGCCTCTTCCGTTCGAAGAAATGGGCGTATCGGCGATACTGTCTAAGAAAATGCAGGATATCAGACTTGTTTCCGAATTGCCTGAAATATTGGATATGGTAAAATCCGAAAGAGAGAAACTGAAAGAACGAATAAAAAAAGAAATTGAGTTTGCAGAGCGTAGAGAGAAGAAGCGCATTAGCGACCATCTTGAAAGCCAACTTGATTATTTTAAATACTGCACGGATATATTAGAATCTGCGCTTTGGCTCACCAAAAAGTTTGGCGAGGGCGAGTATAGGGATATTCTCGGACTTTGCAAGCTGGCAGACCGTGCCGAGATTGCGGAAAAAGGCTATTCTCTCACACCCGGAGCATACGTTGGCGTCGCACCCGTAGAGGATGACGGCGTGGATTTTGCCGCGCGTATGGCAGAGATACATAGCGAGCTTCTCACCCTCCAAGCCGAGTCCAACGAGCTGATGGATACCATCTCGAAGAATATGAAGGAGATGGGGTTATGAGTTGTGAAACCATGAAACTATCGGAGTGTTGTGTTTCAATCGCAGACGGAGATCATTTGCCACCGCCGAAAGCGGAGAGTGGAATACCGTTTGTTACAATCTCTAATATCAACGCTACGAATCAATTTGATTTTACTAACACAATGTTTGTTCCTCAAGAATACTATGATAGACTCGATAGCAAACGCAAAGCTCAAGTTGGAGATGTGTTGTATTCTGTTGTAGGTTCTTTTGGGATACCTGTTTACATAAAGGAAAATCAAAAATTCGTTTTTCAACGACATATAGCGATATTGCGTCCAAATGAAAAAATACTGCCTCGTTTTCTGTACTACACCATGTTGAGTAGAGATTTTTATGCCAAAGCAGATGCGGCGGCAATCGGTGCAGCACAGCGAACAGTAAGTTTGACAGCTTTGCGCAATATTGAAATTGAGGTTCCTACAATAGAAGAACAAAGTAAAATTGTTGATATTCTCTCCGCTTATGATGACCTCATTGAAAACAACCAAAAGCAGATTAAGCTATTGGAAGAAGCGACTCAGCGGCTCTATAAAGAGTGGTTTGTCGATCTCCGTTTCCCCGGATACGAAACCACGCCCATCATCGACGGCGTACCGCAGGGGTGGAGAAAAGAACGACTTGTTGATATTGCAGATGTTCAATACGGTTTTGCCTTTGATGGGTCATTATTTAATTCTGAAGGAAATGGAATGCCAATTATCAGAATTCGTAATATTCCCGATGGAATTACAAAAGATTACACCACCGAAGAAGCCGAGGAGCAATATATCGTAAAAAACGGAGATATCGTTGTGGGTATGGATGGCGAGTTTCATATCAACTCTTGGTGTGGGCCTGATTCGTACTTGGTACAGCGAACCTGTCGTATCAAGCCGCATAATGAGAGCATGAAGGGCTATATGTTACAAGCAATTTATGAGCCGATCAAGTTTTTTGAAAGCACTGTTGTAGGTGCAACAGTAGCCCATCTTGGCAAAAAGCACATTGACACAATAACTATATTTACGGCGCCCGAAGAAATGTATAAACCATTTCAGCAGTATTTCAACAAAAGACAGCTGCTCTTAAATCAAAATCAACGGTTAGCAGAAGCCCGCGACCGTCTGTTACCAAAACTTATGAGCGGTGAATTTGACTTCGCTAAAGGTAGCAAGGCAAAGATTTTGCAAGTTCCTCAAAAGCTATCTTATGATGAGTTTTTATCTGAACTTGGTATGGCGGCAAGAGCAAAGTCTATTTCTGATGCCGATTTGAGAGCCATGTACGAGGCGTATCTTGACGATGATGCAACGGAATGAGATTGAGCAAATTGCCAATAACGTATTGAAACAGTACAATATCGAAAATGCACCTTTTTCTCACATCAAAGAAGTGTGTGATCAAGAGCATATCAAGCTCAAAAAAACAAATTTCAGTTCAGAAATGGACGGTGCATTTTCGATTATTAAAAATGAAAAGTATATCTTTTATAATCCACAAATGATCGGAGGACGAAAAAATTTTACCAAAGCGCATGAACTAGGACATTACTTTCTCGATCATCAATTGGAAGCGGGAAATATGATATACTGCTATAATCAACACGTATCAGAAGGCAATCAACAGGCACTTCCGCGAATTGAAACAGAAGCAAACTATTTTGCAACCTATTTTTTGATGCCAAAACAAATGATGTTGAATGAATATAAAATTATAGCAAATCTATTGGGGATTGATACATTTCGACGCTTATATGTTGATAATCAAACCTGCAACCATAAATTTTGGGCGCTTGTATCGCGACATTTTGTCTCAAGGTTCGGAGTCTCCAAGGAAGCGTTGGGCTATAGGTTAGATTCATTGAGGATGATTGATTATCGAATGTAAATCAAAAAATATAAAGCCGTTGAAGGATTATTTAAAAATTTATGCGCGGCAAATGGGGGTATAAAAATGATTACAATCCAAAAGGTACACATTAAAAATTTTAGATCTATTGTTGACGAAACAATTGATTTTACGGATTTTAACTGTTTTGTTGGAAAAAATGATTCCGGTAAATCTAATGTTTTAAAAGCATTGAATCTGTTCTTTAACGATGAAACAGATTTTAATATGCCTTTCGATTTTGAGCGGGACTACTCACAATTTGCAAAGCGTGGTCAAAAGCAAGCAAAAGAAATTTCTATTGCTCTAGATATCATGGTTCCAAATACATTTATCGAGCACGGCATTAAAACATGGAAAAAAACATGGCGAGTTGATGGGCTTAATTCTGATAATATTGATAAATTATTTAATCGCGCTTCAAGAGGCACAACGTGGTTGCAGAGAATACAGTACAGATATGTGCCTGCCGTAAAAAGTAATGATTACTTTAAGACTTTGCTTGAAGATCTGTATGAATCAATGACAGATGCAGCTAATAGTGCATTGAAAGACTTGAACGGCGAATATTCCAAGCGGTTGGAAGATTTGACTTTAGAATTAACAAATCAGTTGCAGGTTGTTTTGGGAATGAGATCTGCAATACAATTGCCTTCAAATCTCGGAATATTGTTTAGAGATATGTCCTTTGCCACAAGTGATAATTTTGCTTGCGGAATTGATTTGAGTCATCGTGGTGATGGTATAAAAGCTAGACATATTCCATCTATTTTGCGATATATTCAAGCAAATATTGAGAAAGGACGTCCCCCGCGATCTGTTGGCGGTTCATATATTTGGGGATTTGAAGAACCGGAAAATGGTGTTGAGTATCTTGCATGTTTTGAAATGGCAAAAGAGTTTTTGTCTTACACAAACGAGCGTCAAATATTGGTAACAACGCATTCGCCTGCATTTTATACGCAAACCAAAAACGAAGCTACTACTTGTTTTTTGGTAGAGAGAGTGAATGGAGTTTCTAAGTATACGCCCGATAGTGAAGATGTAACAGAAACTATGGGACTTATGCAACTCATAGCACCATTTGTACAAGTAGCTAAAGATGAATACATAGAAAGCGTTGGAAAAGAATATCATAATCTTAATGAACGTATGCGAAAGGTTATGAATATTATGCGGCGATCTGATAACAAGTTGGATGTTAAGCAAGTGCTAAGTGTTATTGATCAATTTTCACTTGCACTCGATATGTTGGATGATTACGATCACGAACGGTTGACAAAACCAGACGGTGATGATGTTGTCTATCGGTTAGAATATGAGGAGTGTAAGCAGATAATTTCCGAAATGAGATTTTCGGCAGAAAGCGACCTTTTTGGGAATGAAAAAGACGATTCTTTTAAAGGAAGTATAGGAAATATATACCAATCCTTTGGAGGACAAGATGTGTATCCATCTGTGCAAGAAAAAGCCGCAAATCTGTTATATTTTATAACAAAAAATCATTCGTTTTCTGATGGCAATAAACGTATTGCTGCTGCAATATTCTTATATTTTTTGGAGCGAAACAACTTGTTGTTCAATGAAAATGGTGAGAAAGTAATTACAGATCATACCCTCGTAGCGATTATTGTCATGATTGCAGAGTCTCGCGCAGATGAAAAAGAGACAATGATAAAACTAATAATGAATTTCTTGAAACAATAAAGGGGAACTAATATGAGCTGGGAATATTCCGAAAATATACTCGTTCAGAACAGTGCGGGAAAGGTTCTGAAGGACAAGCTGGGCTGGGAGGTCGTGTTTGCCTACAACACCGAGGTGCTCGGTGAGAACGGTACATTGGGCAGAAAATCATACAAGGAGATCGTATTGACGCGATATCTGCGCCGTGCGCTCTTTGATAATAACGATTGGATGACGGACGAATATGCTAATTCTGCCATCAAGACCCTCTCTGCCTATACCGCATCTGCTACGCTCATGCAGATCAATGAGGAAAAGTATTCCATGCTCCGTGACGGTATCCCAGTTCAAGTCAAAAAGTCCGACGGCACCTTTGAATCCCGCAATGCTGCCGTATATAATTTCGCAGAGCCGGAGAAGAACCATTTTCTTGCCGTGCAGGAAATGAAGATCCATGGCGAGCTTTACCGCCGCAGAACCGATATCGTCGGCTTTGTAAACGGTATTCCTCTTCTGTTTGTGGAACTCAAAAAGCAGAACGTAGACGTGAAGAACGCCTACGATTGCAATTATACCGACTATCTTTCCACCGTTCCTCAGCTCTTCCATTTCAACGCCTTTTTGATGCTTTCCAACGGCCTTGAAGCTAAGGTTGGCACGATGGGTTCAAAGTATGAGTTCTTCCACGAGTGGAAGCGACTGAAAGAGGACGAGGTCGGCGCGGTTGACCTTGAAACCATGCTTCTCGGTATCTGTCAGAAGCAGAACTTTATGGATCTTTTTGAGAATTTCATTCTCTTCGACCATTCGGGGGGGAAGTGTGCGAAGATCTTCGCGCGTAATCACCAATATCTTGGAGTAAACGAAGCGGTAGAGTCCTATAAGGCAAGAAAGCTGAAAAACGGCAAGCTCGGCGTATTCTGGCATACTCAAGGTAGTGGCAAGAGCTATTCGATGGTGTTCCTCGCCCAGAAGATCCGCCGTCAGTTTACGGGTAGCCCGACCTTTGTGATCCTCACCGACCGCGACGAGCTGAATAAACAGATCAGCGATACCTTTGAGGCCTGCGGTTGTCTTTCGGGTAAGGCACGACAGTACATCCCCTCAAGCGGAGCAAAGCTCTATGAAATGCTCCGTGGAAATCCGAGCTTTATCTTCACGCTCATTCAAAAATTCAACGACGAGAACGCAACGCCGATTACGCCCGACCACGATATTATTATTCTGTCGGATGAGGCGCACCGCTCTCAAAATGGAATTTTTGCCGACAATATGTGCTGTGTGCTTCCCACAGCATCTCGTATCGGATTTACGGGTACGCCGCTCTTTAAGTACGATAATATCACAGAGAGAACCTTCGGTACGTATGTGTCGATCTACGACTTTAAGCGCGCGGTGGATGACGGTGCGACCGTTCCGCTTTACTATGAAAACCGTAGTGATATGCTACAGATCACCAATCCCGAGATCAACGATGAGTTGCTTGATGCTATTGAAGCGGCAGACCTTGATGTTAACCAACAGGCAAAGCTGGAGCTCGAACTTGCGAAAGATATTCACATCATCACATCCGAGCCTCGTCTTGATACCATCGCCAGGGATTTTGTAGAGCATTACTCTGATCTTTGGACTACGGGTAAGGCAATGTTTGTGTGTGTCAACAAAGTGACCTGTGTTCGCATGTATAATCTCGCGCAAAAGTATTGGGCTGAGAAGATTATCGCACTTGAAGCGGAATTGAAAGTTGCTACACAGCAAGAAGCGCAGGAGCTTGAGCGAAAGATTGCTTGGATGAAGGAAACCGAAATGGCGGTTATCGTAAGCCAAGAGCAGAATGAGATTCAGACCTTCAACAACTGGGGGCTTGATATCCTGCCTCATCGCACCAAGATGGAAAAACGCGAAATGGATAAGGAGTTCAAGAACTCTGACAATCCTTTCCGCATTGTGTTCGTCTGTGCGATGTGGCTCACGGGATTTGACGTAAAATCCCTTGCGACCATCTATCTGGACAAGCCCTTGAAAGCGCACACGTTGATGCAGACGATTGCCCGCGCCAACCGTGTGGCAGAGGGCAAGAGCAATGGTTTGATTGTGGATTATATTGGCATTGTGAAGGCTCTGCGGAAAGCATTGGCTGACTATACTGCCAATGTTGGCGGTCAGGGTGGCGGAGATCCTACCGTAGATAAGGAACAACTGATTGCCCGTATTGTAGAACTG
>JAZNOQ010000102.1:0-7159 GCA_045589215.1 Eubacteriales bacterium
CAATTTTCATTTTCAACTCCTTGGCTCACAGAACGACATGGCTACGATCCGACTTGATCTTCGCGGGTGTTCCGAGCTTCTTCTCAAGGCAATACGCACGGATCAGGGGCGCGGGACGGTACATCTTATAGAAGTCGCGGATTTCATCGGGGATCGGGATATACGCATTCGTTTCGTCAAGCTCCTGCTGTACAAGCTCGTCGCAGAACACCGTTCCAAGCTTTTCCGCCGTCATCGGCTTCATCGTTTCGGGATCAAGAAGCGGAGCGGGCTTGTTCTTCATATCGGCGCGGACGTTATACCACTCCCTTGGCATTTCGCTTTCTTCAAGATAAATTTTGTAGGGGATCTTTTGTTCGGACATCATTTCGTCCTCCTTTCGGAATTTTTTGCCACGGCGTAAAGAGGCGCTAAAAAACCAAAAAGCCCCCGATCTGCAACGAATGCAGACCAAGGGCGAAATTTCGCGGTGCCACCTTGCTTTTAGCCTACGGCTCTCTCTTTGAGATACCAACATACCTCTGACTTCTAACGCGAGTCTTACGTCGGCGCATTTAACGCCACCCTCGGCAGTCCATATTATTCGGCACGCCCTGCGGAACTCACACCGTAATCCGCTCGCTTGGAAGACGCTCTCCGATTTTTTTCTGCCTCATCGGTTTACTCATGATATTTGGTTGTGACGATTATACCACCAATCGCACCGAATGTCAAGGGGATATCCCGATTTTTTCGAAAAAACCTGTCTTTTTCGAAAAAATCAGCGCCCTTACGTGAAAAGATCGGTCGAAAGATAACGGTCGCCCGTATCGGGAAGAAGCACAACGATGCGCTTCCCTGCGTTTTCAGCGCGGCATGCAAGAGCCGCTGCGGCGTGTAACGCCGCGCCCGACGAAATTCCGACAAGCACACCCTCAGCTCTGCCGATCAGACGTGCCGCCGCGTACGCCTCCTCTTCGGACACGGGAATGATCTCGTCGATCACCGAACGGTCGAGGACTGCGGGAATAAAATTCGCACCGATCCCCTGAAGCCCGTGCGCGCCTGCCGTTCCTCCCGACAAAAGCGGAGAACGCATAGGCTCTACGGCAACCACGCGAAGTGCGGGATTCTTCTCTTTCAGGTATTTTGCAACGCCCGTGATCGTACCGCCCGTTCCGACACCCGCAACGAAAATATCCACGTCACCGTCTGTATCCGCCCAGATCTCGGGACCCGTTGTACAGCAATGTGCCTCGGGGTTCATCGGATTATCGAACTGTGCGGGAATAAAGCTGTTCGGCGTCTCTTTCGAGATGCGCTCTGCCTCCTCGATCGCACCCTTCATACCCCGCGCGCCCGGCGTAAGAACGACCTCTGCACCGTATGCCCGCATCAGAACGATGCGCTCTCGCGACATCGTGTCGGGCATTACGATCACCGCACGGTACCCACGCGCCGCCGCAACGGCAGCAAGACCGATGCCCGTGTTTCCCGAGGTCGGCTCAATGATCACCGAGCCCTTTTGGAGCTTCCCCTCACGCTCTGCGGCGTTGATCATCGAAAGTGCCACGCGATCCTTCACAGATCCCGCAGGATTGAGGTATTCAAGCTTTGCAAGAAGCTGCGCCGAGAGACCAAGCTCTTCCTCGATCCTGTGAAGCGCAAGAAGCGGAGTGTTGCCGATCAGCTCATCGACCGACTGATAAATGCGGGACATAAAAGTCTCCTTTCGTACGGTTTTACCGTTATAATAACATAGACGATCTGTAAAGTCAAGCAGAAAGATCTTCCGTTTTTCTGCCGATACGCATATTATAGCACATCGAGAATAAAAAATCAATAATTTTATTAGCATAAAAATGAGGGCATATCAAACACGAAGCCGCATTTGATACACCCTCTAAGGGATATGAGGCGGCGCGTCTCTCGGTATAACGCCTCTCTGAACACAGCAAAGCCGAGGCGAACGCCCGCCGTGAGATCACTTACTTACAGCACCCCATCTTATCGGTTTTCGAATTGCATTTTGCATTCTCAAAAGAGGGATTGTAGGCGTAGAAATTCTGCGCGTTGAGATCATCCTGCGCCAGCCGCAAAGCATCGGAAAAGCGCTGATAATGCACGATCTCGCGGGCGCGCAGGAACTTGATCGGCTCTCTGACGTCAGGATCGTCCACAAGGCGGAGGATATTGTCATACGTCGTACGCGCCTTTTGCTCTGCCGCAAGATCCTCGTGAAGATCGGTCAGGAGATCCCCCTTGGATGCGATATATTTCATGTCATACGGCACGCCCGATGCGGCGACGGGGTAAATGCCCGTCGTATGATCGACGAAATACGTTGCGAAGGGCGTTCCCGCGATCTCCTCTTCGGAAAGATTTCTTGTGAGCTGATAGATGATCGCGGCAACCATCTCCATATGCGCGAGCTCCTCGGTTCCAACGTCCGTCAGGATCCCCGTGATCTTGTCATTCGGACAGGCGTAGCGCTGATGCAGATAACGCATCGACGCCCCAATTTCACCGTCGGGACCGCCGAGCTGCGACACGATGACCTGAGCGAGCTTGGTGTTCGGATTTTTGATCTTTACAGGAAACTGCAGCTTCTTTTCATAGATCCACATATTACCTTCTCCTTTCAGTTGCTGTCAAGGTGCCAGGGCCACGGACCCTCTGCCCATTTCCAGCAGGTCTTGCTTTGGTTGTCGTAAAGCGTCATCGGTCCGCACTCCTCATTGATCTTTTCAAGGAGACAGTTCCGTTCCTCAAGCAGCTTGTGATAATACGCAAGGGCACAATCCGACTCGGGGTATGCGTTCAGATAAAGCGCAACATCCACGATACCGAATTCGAGCTTACGTAGCTTCTCGATCAAGTCACAGCACAACTTTTTTTCATTCGCAGACGCGCCTTCTCTTTCGTGCATATGGTGCGCGTGATCCGTCCCGACGGTATTCATTCCGTAGCCCGCGTGGTGATGATGACTCCCTGCCCCATTCGTTTTGCTCGTACAGCCGCAGGAACTGCCCATTCGGGTATTATAATAGGGGCGCGACATCCCACGGTTCATCGTGCGGTTATTTGTACCGCATCCCGTACATCCGTTTCCCATACGGACATTCATTTCTCTCTCATCCATTGCAACAGCCTCCCTTCGTATGCATTCCGCATTCAAAAGGCAGGTCGAGCTCCTCAAAGATCGTTCCCCTGTGCATTGCGGTGTCGAGGTCAAGGATGCGATCAAATCGCTGTATCGGTGCATAGACCATTCCGACGGGGTAGCCGTCGAGCCCCCAGGATGATCTGCACGCGCCGTCGCAGACGTCTGCCGATGCTTCAACGTCGCAACCGCACCCCACGGCATCGTTATTCCCCATCCGTGTACGCAACGACGCATTCGTCATATTTTCGGTATACACTTTGGTATTCACCTTTCCTTTCATAAAATTCTGTGACCGTCCGTTCGGCGGTCATTCCATTTTATGCACAATTTTGTCGAAAGGTGTCAAGAAAAAGGGGCTCTCTCTCATAGGTGAGAAAGCCCCTCATTTTATATTGGTCTATTCATTTTTGAGGATCATTCCTCGTCCTTTTTCTTGACGGCGAATGCCGCAGGAAGGATCACGGCAAGTGCCACAAGTGCCGCCGTTCCTCCAACTACGGATCCGCATCCCAACGACGCTTCGCTTCCACCTGCATCCTCTGCGGTGCTACCGCCCGATTCCGCAGTTCCCTCTCCGTTATCGGGAACTGCACTGCCAAAGGCAAGCGTAACAGGCTCGCTGTATACACGGTAGGTACTTCCGCCGTCCGCCGTGCGATCGGCATAATAAATAAGCGTAACCGTTCCTTCTCCCGAAAGCGTATAACCACCCTCAACCGATTCGAGCGCGGGACCCGACAGCTGGACGAAACCGCTGTCAACTGTAAGCTCGCCCTTGATCATCTTAAGTACTTTGTTAAGATCCAGCAGCTCACCCACCTCCAAGGTAAGCTTTTCACCGCTGAGATCAAAGCCGTAATGATAATCGTCGCAAAGATGGAGCGTATCGGTCAAGTATCCGACGGCACCCGACTCATACAATGCGGTCGAATCCATTTCCTTCTGACCTTCCGTGATCGAATGGCTGTTTACGAAGCCACGCGCGGAAAGCTGATAGTAGAAGGACTCACCGTTCCACATCCAGCCCTGGTTGTTATAGGGATAGAAGAGGGGCTGATAGTTATAGGGAGCAAGACAGCCGCGCATCGCCTCAACACCCTCAAGGTAGCTGGTGTTGAAATTCGAAAGGATCGACTGATTACCTGCCGTAAACACGATCCCGTCGGTCACGACTGCCTGATCGACAAAGCCATACGCCTCACTCGAAGCAACGCTCTCGTTATTCGAGTTGTAGGTCGTGCGGTCTGCGGCAAACAGAACGACGAGATCCCACACCTCGTGCTTCTCAACAAGATAGCTGAATGCCGCGATATTTGCATCCGAATTACTCTTGGTGTGGCAGTATAGCACAAGCCCGATCTCCTTCGCGAGAATCAAAGCCTCTTCGAGGGTCGGGACGGTCGTTTCCTTGCCCTCTACGTAGTCTACGGTAAGTGCCTTGATCTCTTCCAGGGTAAGCGAGGACACCTTGCCCGTTCCGTTCGTCGTTCTGTCGACCGTGTTGTCGTGCATCAGAACCACATAGCCGTCCTTTGTGAGACCGAAGTCAAGCTCGACCGCATCCGCGCCGTAGGTCTCCTTCGCAGAGCGGAAGCCGATCAAGGTATTCTCGGGATATTTCATTTTTGAGTTTGCATTGTTACCGCGATGGGCAATGATAATAGGCTTTCCGCTTACTGTCGTTTCCGTGATGCTTTCATATACGTCGTAAACAGCAGAAATATCCGTGCTTACAATACCGTGATAGCCGTTTGCAATTCCCTTATAGACGCCCGCCGCATCCGAAGCATAGCTCCAAGCGGCGATCTGTCGCAGATTGAAGTAATGCGCCGCCTCCTCACTGAGCGGAGCGCGGGAGATCGCAACGTATGCCATATTGTCAGAGACGAGCGCTCTCGCACCTTGACGTGCCGCAAGGGTGTTCAGATCGTCAAAGATCAGCGCGCCCGAGATCAAGCCTGTCGTCTCATTTGCCATACGCACACGGCGAACGAGCGCGGCGTTTTCCGATTCGGCAATCACGTAGCAGTCGATCAGATCCTTTTCTTTGATCAGCGCGGAAAGAGCATCCGCCTCGCTTTCACTGTCTACGATAAACGCAGGGATCAAAGCCTTGCGGTAGGTATCGATAAAGTCCGCAACGGTCGTGAGCACCGTTCCATCCGACTTCAAAACGTTCAGATCGGCGTCGACGTTCATCATAACGACCGCCGCACGCTCGCCCGTAGCATTCGGTAGAGTGCCCGTTAGCTCCTGTACGACAACGGGAGGATTCACAACACCGCTTTCGGTCTCGTAAATATCCGCCACGTTTGTGGTATCCGCATAATAGCGGTCAGCGTCTGTAATACGGCTGACGGTGACGTTGTCGATGCAAACGTTGCAAGCCTTTTTCGTGTTATTGCCGCCAACCACCAGACCGATCGTTCCCTTCAGATGCAGGTCTGTGATCAGATCGTCGCCTTCAAGCGAAATAATGTGAACCCAATCTCCGAGCGCACCGTCCATATACGGTGCAACGTACATAGAAAAGCTCTTCTCATTCGCGATAAAACGATACCGAAGCGTTTCACCGATGCCGACCGTCTTGCCGTAGTTATGCACTCTCCTCGAATCTTTGTCTATATACCACTCCGTGCTACCGCTCTTGCAGTTCATCTTGCCTTTTCCCGACTTAGGCACAATACTCTTGTAGAAGGTCTGTGTATCGGTAGCACGGAACATAAGACCCGCCCAGCCGCTATTATTGGAGCCCTCGATCGCATCGAGGTAGGTGAAATCCGCCTCATAGACGTAGTTCGTCCAATTCTGACCCATCGTAAAGAGGATCGCATCGAGATACTTGGTACCGCCGGTCAGATTCAGTACACCGTTCTTCACCTCTGCCTTACCGACAAAGGAGTCAGCACTGTTCTTCACATAGTTCAGACCGATATCGGTATTCGTCGTATCGGGCGCAATCGTCACGTCACCATAGGAGTCGAAGTCCTCCGAGTAGCTGACGAGCGTATTTGAATAGCACTTGATGTTATCGACCCAGAAGTTTGCCTGCTTGTTCTTCGAGGTCATAAAGCCGATCGAGCCGGTCTGGGAAGCCGCAGGAATGTTGTCGATGGTCACAAGCTGGATCCACTCGGTCTTCATCGTTCCGTCATCGTTGAGAAGCGCATAGAAGAAGGTTGCAGTCTTATTGTAAACACTGACCTTCATACGGAACGGGTCCCCGATCTCGGGGATGTTGTCCGTCAAGGCAAAGCCGTTGTTGACGCCCGTTGTATTATTCACCCAGCCACCGTCATAGCCGTTCAGCGCATATGAGCCACCGAGCCCAATATTGGCCTTTTGGAACTTCGTCTCAGACTGCACGTTATAGAGCATACCGCCCCAACCGACAGTTCCCTCCTCGTAACAGAAATCCGCCTCGAGCGTATAGTTACCCCAGGTCTCACCGCCGTCGCGGTAAAGGACGTCGTAGTAGTGGCCCGAGAAATAAAGCCTTCCGTCCTCGATGTACGCCGCGCTTCCGAGAGATTTTCTTGCATAGATCCATCCTGTAGCGGGGCCCGTGAGGTTGTTACCGCCGTCAAGCGTTACCTTGCCCTCAACGTCGTCAAAATCCTCCTCGTAGAGGACATATTCAGGATCTGTGTCTCCCTGCGGTGCTTCCTCCGCCCACGTCGGTAAAACGACGCTCGGCAGCAGCATTATGAGCGCGAGGAGTAAGCAAAGGAACTTTCGAAGTGTTTTCATCGATTTTCTCCTTTTTGTTTCGAAATTTTTGAACTGTTTTGAGGAGCCGCTCAGGCATTCCGCACAAATGCTTTGCCTGATCAAAAGTTACAAATATATATTTTATTATACATTAGTTTCCTATAGGTGTCAATATGCACAAACAAAACAAAAAAGGGATTTCGTACATTTTGCATAAAGAGAGCCGCTACCCGTAAACGCCAAAAAGGAGTCGTCTCACCCATGCAAGACGACCCCTCTTTTTATATTGGTCTATTCATTTTT
>JAZNOQ010000103.1:0-3608 GCA_045589215.1 Eubacteriales bacterium
CACCGAGGAAGAGTTGGAGGAACTGCAAAAGACCAACAAGAAAGAGGAAATCAAAAACACCGATTGGCAAGCCGAGGCGGGGGCAAGACGCGCCGAAATGCTGGCGCGCCGTGAATTTACCATAGAAGACGTCAAGGCAAACTTGGATGCCGGCAACCCCTTTGTGCTCCGCATTTGGGCGGACGGCGATGCTGAAAAGAAGATCAAATTCACCGATTTGGTGAAAGGAACCATGGACATTCCCGAAAACGACGAGGATTTCGTGCTTTTAAAATCCGATGGTATTCCCACCTACCACTTCGCCCACGCAGTGGACGATCACTTGATGGGAACCACCCACGTCATTCGCGGCGAGGAATGGCTTCCCTCTCTCCCGAAGCACCTGCAGCTCTTCCGCGAGCTCGGCTTTAAGCTTCCCAAATATCTCCACATCTCTCAGCTGATGAAGCTCGACGAGAACGGTGCGAAGAAGAAGCTCTCGAAGCGCGATATGGGTGCTAATATGGACGACTACGAGCGGCTCGGCTACGCGCCCGCGTGCGTGATGGAATACGTTATGACGCTTCTGAACTCGAACTACGAGGAATGGCACCGCGCATCCCCCGATGCACCGTACACCGATTTCCCGTTCAACGTGAAGAAGATGTGCGTTTCGGGCTGTCTCTTTGACACGGCGAAGCTCTGCGACGTTTCGAAGAACGTGCTTTCCCGCCTTTCGGCTGACGAAATGTACGAGCTTCTCACCGTCTGGACGGTCACGTACGATCCCGAATTCCACGCGCTTCTCACGAGAGATCCCGCCTATGCAAAGGCGATCCTCGCGATCGGTCGCGGCGGCAAGAAGCCCCGCAAGGACTTCGCGGTCTACACCGACGTGCGCCCCTATATGGCGTTCTTCTACGATGAGCTCTTCGCTTTCGAAGACGGTGTGAAGGAGCAGATCCTCGCGTCCTTCGAGAAGGATGACGTCAAGACGGCAATCGACGCTTTTGCCGCATCCTACGATCCTGCGGACGACATGAACGTTTGGTTCGAGAAGGTCAAGGCGATCGCGGACTCCATCGGCTTTGCATCCGATATGAAGGCATACAAGGCAGATCCCTCTGCCTTTAAGGGCAACGTCGCAGACGTCAGTATGTTCCTCCGCGTCGCCCTCACGGGTAAGCAGAATGCTCCCGATCTCTACGCCGTTATGCAGATCCTCGGCGTTGACCGCTCGAAGGCACGTCTCGCATCCTTTGCGGCATCCTTATAATACGGAAAGGTCAAAAAAACTATGGAAGAAATCAACAACAACTTTATACACGACATCATTGACGAAGATCTCCGCCGCGATCCCGAGCTGAAGATCCACACGCGGTTCCCCCCCGAGCCGAACGGATACCTCCACATCGGCTCCGTGAAGGCGATCTGCATCAACACCGACGTTGCGAACAAATACGCGGGACTTTTCAATCTCCGCTACGACGATACCAACCCCGCAAAGGAGAGCGACGAGTTCGTTCGCTCGATCCGCGAGGACCTCGAATGGCTGGGCGCTGCACCGACGGGCGGTGTATATTACGGCTCGGACTATTTCGGTAAGTGCTACGAGTACGCCGTCCAGCTTATAAAGCAGGGCGACGCCTACGTCTGCGACCTTTCGAAGGACGATCTTGCCGACTATAAGGGAACCGATCGCTCGGTGGCATCGAAGGAATCCCCCTACCGTAACCGTTCGGTCGAGGAAAACCTCGAGCTTTTCACGCGCATGAAGAACGGTGAGTTCCCCGACGGTGCGCGCACGCTCCGCGCGAAGATCGATCCCTCCTCGGATAATCCTTATCTGCGTGATCCCGTCATTTACCGCATCAAGCACATCCACCATCACCGTCAGGGTGACGAGTGGTGCGTTTACCCGATGTACGACTTCGCGCATCCCATTCAGGACGCACTTGAGGGCATTACCCACTCGCTCTGCTCGAGTGAATTCCGCAACCACAGACCGCTTTACGATTGGGTGGTCGACAAGATCGGATTCGAGAAGAAGCCGCATCAGTGGGAATTCGGCCGTATGAACATCACCTACACGGTGATGTCGAAGCGCTACCTCCGTCAGCTCGTTGAGGAGGGCTACGTGGACGGCTGGGACGATCCCCGTCTCCCCACGCTGTGCGGTCTGCGCCGCCGCGGATACACGCCGAACGCGCTCTTTACCTTTGTTCGCGAAGCGGGCGTGACCAACACCGACCACACCGTGGACGTCCGTCAGCTTGAGGCTTGCGTGCGTGACGATCTCAACGAGACCGCTCTGCGCCGTGTTGCGGTCGTGAACCCCGTGAAGGTCGTGATCGACAACTTCCCCGAGGACAAGGAAGAGGAGATCTCGCTCCCGAACCATCCGCAGAAGCCCGAGCTCGGCACAAGAATCGTTCCGATGACGCGCGAGATCTATATTGATGCTGACGATTTTGCCGAGGTCCCCCCGCCGAAGTTCTTCCGTCTGAAGCCCGACGGCGAGGTTCGTCTGATGGGCGGATATATCATTAAATACGCGGGCATCGAAAAGAACGAGGACGGCAGCATCCGCTGCATCCATGCGACTGCCGATCTCGAAACGGGAAGCGGAATGCCCGCAGACGGCAGAAAGATCAAGGGCACGATCCATTGGCTGTCCGCAAAATACGCGAAGCCCGCGTCCCTCATGCTCTACGACCGTCTCTTTAACATCGAAAACACCGCAGACGTTCCCGAGGGCAAAACCTATCTTGATTTCCTGAACGAGGACTCCCTCTCGAAAGTCGACTCCGCAATGGTCGAGCCCTGCCTTTCCGATGCAGCCCCCGGCGAGAAGTTCCAGTTCGTTCGCGTCGGCTACTTCTGCAAGGACACGAAAAACGAAAACTGCTTCAACCGCGTCGTCGGCTTGCGCGACAGCTTCCCGAAAAAGTGAACGAGTATAGTGCAGGGGCTTGCCCCTGCACCCCACTTAGAAACTTTTTACAAAAGCTCGCCAGCTTGTATGTAGCACAATGCTAACCGAAGGCACGCATCCCCTCGGTAAAGAACAACCGCTTTTTGCAATTTTGATCACACGGACCGTTTTTACTGTATCATAACCTTCTGCTTACCGACAACGAAATGGGCAAACAGGAACGTGATCACAAACAAAACGAATGATATCACACTAAGCACCTGCTGACCATATAGGTGCATTCCAAGCACCATGTTGCCGCTCGCCTCTACCGCGTTCATGATCTTACCGCCCGCAAGCGTCGCAAAAAATCCGCAAAGACCCGCGATACTGTTTTTCAAAGCCGAAGCCTCGCTGAAATAGCGGCTATCGACATAGCTATAGGTGACGTTTGAAATACTGCCCGAAACGCCCGCAAGACCGATATTGTAAAGGACGGTGTATACGATAAGGCAGACGGCTGTGCTTGGTGTAGCGAATACGTTAATAAGCGTTGCAATCGCAATAATTACAAATCCCAGCTCCATTCCCCTGGCAAAGGTGCGTTTTTCGGTATATTTAGCGAAGGGCTTTGAAAACATCGCTCTTACAAGCTGACCGGAAACCGTAATTATCTGCACAAGCACCATATTTTCAAAGAGAAGATTTCTGTAAG
>JAZNOQ010000104.1:0-10520 GCA_045589215.1 Eubacteriales bacterium
CCCGCCTTTTCGAAATGATCTTTCACAGCCTTGGTTGCGTGCTTCTCCTTCATGTCGGTGAAGCCGAGCTGTACGGCGTCATAACCGTCGTTTTCCTGCGTCTTCTTCTGAACAACAACGCAGGGACCTGCCTCGATGAGGGTTACAGGAATTACGTTTCCAACCTCGTCGAAGACCTGGGTCATACCGACCTTACGTCCGATAATACCCTTTTTCATGTTTGTTTTCCTCCTGTAAATTATTGGTTGATCCGGCGTCGCCGGTCAACTTGACTTACAAAGAGCCGATCTATCGGCTTTTGTCTGCCGCGTTTATTTTAACGGAGCGTGCGGCTTTGACATACACATCTCGTATATGGCACCCTTCGCGCCGGGGTGTCGGGGATCTCTCGACACGATCTGCCTTGATGTAGGATCTCCTTATTAATTAAGGAAGAACTCAGATCTTGACTTCGATCTCGACGCCTGCGGGAAGCTCAACGCTCATGAGGGCTTCAACAACCTTCTGAGTGGGCTTCAGAATGTCAATCAGACGCTTGTGGGTACGGGTCTCGAACTGCTCACGGCTGTCCTTGTACTTGTGTACCGCACGAAGAATGGTGATGATCTCTCTATCGGTAGGAAGCGGAATCGGACCCGAAACCTCGGCGCCGTTTCTCTTTGCAACCTCGACGATCTTTTCAGCCGCCGCATCGATAAGGGAGTTATCATAGCTCTTAAGCTTTACTCTGATCTTTTCCTTTACTGCCATCTTTCTTACCTCCTTTGTATTTTACCGCTTGCCGCTTCCTCACTCGCACAAGGCGAAGGACCTCGGAGCGGTATTCTTGGAAGCCTGTCGCTTGTCACTCTGTCGGGCGTTTCTTCTCTCCCCTTACGAAAACCGGATTTGTCGCCGCAGCATCGGCAGAACCCATCCGGGGATAAGGAGCTTTCAAAAGCCTCCGACATTGATCTCTGCAACAGCATCGTCCGATTTCTGCAAGCACTGTAACCCTCCGAGTAACTGTCGGGTCAAGTCCTTGCCGGACTCGCTCCACGGGAGTTCCCCGCCACGGACATTTGGCATCGTCCGAACGGCAATTTCCCGCTTCATAGCTTTTTACACACATCAAGCGGATTTATTATACCATACATTTTATCGTTTTGCAAGAACTTTCCTTCAAATAGTTCCAAAATTCATCGTAGAATTTTAACTGAATTTTTGCGATGTTTTTGTGCGCTTTGCACAAACCGCTTTTGGGAGGAGAAAAGGGAGGTTCTTTCCTCCCTCTCCCCTCTTCGGAATCAATCTTCCTTTTTAAGCTTCGCATAGGTCGCCATCATTTTCTTCGTGCCGACCTTTTCAAAAGCGATCTCATACAACGTATCCGTTCCCATCGGGCGAACCGACAGGATCTCACCAACGCCGAACAGCGCGTGACGCACACGGTCACCCGCAGAGAAGGTATCCCCTCCCGTCTCTGCGCGGCGCTTGAAGATCGGCTGTGCGATCGTCATACTGTCATGCGGACGGTTCTGCTGTACAGGCCTTCTTGCACCGTAGCCCGTCGCCGTTCCCACGGAGGATCGAGCGCCCGAAGCCGCCCCTGCGCCGTATCGACCGTCGGAGTAACCCATACCGCGTTGCACGGGCGGGTTCACCTTCTCAATAAGATCATCGGGGATCTCAGTCACGAATCGCGAGATCGGATTTGCCGTTGTCCGTCCGTAAAGAAGTCTGTTCTTTGCGTGAAGGATGAACAAAGCATCCTTCGCGCGCGTCACCGCAACGTAAGCAAGACGGCGCTCCTCCTCCATCTCATCGGGGCCGCCCATGATCGTTTGCATTCCGGGGAAGATACCGTCCTCCATGCCGGGAAGGAATACGATCGGGAATTCAAGCCCCTTCGACGAATGGATCGTCATAAGCACGATCGCATCGGCAGAGTCATCGTAGCGGTCAACGTCTGCTACAAGGGCGGTTTCCTCGAGGAAGCCCGTCAAGGTCGGTTCTTCCGCATTGCTCTGGTACTCGATCACGTTTGAAACAAACTCGTCGAGGTTATCAAGGCGATCCGCCTCCGCTTGCCCTGCCTCCTCGATCATCTTGCGGTAGCCCGATCGGTCGAGCACCTCCTTCACGAGCTGTTCAAGAGACACCTCGTTTGCGCGCTCCGAAAGCGCATTGATCAATGCAGCAAAGTCCATCAAGGTCGCCGCAGTCCTTCCGAGCGCAACGTATGCGTTTGCATTCTCCATGATCTCGAACATCGTCTTGCCGTTTTCCTCGGCAAGTGCCGAAACCGCCTCAAGCGTTTTCGGACCGATCTTACGGCGCGGCTCGTTGATGATACGAAGCATACGCTCCCTGTCGGCGTGATTGTTGATGAGCTGAAGATACGCCACAAGATCGCGGATCTCCTTACGGTCACTGAAGCGAACGCCGCCGAGCATACGGTACGGCATTCCGCTCCGTGCAAGCGTGCGTTCAAGGGTGTTCGACTGTGCGTTCGTGCGGTAAAGGATCGCGAAATCGCGGAACTTCTTCCCTTCCTTCGCGACCATACGCGAGATCGTATCCGCAACGTAACGCGCCTCGTCATTCTGATCCTCCGCTTCCTTCACGCGGATCTTGTCGCCGCCCGTCCGAGCAGACCAAAGGGTCTTGCCCTTTCTGCCGTTGTTGTTTTTGATGATCGCATTCGCCGCGTCAAGCACGGTCTGCGTCGATCGGTAATTCTGCTCAAGCTTGATGACCTTCGCGTTCGCAAACGATCGGTCAAACGAAAGAATGTTTTCGATCGTAGCGCCGCGGAAGCGGTAGATGCTCTGGTCGTCGTCTCCGACCACCATCAGATTCTTAAAGCCTCCCGAGAGAAGCTTCGTCAGCTCCATCTGCGCCTCATTCGTATCCTGAAACTCGTCCACCGAAACGTAGCGGAAGCGATTTTGGTACTGTGTCCGCACATCCTCGTGATCGCGGAGCAGAAAAACCGTTTTCATAATGATGTCGTCAAAGTCCATCGCGTTCGACGATTCGAGTCGCTTCTGATACGCCGCATAGACCTTCGCGATCTGCTTCATACGGAAATCATTCGCACTACAGTCACGTGCGAACAAATCGGGCGTGATGAGCTTGTCCTTCGCACGGCTGACCGCATTCATCACAGCCTTGATCGGAAGCGTCTTTTCGTCAATATTCAATTCCTTCATCACGGCACCGTAGCACTTCTTCGAGTCGTCGGTATCGTAAATGGTCAGATTACTGCCGTAGCCGAGCCGCTCGCTGTGCGTGCGCAGGATTCGCATACACACCGAGTGGAAGGTCCCCGCCCAGATGTCCTTCGCTCCCTCTCCGTCCTCACCGCCAAGTGCCGAAAGAAGACGGCTCTTGATCTCATTCGCCGCCTTGTTCGTAAAGGTGATCGCAAGCACGCGCCACGGCGGACAGGGATCGGATATGAATTCGGGCAAGATCCCCTCCTCGATCTCCGACGCAGGGAGCGCAATCGCATCCTCGATCTCGCGCACCCGAGCTTCGTCCACACCGTACGGAACGTACGTGCTGTAATATGCATTTCCGTAACGGATCAGGAATGCGATCCTTTTTACAAGCACGGTCGTTTTTCCACTTCCCGCACCCGCAAGCACGAGGAGTGGTCCGTTGACCGTGTAAACAGCCTCCCTCTGTTTTTCATTCAGAGAGGCATAAACCTTATCAAACAGCGCCCGCTTTGCCGCGAGATAGCGTTCCGAAATTCCGCCTGCCATAATTCTTATCCTTCCATCAAAAAATCAAAGCCATACCGTATGTAAATACATAATGAAGAAAACAGCGGTGACCGCAGTGAAGAAACACGTTTCTCTGCGATCGCCGCTGTCCTTTCGTTCACCGAGCACCGTTCGGTGCCGATGCATCAAAGTGCCTTGTTGGTATTCTTCAGAACGACGTCATGTGCGCCGCCCTCAACGATACTGACAGACGATACGAGCGTCAGCTTTGCCTTGTCCTGAAGCTCGGGGATCGAAAGCGCACCGCAGTTGCACATCGTGGAGCGCACCTTTGCGAGGGTCTGCTGTACGTTGTCGGTCAGCTTGCCCGCATAAGGAACGTATGAGTCAACGCCCTCCTCGAAGGAGAGCTTTGAGCTGCCGCCGAGGTCATAGCGCTGCCAATTGCGCGCGCGGTTCGAGCCCTCTCCCCAATACTCCTTCATCAGAGTGCCGTTCACGAGAACCTTTTCGGTCGGGCTTTCGTCAAAGCGTGCGAAGTATCTGCCAAGCATAACGAAATCCGAGCCCATAGCGAGTGCAAGCGTGATATGATGGTCATAAACGATACCGCCGTCCGAGCAAACGGGAACGTAGATACCGGTCTCCTCGTAGTATTCGTCACGCGCCTTGCAGACCTCGATCAGAGCGGTTGCCTGACCGCGACCAATGCCCTTGGTCTCACGGGTAATACAGATCGAGCCGCCGCCGATGCCGACCTTGATGAAGTCCGCACCGCAGTCTGCGAGGAAGCGGAATCCTTCTGCGTCAACGACGTTACCCGCACCGACCTTCACGCTGTCGCCGTAGTTTTCACGAACCCACGCGAGCGTGCGCTTCTGCCATTCGGAGTAGCCCTCGGAGGAGTCGATACAAAGCACGTCCGCACCTGCCGCAAGCAGAGCGGGAATACGCTCGGCATAGTCACGCGTATTGATGCCCGCACCGACGATGTAGCGCTTCTTTGCGTCAAGAAGCTCGAGCGGATTGTTCTTATGATCATCGTAATCCTTACGGAAAACGAAATACCTCAGCTTACCTTCTGCGGATACGATCGGCAGAGAGTTCAGCTTGTGATCCCAGATGATGTTGTTCGCTTCCTTCAGCGAGGTGCCCTCGGGAGCGGTGATGAGCTTCGAAAGAGGCGTCATAAAGTCCGCGATCTTATCGGTGGGCTCCATACGGCTGACGCGGTAGTCGCGACCCGTAACGATACCGACGAGCCTGCCCTCTGCGGTTCCGTCATCGGTGATCGCAACGGTCGAGTGACCGGTCTGTGCCTTAAGATCAAGCACGTCCGCAAGCGTCTGATCGGGACGCAGGTTCGAGTCACTCTTGACAAAGCCTGCCTTATAGCCCTTGACACGTGCGACCATTTCCGCCTCTGCCTCGATCGACTGCGAGCCGTAAATGAAGGAAACGCCGCCCTCACGCGCAAGTGCGATCGCAAGCGTATCGTTCGAAACCGACTGCATGATCGCAGAGACCATCGGAATATTCATCTGAATTGCGGGCTCCTCACCCTTCTTAAATCTGACAAGGGGGGTCTTCAGGGAGACATTCGTGGGAATGCACTCACTTGAGGAGTAACCGGGAACCAGGAGATATTCGTTGAAGGTATGGGACGGTTCGGTAAAATAAGTTGCCATGATGCGTTATCCTTTCATTCTTACGTTTCAGCCTACCTTATAATAAGCCGCTTTCGGCTTCGGCAGAAGGGTATTTTTATTTAGCATATATTATAACATTTAGACGGCGGGAAGTCAAGCAATTTTTTTGAACTTTTCCGAAGTTTTTTCTTCCATTCCCGAAAAATCCGAATTTTTTCGCACACATCTCCATAGCAGGGATAAAAAAGCAGTTGCCCACGATAGCGAGCAACCGCTTTTTATTCAATGATCAGCCGAAAAGAGGCGACGGATAAACGCCGCTGTCCACAAGTGCGCGAATGCTCGCAACAACACTCTCGCGGTCCTCCTTATAGGTTACGCCGAACCACTTGTCGGCACACGGAAGGACCTTAACGGTCGCGCGTCCATCGGAGACGAGCTCGCCGATCACACCGGGCAAGAGATACTCGCTCTTCAGGTCCCCCTCCTTGAGGGATGCGAGGAAGATCTTGAATTCCTCCTCCAAAACAGGAAGAAACTCCGGCGTGATCGCCCACATATTCATCGAAACGGGCGTTCCGGGCGCCATCTTTCTGACACATCCGTTTTCCTCAACGAATGCGCCGCCGTCTTCACCCTTCTGAATGTTCGAGGTTTCGACGATACCCGTGAGATAGCCCTCCTCGTTCACACAGCATACGCCTCTCGTTACACCGCCGTTATCGGACAGCGTATTCTCAAGGATAAATCCGGGCATCGCGATGTTCAAGACGCCGTTCCGCGAGGACTTCTCCGACACGAGAAACTCGTGCATCTTCACAAATCCGTCCTTGCCGTAGTAATCGTCCGCATTGATCACGAGCGCAGGCGTCTCAAGCACGCCGCGGCAAGCAAGCACTGCGTGTCCCGTTCCCCACGGCTTCGTGCGATCTGCAGGCTTCGTGAAGCCCTCGGGCAGATCGTCGCCCTCCTGGAAGGCGTAGCTGATCTTCCCGGGGAAGAGCTTTTCAAGTCTGTCACCGATGATCTCGCGGAAGTCCGCCTCAAGATCGTGACGAATGATAAAGAGAATGCGGTCAAAGCCCGCCTCTACTGCGTCGTGGATCGAATAATCCATAATGATCTCACCCGAAGGGCCGATCGGCGTGAGCTGCTTGATCCCGCCGCCAAAGCGACTGCCGATCCCCGCAGCCATAATCACAAGAGTTGTTTCCATATCTGATATAATTCCTTTCCTCTATGCTATAAGTAGGACACACCATACGGCGATACCCTTATTATACCCCCGGAAGAAGCATTTGTCAAGAGGGACCGATCACTTCAGGAATTTTTCGTTGATGGTAAATCCGAATGCCTTCGCGAGGTCAAGGAAATTCTCCTTCGTGATGGTCTGCACCTTCTTGTCGGTCACAGCGTGCACCTTCATATAGATCTCCGCGCTCTTTTCGACGCAGTGGACAAGTCCCATCGCGTTGTCAAAGGTGTCGGCGGATGCAAAAATACCGTGATGCGCCCAAACAACGAGATCATACTGCTTCATCTTCTCGGCAGAAGCGACAGCGATCTCACGGCCGCCGCAAACCATCCACGGCAGAGCGCCCACGCCTGCGGGGAAGATCACGGGGCATTCGGTCATCGACTCCCAGAGCGCACGCGTAACGTCGGCATCGGTCATCGGAACGACGAAGGTCAGCGCGATCAGATTGACGGGGTGGCAATGGAAGATGATGCGGTGCGCACCGTTCGTCGCAAGCATCTTGACCTCGTGATTCATCAGGTGCGTCGGAAGCTCGGAGGTCGGCTTACCGCCGTTTACAAGTCCCCAAACGATACGGTACTTCGTGCCCGTCCCGTCGATCTCGATGATCGCGCAGGTGTCCTCGGTCTTTTCCTTGACCCAACGGAAGAACTTGCCCGATCCCGTCACCATAAAGAATTCGCCCGCGAGGCTCGGCACGTCGGTGCCGATCTCAAGCCATTCACGGTCAAAGGAGAGATCGTCCCTTACCGATTCAACCTCTTCCCTTTTCAGTCTGTACGTAAAATTGCCGCCGTTGCGCTCGTGGTAACCGAGATTCCACGAGTCGTCCGCCATCGTCGTATATTCCTTGCAAAATTCAGAATCCAAAACTCTCATTTTTCGTTCTCCTTATATGTACTTAAAATGTTACGCTTACACACGCTTCGAGAGGACGTCCTTCTCGTATGCGAGCACGTCCGAGATCCATGCTTCATCCACAGGAACGCCCGCGCGCCTACAGAATTCCTCCCAGACCGCACCGAAGGGATAGGTCTTGTACTCCTCCTGAAGTGCGAGAAGCTCGGTCATTCTGCCGCTGTTCTGAAGCTCCTTCAACGCCTCGTTCGGCGTGAGGAGAGCCGACAGCAGTGCTTTGCGGAAATTGCGGATACCGATCGTCCAAGCCGCGATGCGGTTGATGCTCGCGTCGAAGAAGTCGAGCGCGATCGCGATATCATCCGCTCTGCCCGATGCTACGATCTCCTTCGCGATCTCGCGCGTCTCGTCATCGTAACGCACGACGTGATCGGAGTCCCAACGAACGGGGCGGGACACGTGCAGTGCGATCTTGTCGGCAAACAGCAGCATTGCAGAGATCTTATCCGAAACCACCTCGGTCGGATGATAGTGTCCCGTATCCATCAGAGGCGTAATTCCCTTTTCGATCGCGTAGCTCATACAGAACTCACCGCTTCCGACCGTGTAGGATTCCATCCCGATGCCAAACACCTTCGATTCGAGGGTGACGTAGACCTTCGACTTGTCATAGGGGATCGCAAGGATCTCGTCCATCGACTTCTTGAAGCGTGCGCGCGGGCCGATGCGGTCTGCGGGCGTATCCTTATAGCCGTCGGGGATCCAGAAGTTGATCACACAGGGAACACCCGTTTCCTCAGCGAAATACTGTGCAATGCGGATGCAGCACTGTCCGTGGCGTACCCAGAACGCGCGGATCTCT
Source organism: Eubacteriales bacterium (assembly GCA_045589215.1). GTDB lineage: Bacteria > Bacillota > Clostridia > Oscillospirales > CAG-272 > JAZNOQ01. The sequence goes on from JAZNOQ010000104.1 coordinate 8,341, forward strand.
TCATCGGGCGAGGAGAGCGAGAATTCTGCCGCCTTCGGATGCGAGAAGAAGGTGGGGTTAAAATCAATGCCCATTCCGTGCTTCTTCGCAAACTCGACCCAGCGGCGGAAGTGCTTCGGCTCAAGCGCGTCTCTGTCGGCATATCCGTCTTCAAAGATCGCATAGCAGGCGTGCAGATTCAGCTTGTGCTTGCCGCCGACGAGTGTCAGCACCTTTTCGATGTCCTGCATGAGCTCTGCAGGGGTATTTGCCTTTCCGGGATAATTGCCCGTCGTCTGAATACCACCCGTGAGCGCGCCGTCGTGATCAAAGCCGATGACGTCGTCACCCTGCCAGCAGTGGATCGAGATCGAAAACTCCTTCAGTGCTTCAAGAGCCTTCTCGGTGTCAACGCCGATCTTCGCATAGCGTGCTCTTGCTTCTTCATATACCGTATTCATATCTGTTCTTCCTTTCAGAATTAAATTCCATTGATTAAAATACTCAAAACCTTCTCCTTCACAGGAAAAGTTTTTGAAAGTTTTGAAAACTTTTTTCAAAAAGTTTTCAAGCGGAGCGCGAGGCAGAGCCTCGCATTCACTTCTTTTCCTCTACGTCAAACGAACGCGCAACGCACTCTCTCGCCTCAGAAATCGAAGCGAAAACACCCTGTCCGAGCATCTGTGCGAGGATATTACCGATCGCAGTCGCCTCGACGGGACCCGCGAATACGCGCTTCCCGCTCTTTTCGGCGGTCAGATGGGATAGATAATCGTCACGGCAGCCGCCGCCGATGATGTGGATCGCAGGGTACTGCTTCCCCGTCATCTCTTCGATCTCACGCGCAGTCTTCGCATAGATCGACGCAAGTCCGTGGTAGACCGACGCAAGCACGTCCTCGATCGGCATATCCTCTTTTCCCGCGACTGTCTTCACCGCCTCGATCATTGAGTCGGGCGCAAGGAGTCGGGGATCGTCGACGTCAAGACACGAGGGCGTTCCCTTCTTTGCCATATCGGACAGCTCGGGGAAGCTGTATGTCCCAAGCTCCTTCTTGATCGACTGAATGATCCAAAGCCCCATAATATTCTTGAGATAACGGTAGCGCTTCGCATAGCCGCCCTCATTCGTAAAATTATGCTCCTGCGAGCGCGATGAGGTATCGGGCGTGAGCCGTTCAATGCCCATCAGCGACCAAGTGCCCGAGGAGATGTAGATCACGTCGTCCGAATTCGTCGGAACGGCAAGCACCGCAGAGCCCGTATCGTGCGTAGCGGGCAGCATTACGGTCAGATCGTAGCCGACCTCCTCCTTGACCTCGGGAAGGAGTGTGCCGAGAACACTTCCCGCAGGGCGAAGCTCTCCGAGGATCCTTGTCGGGATCGAAAGACGCTCAAACAGCTCAAGATCCCAATCCCCCGTCTCGGCGTTCACGAGCTGCCCCGTTGTCGCCTCGGTGTATTCGTTCACCTTTTTGCCCGTCAGACAATAATTCAGGTAATCGGGAACCATCAGAAGATCCTCTGCCGCTTCGAGCAGCGAGGGCTCCTGCTCCCTGAGTGCAACGAGCTGATAGACCGTGTTGAAGAGCTGCTTCTGTATGCCCGTTCGCGCGTAAAGCTCGCTTTCGGGAATCGTTCTCGAAACGACGGTGTCCATTCCTTCGGTACGGCTGTCACGGTATCCGACCGCGTCTCCAAGCCTCTTTCCGTTCTTGTCGAGAAGGATGAAATCAACGCCCCAGGTGTCGATCCCCATAAAGGTCGGGATCTTCCCCGCATCGGCACAGGCCTTCATCCCCTTTTTGACGTGACCGACGAGCGCGTCGATCTCCCAAACGAGATGACCGTTCTTTTTTTGCATACCGTTCGGAAAACGATAGATCTCCTCAAGGATCAGTCGGTCTCCCTCCATATGCCCGAGGATATGCCGTCCGCTCGACGCGCCGATATCCACGGCAAGATAATACGTAGGCTTCATATTATGTCCTCCTCACTTTTCCTGTTTTTAATATACCATAAACATTCGGTCATTGCAAGGGATTTTTCCATTCTTTGCAAAAAAATCCCCCCCGAAGGAAAAAATCACCCCCTTCACACACCACAGCTGCCTGATCCATCAAGGCGCGTCGACTTTTTTAGGGAATCCGCCAAGCAGTCCTCTGTGCAAAGCCATAAATCTCAGCGTTTTTTCAACGTGTT